>JAPOYL010000018.1 GCA_026706595.1 Gammaproteobacteria bacterium | reverse complement strand
CTGGATCTGGGTTGTGGTCCTGCAGACATCTCGATTCGTTTTGCACGACTCTTCCCGGACTGCAAAATTGATGCCGTGGATGGTGCGCATTTTATGCTGGAGCAAGCACGGACATTTACTGAGCGCGCTGGACTGCAGCATCAGATCACACTGCACCTGCAGCGCTTGCCGGACTGTGAACTACCAGAGAAATGCTACCAGGCCATTGTCTCGAACAGCCTGTTGCATCATCTTCACGAGCCTCAAGACTTGTGGACAACCATCCGCAAATATGCAACCCCGAGTACGGCTATCTTCATCTGTGACCTGTACAGGCCAAAGACCTTGGAGCAGGCTGAAGGTCTCGTCTCCCGCTATGCGACCGATGAACCTGAGATTCTGCGCCGCGACTTTTACAATTCGTTACTGGCTGCGTTTACGCCTGATGAAGTGGAGGCACAGTTGAGCACGGCAGGTCTGCGGGGTCTGAAGCTTGAGCCGATCAGTGACCGGCACCTGCTTGTTCACGGCAGTATACAAGGCACATGAAATTGCCCAGGGTCATCGTATTCAGCTACGGACCCGTGACCGTGACAAGATGCAAGGGGGCGGATATTCTAGTGAAGCTGCGCTGAAGGTGGACCGGGAAATATTCTCAACCCAAGGTTCCAGCCGGCACAGTATGTTCCTGTAACAACGCGGTGGTTGGCATGCGTCTACAATTTACAAAAATGCACGGGCTCGGTAATGATTTTGTGGTCTTCGATGCCATCAATCAGGATGTCTGCTTGAGCCGCGAGCAGTTGTGCTGGGTTGCGGATCGAAGGTTGGGTGTAGGTTGTGACCAGGTGCTTGTGGTGCGGCCTGCATCGGACCCTGAGGCTGACTTTGACTACCAAGTCTATAACAGCAACGGAGAGGAAGTTGAACAGTGTGGGAATGGAGCGCGCTGTATTGGCAAATTTCTCAGGCACAACGACCTTACACACAAGAATTCAATCAGCGTCAAGACTGTCAGCGGCATATACCACATCCATCTTCGTGAAGATGACCTGGTAACCGTCGACATGGGCATGCCCGTGTTTGAACCTGAAAAAATCCCGTTTACTGCTACACAGACATCGTCAAGCTACATGCTTGAGGTTGGCAAACAGCAGGTCGAAATAGGCGCGGTTTCGATGGGGAATCCGCATGCTGTGATGCAGGTAGACAATATTGAGCATGCGCCCGTGAGTATCCTCGGTCCCAAGATAGAAGTTCACCCGATGTTTCCCTGTAAAGTCAACGTTGGTTTTATGCAGATCCTGGATTCCCAACATATTGCCCTGCGTGTGTTTGAAAGGGATGTGGGAGAAACCAGTGCCTGTGGCACCGGTGCATGTGCCGCGGTAGTGGTAGGTCAATCTCAAAATCGGCTTGGCACAAAAGTGTCTGTCCGGCTACCTGGGGGACGCTTGCTGATTGAATGCGACCATCCGGATCAGCCTGTGCTTATGACCGGTCCTGCAACGTTGAGTTTTGAAGGGAGCTTGATGCTATGAGCGTAGCAACCACGCCGCGGGCAAGACTGTCAGCAGAAAGCTGCAACAGTTTGCAACCGGTTAGCCGCTTCCGGCTCATTGCTTCAAAAATAGGCAAAGCCGTTGTTTCCCTTTGCGCAGATCAAGTGGTACCGTAAGGAAACGTGAGCGCAATTGAGGAACGACATGGCTGCAGTGACTGGTTTGCCAAACACCCAGGAACTCGTTCGTAGATATTTGCGTTACCTGAGCGATGAGCGAAGGTATTCTCCCGCCACCGTGGAAAACTACCGTAGGGACATTCTGCAATTCGTAGGGTTCGTGGAGTCAGCCAAGGTAGAAAACTGCTGTCAGGCGGATGCGCTGCATGTACGTGAATTTGCAGGCTCGCGCCGGCGGCGAGGGATTTCTGCACGCAGTTTGCAACGCAGCCTGAGTGCCCTCAGAGGGTTCTACAGTTACCTGCAGCGAGAACGGCTGGTCGGGAGTAATCCTGTTACCGACGTGAGCGCACCGGGCGCCAAGAAAAAACTTCCCGAACTGCTGGATGTGGACGAGATCAACTGCCTGCTCGCACAGGTCCCGCAAGGGCCGCTCGAAATGCGCGACCATGCAATGATGGAGCTTATGTATTCATCCGGACTGCGCTTGGTTGAGCTGGTCAACTTGAATATCGAAGACTTGGATTTGCCTCAAAGCCAGGTGCGTGTACTGGGTAAAGGCAACAAACTACGGTACCTGCCGGTTGGACTTGCGGCCTGCAAGTCACTCAGACAGTGGCTGGATGCACGGAAGACCTGGGTTGACGAGGGTGAAAGTGCGGTATTCATTAGCAATCGCGGCAGACGGTTGTCCTCACGTGCTGTACAGCAACGCATGGCACGGCTAGCTCGTAAACATGGTTTAGACAAGCATGTCCACCCGCACATGCTACGTCATTCGTTTGCGAGTCATTTGCTGGAATCAAGCGGGGACCTGCGAGCCGTGCAGGAAATGCTGGGGCATGCGGACATCAGTACGACACAGATCTACACCCATCTGGATTTCCAGCACCTTGCACAGGTATATGACCGCACCCACCCACGTGCCAGAAAAAACCCATCCCGCAAAAGATCCGCTCCGGGCGAGGAATAAGCCACACCTTTAGTCTGGTGTAATCTGTCTGTGGTTTTGATAATCTGGCTTCGGCAAGGCGTCGAGGTCACCCTTGTATTCGATACTCTGCAACTATTAACCCGTCTCGCGGACGCTACGTGTATGCAACAATTTGAAGGTACTACGATTCTCAGTGTTAGGCGCAACGGCAAGGTAGCACTGGGCGGGGATGGTCAGGTATCCCTGGGCAATACCATCATGAAGGCCAATGCACGTAAAATCCGCAGGCTGTACGAAGACAAGGTGATTGCAGGTTTTGCCGGAGGGACTGCTGATGCGTTTACCCTGTTTGGGCGCTTTGAATCCAAGCTTGAGCAGCATAATGGCCAGCTTACCCGTGCGGCCGTGGAACTTGCCAAGGACTGGCGTACGGACCGCATGCTGCGCAGACTGGAAGCCTTGCTTGCAGTCTCGGACCAATCCACGTCGCTGATTATTTCAGGCAATGGCGATGTTATCGAACCGGAAGACGCGCTGGTCGCGATTGGTTCCGGGGGGCCGTATGCGCAGGCGGCCGCTAGGGCTCTGCTGGATGACACTGGACTAAGCGCCAAGGAGATCGTGCTCAAGGCACTGAATATCGCAGCGGGCATTTGCATCTACACCAATACAAGTATCTCGGTTGAAGAACTGTAGCTTTCTGTATACCTAATTCAGGAAACCGGACTTCTCATGTCAAACATGACCCCGCGAGAAATTGTTCAGGAACTCGATAAGCACATCGTCGGGCAGGACGAGGCCAAACGGGCAGTGGCAATCGCATTACGCAACCGATGGCGTCGTCAGCAGTTGTCGGAAACCCTGCGCATGGAGGTCACTCCAAAAAATATACTGATGATCGGACCTACCGGTGTAGGGAAGACTGAAATCGCACGGCGTTTGGCACGCTTGGCCAATGCACCTTTCATCAAGGTTGAGGCCACCAAATTCACCGAAGTGGGCTACGTGGGCAAGGAGGTCGATTCCATCGTCCGCGATCTTGTCGACACGTCGGCAAAAATGATGCGTGAACAGGAGATGGAAAAAGTAAACTTTCGTGCCGAGGAAGTAGCCGAGGAGCGGATCTTAGATGCGTTGCTGCCGCCCAGAGCAGACTCCGAGACAGACGGCGTGCCGGGATCCATAAGTGACACCCGGCAAAAGTTCAGGAAAAAATTGCGTGAGGGTGATTTGGACGATACGGAAATCGATGTGGACGTAGCGGTTATGCCTGTAGGGGTGGAAATTATGACCCCGCCAGGCATGGAGGAGATGGCGAGCCAGTTGCAGGGGATGTTTCAAAATTTGGGCAGCAACAAGAAAAAAACCCGCAAAATGCGCATCGGAGAAGCCATGAAAGTGCTGACCGATGAAGAGGCACACAAATTGATCAATGAAGAGGAACTTAAGGCAAAAGCTCTCGAGAATGTAGAGCAGAACGGGATCGTGTTTCTGGACGAGATTGACAAGGTTACGAAACATGGTCAGACCAGTGGTGCAGATGTCTCGCGCGAGGGTGTGCAGCGGGATTTGTTGCCGTTGGTGGAAGGCTGCACCATCAGTACCAAATACGGCATGGTCAAGACCGACCACATATTGTTTATTGCCTCCGGGGCATTCCATGTATCCAAACCCTCGGATTTGATTCCAGAGTTGCAGGGCCGCTTGCCAATTCGGGTCGAACTCAAGGCACTTACCGCCGACGACTTCGTACGCATATTGGCCGAACCCGACGCCTCGCTCACTGAGCAATACGCCGCGTTGCTCGCTACTGAAGGCGTGCACCTGGATTTTGCAGAGGACGGCATCCGCAAGGTTGCACAGATCGCGCATGATGTGAATGAATCCACCGAAAATATCGGTGCACGCAGACTGCACACGGTGATGGAGCGCCTGCTTGAGAAAATTTCATTTTCCGCACCGGATGAAAGTGGTACGTCAATCACTATTGATCAGGCTTACGTGGATGAAAATATCGGCGAACTGGTTAAGGATGAGGACCTGAGCCGTTATATCCTGTAACTTCTGCAAGTATGCCAACGATTGAATAAAAAAGGTCAAGACGCTTTGCCAAAAAAGACACCCACCGAAATTCACCTGCATCAGAAGTCGAGGATGCTGGAGGTCGCATTTGATGATGGCAAACGTTTTAAGCTATCGTGCGAATACCTTCGTGTGCACTCGCCTTCTGCCGAAGTAGCCGGTCACGGGCCTGGGCAGGGAGTATTGCAGGTAGGAAAGGAGGATGTCGGCATCAATGCCATCGAGCAGGTAGGCAATTATGCCGTTCAATTGGTTTTTGATGATAACCACGACACTGGGATATTTTCTTGGGAATATCTTTATGAACTTGGCATCGATCAGGAACAAAAGTGGCAAAGATATCTCGAGCGTTTGAAAGAGGCAGGTTATCAAAGAAAGGTTTTGGGTGAATAAAACCACCCTTACACTCGGGCTCGGTCACGCAGCTTCCTTCACAAGTATAAACCCTGGTACAGATGCAGTCGTTGGCATCACATAGCACAGTACGCCTGGCATGCAAGAAAAAAATACTCACTTTGGATATCAGGATGTAAGTCCTGGAGAGAAAACAGAAAAGGTCAGTGCAGTGTTTGACTCGGTGGCCAGCAAATACGATGTGATGAACGATGTCATGTCATTTGGTCTGCATCGGGTCTGGAAGCATCAGTTGGTATACCTCGCAAATGTTCAACCCTGTCACAAGGTGCTGGATCTCGCAGCCGGCACGGCGGACCTCTCTGCATTGCTGGCCCCGAAACTGGCTGAGCAGGGTGAAATCACACTTTGCGATCTTAACCTTACAATGCTGGAACACGGGCGCGGGAAACTCGTGGATAAGGGGCTGCTGAAAAACCTGCATTACGTACAGGCGATGGCAGAAGTACTGCCTTTCCGGGAGAATTATTTCGATCGTGTCGTCCTTGCCTTCGGCTTGAGAAACTTTACGGACAAAAGCCAAGCCCTGCGGGCGATATTCAGGGTACTGAAACCGGGCGGGCAGTTGCTGGTGCTGGAGTTTTCCAAAGCCCATAAATGGCTTCGCAAGGCTTACGATTCATACTCTTTTGGGTTTTTGCCTAAGATGGGTAAGATTGTCGCAAGGGATGCTGGCAGTTACCGGTATCTTGCGGAGTCAATACGCAAACACCCTGACCCGGACACACTGCGGTCGATGCTGGAATCGGCGGGTTTTCAGCAGTGCGATTTTCTGGATCTCGGGTTTGGGATCGTGTGCATACACCGCGGCTACAAGCTTTCTGCGTAAACAGGCATGCTGGTCAAACTCATTAACTACTCTCTAAAGAAATACTTCGACCGCGATCCCGAGGTTGCAGAACGATTGCAAGCGTTCGAAGGTAAAAATCTGGTATTCCATTTGACAGATCTGAAAAAGGAATTTCTGGTCGTTCCTGGACAAGAGGGTGTTGTGGTTGCCGATCATATTGAAAGCGAGCCTATTGAGATTACGGCCAGAGTCCAAGCGGATGTCGTGACCTTGCTGAACATCGCTCTCGGCGCGAAATACCAGCCCTTGCTTGAGAATGGCTCTGTGCACGTACAAGGTGATTTTGAGGCAGTGAGACAGATGGGAAGGATTTTTCGTGACGTGGAGATCGACTGGGAAGAGATCGCGGCCCCCTGTGTCGGGGACGTGCTGGCACATCAGCTTGGCACGTGTCTTGGTCATGCAGGCAGCTATAAACGCCGTTCAATCAAAAACTTTCTCTTGGATGTAAGCGAATACCTGCAGGAAGAGTCCCGGGTGATGCCGGCAAGGGCGGAAATTGAGCGATTCCTGAAGGATGCTACAAGTCTGGAAACTGACATCGGCCATCTTGAAGCCCGCATTGACCGGCTTGGCAAGACAGATCGCCGGTAATCATGCGCTACGTTCGTTTATTTATCCGGCTTTTCCGTATCAACATCGTATTGATCCGGCATGGCCTTGAAGAAGTCCTGTTTGAAATCTCCTATTTTCGACCGATACGTTTCTTGCTTTTCTTGTTGCCATGGCACTGGTTTCGAAAAGAGGAAATCACGCATGGCGTACGTATCCGCTACGTGCTGGAGGACCTCGGTCCGATCTTCGTAAAGTTTGGACAGACACTATCCACACGTCGTGACCTGTTTCCTGAAGAGATTGCCGATGAGCTTGCCAAGTTGCAGGACCAGGTCCCGGCCTTTCCGGGGGAAGTGGCCAAGCAACTGGTCGAGCAGGCGCTTCAGAAGTCGGTAAACGAGACTTTCGGCGAGTTCGGCATCGAGCCCCTGGCATCGGCTTCGATTGCACAGGTGCATCCGGCCAAGCTTCATGAAGGTACCGATGTGGTGGTCAAGGTGTTGCGCCCCGGCGTTGAAAAAGATGTGCGACAGGACCTGGAACTTTTGCACGTCATGGCATCCATCATGCACCGATACTGGAAAGATGCACAGCTGTTACAGCCTCGCGAAATAGTGCAGGAGTTCGAACGGGTCGTCCTGGATGAACTCGATCTTCTGCGAGAGGCTGCCAATGCCAGCCAGCTGCGCAGAAATTTTGAAAACTCACCGGATTTGTATGTACCCGAGGTTTACTTCGATCTATGTCGGCGAAATGTCATGGTGATCGAGCGCATCCATGGTATTCCGGTAAGCGATCGGGCAGCCTTGGAACGGCATGGAATCAATCTCAAGAAACTCTCAGAACGAGGATGCATTATCTTTTTTACACAGGTGTTCAGACATAATTTTTTTCATGGAGACATGCATCCTGGCAATATTTTCGTCTCCTATGAGAATCCGGAAGATCCCAAGTACATCGGTGTTGATTTCGGGGTAATCGGTACACTCACGACATCTGATAAAAGATATCTGGCAGAAAATCTTCTGGCATTTTTTAATCGTGACTACCGCAGGGTGGCGGAACTGCATCTGGAATCAGGGTGGGTTCCGCCGGATGTGCGGGTAGAGGAATTTGAATCTGCCATTCGCACGGTCTGCGAGCCTGTTTTCCAGCGTCCTCTCAGCGAGATCTCGTTCGGAAATCTGCTCGTGCGACTTTTCCAGACTACCCGACGTTTCAATATGAAGGTCCAGCCCCAACTGGTGTTGTTGGAGAAGACCATGCTGAGCATCGAGGGTCTGGCCCGTCAACTGGATCCAAGCCTCAATCTCTGGGATATGGCGAAGCCTTTCATGGAGCGCTGGATGAGTGAACAGGTCGGGGTGCGTGCACTGGCTCTGGGGATTCGCAAGCAGCTGCCCCGCATGGCAGAACGCCTGCCTGAAATTCCGGATCTGGTGTACACGAGCATGAAGAAATTTGAACAAAATAACGACATGCTTGAACAGCAGAATCAGGAGTTCAAAGCGCTGCGCAATGAAGTCAGGAAATCAAATCGAGCCATCACCGTAATCCTGATTCTCGCCTTGGCCGGTGCCTTGGCAGGCATGTGGTATTTATAGCCATTTGCTGACAGTCATAGGCCCCTGCAAACCGATGGACGTCACTCCTATTCTTGATCCTTTGAATAGTGCGCAGCGGGAGGCGGTCACTGCAGAAAATACGCCGGTGCTGGTTATTGCAGGCGCGGGCAGCGGAAAAACGCGCGTTCTGGTGCACCGAATCGCATGGCTGTGTGAAGTGCAGTCGGTTTCCCCCTACAGCATTCTTGCAGTTACTTTTACCAACAAGG
>JAPOYL010000015.1 GCA_026706595.1 Gammaproteobacteria bacterium | reverse complement strand
AGGGGCCGAGTACGACATTGATTACTTCCAGGCCGAGACCGGTAAGCACTTTACGCTCGCCAACGGTACCGAGGCCTGGGCCACCCTGAAATATATCGACGGCACAGCAGACATCGACTCACCGGTGCAGGGTGGGGACATCGACGTGCAGGGCCTGGCACTGAGTCTGGCGCTGTGCCGCGGCTGCCAGGATGCAGAGACCTATGTCTCGGGGAGCGTCTCGCTGGGCCATTACGACTTGGATCTCGACTCCGATGAACGCGGGATGCTGAAGTCGGGCGTGGGGGCTACTACATACACCCTGGCCCTGGAGGCCGGACGGCGCCTGCAGCGAACCACGTATCACCTGCTCCCAAGGCTCCGCCTGGAACACGCCAGCGTATCCATTGACCGCTTCACGGATGCGATGAAGAATATGCCGACCCGGGTCTCCTACCCCGATGCCGACCGCTTGGCGATCGCCCTGGGGATAAAAGCCGAGACGGCACCGCGCCCGGAGAAGAAGGACGGCCTGTCGCTATGGAGTTCCCTGGATCTGGAGCACCGTCTGGATGACACACAGACCACGGCCCGGGTCTCGGGGGCACGGCTCAAGGCCGAGTCCGGAGACAACAGCCTGTTGCTCGGTGCAGGCGCTACCTGGCAGCGCGACCGCCTGAAGCTCAACGCCGGGTTGAGTGCGCGCGAGGGGCTCGACACCGGAGCCGAGAGTTACGGCTCCACCCTTGACCTCAGCCTGCAGTTCTAGAGCCTGATACAGAGACAGCCAGCCCCACTTGATACGGGGTGGGAACGGAGTATGCCAATCCCCTTGGTGTACTATAGGTACTAAACCAGTACATCATGTTGATTTTGCCATGTTATGAGTGATTCGGCTGCGGACCTTTCGGTCATCGAGTCCTTCTTGGACAGTCTGTGGGTCGAGCACGGGCTGAGTGAAAATACGCTGCGTGCCTATCGCAATGACCTGCTGGGCCTATCCCGCTGGCTGTCCCGCACGGCTACCGGCATCACCGAGGCCCACCGTGAACACGTGCTCGATTACCTGTCCTACCGTGTGCAGCAGGGTAGCCGGCCACGTTCTTCGGCGAGACTGCTGTCCAGTATCCGACGCTTTTACCGCTATCTCGTGCGACAGGGCACGCTCCAAAAGGATCCGTCAGCGGAGATTGAATTTCCCAAGCTGGGGCGAGCATTGCCGGGCACCTTGACGAAGGAGGAGGTGGAGCAGTTATTGGACGCTCCGGATACCCGGACCGCCCACGGGGTCCGTGACCGTGCCATGCTCGAAGTGCTGTATGCCTGCGGGCTTCGTGTCAGTGAACTGGTGGCGCTGACCCTGTATCAGGTCAACCTCAACCAGGGGGTGATCCGCGTGCTGGGGAAGGGCAGCAAGGAGCGGCTGATCCCGTTCGGTGAGCAGGCCGGCGAGTGGATCACCGAGTTTGTCCAGGGTGCGCGCGCGGAGCTGCTGAAACCCGGGCTCCAGTGCGATGCCCTGTTTGTGACCAACCGTGGTGGGCCGATGACACGCCAGGCCTTCTGGCACCTGGTCCGAAGGCATGCGAAAAAGGCCGGAATCAGCAAACACCTTTCGCCCCACACCCTGCGCCATGCCTTTGCCACGCACTTGCTGAACCACGGTGCGGACCTGCGGGTGGTGCAAATGCTGCTGGGACACAGCGATCTGTCGACTACCCAGATCTACACGCACGTGGCCCAGGCGAGGCTTCAGGAACTGCACCGCAAGCACCATCCCCGTGGCTGAGGCAACGCTAGGTTTTGGGGAATTAATTTTTACAGCGGCAGTCTCACGTGTTGTATTATCCCGACCCTAGAGGAGAGCAACAGGGAGTCATTGTGCGCAACCGAATTATTCTCATGTGGGCCCTGGCGGTCCTGGCAGGTTCCGTCCTGGCAGGGGAGGCCGAGGACATCGCCAACATCAAGCAACGCCTGCACCAGCTGGTGCCCGGGGAACCCTCTTCCATCCAGCCTGCAGCTATACCCGGGTTTTATGAAGTCATGTATGGAACCGAGCTGCTGTATCTGTCTGCCGATGCGCGCTACGGGATCCAGGGCGAACTGGTCGACCTTGAGACGGGCGTGAATCTTGCCGAGACTGCACGCGCAAATGTGCGCAAGGAACTGATCGAGGCCGTGCATGAGTCGCAGATGCTGGTCTATTCCCCGTCGGACCCGCGTCACACCGTGACGGTGTTCACCGACATCGATTGCGGATACTGCCGCAAGATGCATGCGGAGATGGGAGAACTGCACGACCACGGGATTGCGGTCCGCTACCTGATGTTTCCCCGCAGCGGCGTGGATACGCTCTCGTACGATAAGGCTGTCGATGTCTGGTGTTCGGAAGACCCGCTGACCTCGCTGACCCGGGCCAAGGCCGGCGAGGAGGTAGTGTCGGCAGACTGTGAGCATCCGGTGGAATCGCAATACCATCTCGGACGCAAGGTAGGCGTGACCGGCACGCCGGCGATCGTAACCGAAGACGGCCGCATGCTCCGCGGCTACCAGCCGCCCAAGGAGCTGGCCGCTACCCTGGATTCCCTGTCCGAAAGGAATGCCGCCCCTTGAGCTTTCCCAAGGTGAGACGGCATCCAGGTCGAATCCCCGTTGATGTACACACCCGTGCTCGCCTGCGGCGATGACCGGGAGGCTGTCTTGACATCCACCCCGATGCGCGGGGCCGATTCATGAGTGCGAGATACGATGCCTCGGGCATCGAGGTGCTGAGCGGCCTGGATCCGGTGCGAAAGCATCCCGGGATGTACACCGATATCACCCGGCCCAACCACCTGGCCCATGAACTGATCGACAACAGCGTCGATGAGGCAATCTCGGGCCATGCCAAGAACATCAACATCATTCTGTACGAAGACGGCTCGCTGGAAGTCGCCGATGACGGGCGCGGCATGCCGGTGGACATGCACCCGAAGCTCAAGTTGCCCGGCGTCGAAGTGGTGTTGTCGACCCTGCATGCAGGCGGCAAGTTTTCCGACAAGAACTACACCTTCTCAGGCGGCCTGCACGGGGTCGGCGTGTCCGTGGTCAATGCCCTGTCCAAGCACATGGAAGTCTGGGTGCGAAGGGACGGCAAGGAATACAACATGGCGTTCAAGGGTGGCAAGAAGGTGTCGAACCTCGAGGTGACCGGCTCGGTAGGCAAGAAGAATACCGGCACCACCATCCGCTTCTGGCCGGATGCAAGCTATTTCGAGACCAGCAAGTTTTCCATTCCCAAGCTGCTGCACGTCATGCGCGCCAAGGCCGTGCTGTTTTCAGGTCTCACGGTCCGTTTCGATGACCAGCTCCACGGCGACCAGCACGAGTGGTGCTACCAGGGCGGAATCCGGGACTACCTGCTTGATTCCATGCAGGGGCTCGACTGCATCCCCGGCGATGCGTTTTGCGGGAACTTCGAGGGTGGGCAGCAGGCGGTGGAGTGGGCTCTCGCCTGGACGGAGGAGTCGCGCGAGGGCCTGCAGGAAAGTTATGCCAACCTGGTGCCGACCCCGCAGGGCGGCACGCACGTGTCGGGGCTGCGCTCCGGCCTGACCGAAGCGCTGCGCGAATTTTGCGAGTTCCGGAAATTGCTGCCGCGCGGCATCCGCCTGGCCCCGGACGATGTCTGGGAAAAGCTCTGCTACGTCCTGTCGGTGCGCATCCGCGATCCCCAGTTTGCCGGCCAGACCAAGGAGCGGCTGGGTTCACGCGAGACTTCCGTGTTCGTCTCCGGGGTGGCCAAGGACTCGTTCAGTCACTGGCTGAGCCAGAATGCCACGTCAGGCGAACTGATTGCGCAGCTGGCCATCCGCCATGCCGAGGCCCGCATCAAGCGTGGCAAGAAGATCGTGCGCAAGAAGGCACTGTCGGGTCCGACCCTGCCCGGAAAGCTGATCGATTGCAGTTCTGAGGATCTGGCACACACGGAACTGTTCCTGGTGGAGGGTGATTCCGCGGGAGGCTCGGCCAAGCAGGCGAGGGACCGGGACTTTCAGGCCGTGATGCCCCTGCGCGGCAAAATCCTGAATGCCTGGGAGGTCGCCGCGGAGCAGGTGCTGGCCTCGCAGGAGATCCACGACATCTCGGTGGCGATCGGCGTGGAGCCAGGCAGCGAGGATCTCAGCCGGCTGCGCTACGGAAAGATCTGTGTGCTCGCCGACGCCGACCCGGACGGGCTGCATATCGCCGCCTTGCTGAGCGCCCTGTTCCTGCGACATTTTCAAAAGCTCGTGGAAAAAGGCCACGTCTACATCGCCATGCCGCCCCTGTACCGCATCGATGCGGGCAAGGAGGTGTTTTACGTGCTGGACCAGGAGGAATGCCAGGGGGTGCTGGACCAGCTCAAGGCGGAAAAGAAGGCGGGCAACGTCACGATCACGCGTTTCAAGGGTCTGGGGGAGATGAACCCGGAGCAGCTTCGCGAATCCACCATGGCCGTGGACAGCCGCCGCCTGGTGCGGTTGTCGCTGGTCAACCCGGGCAAGACTTTTCAGTCCATGGACCGGCTGCTGGCCAAGAAACGGGCTGCGGACCGGCGTCGCTGGCTGGAGCAAAAAGGCAACCTCGTCAAGGATCAGAGCCTTCGCGAAAGCCCTGAAGAATTCCTCGCCAAGGCCTGATTGCCCGTGAGCACGAATCTGGAAATGGATTTTGGCAGCAACTCGAAGTTGCCCATCCAGGAGTTTGCCGAGCAGGCCTACCTGGAGTACTCGATGTACGCCATCCTCGATCGGGCCTTGCCGCACATTGGCGATGGCCTGAAACCGGTGCAGCGGCGGATTGTGTACGCCATGTCCGAACTCGGCCTGTCTTCCGGCTCCAAGCCCAAGAAGTCCGCCCGCACGGTCGGCGATGTCATTGGCAAGTACCACCCGCACGGGGACAGTGCATGCTATGAGGCGATGGTTCTGATGGCCCAGGGATTCTCGTACCGCTATCCCCTCATCGACGGGCAGGGCAACTGGGGTTCCACCGATGATCCGAAATCCTTTGCGGCCATGCGCTACACGGAGTCCCGCCTGACCCGCTATGCCAAGGCCCTGCTGGCGGAACTTGAACAGGGCACCGCGCAGTGGCAGGCCAATTTTGATGCCACTCTGTCCGAGCCTGCCGTGCTGCCGGCGCGCCTGCCGAACGTGCTGCTCAATGGTGGTACCGGGATTGCCGTGGGCATGTCGACCGACATCCCCCCGCACAATCTTAACGAGGTGGTGGATGCCTGCGTGCACCTGCTCGAGCACCCCAAGGCCACGGTGGCCGACCTGTGTCGGCACATCCGCGGTCCGGATTACCCGACCGCTGCGGAAATTATTTCTGCGCAAGAAGAGATCTTCAACCTGTACGAGATCGGCACGGGCTCCATTCGCATGCGCGCCTGCTACGAGACCGAGGACCGCAACCTGGTGGTGACCGCGCTGCCCTACCAGGTTTCGGGGGCCAAGGTTCTGGAGCAGATCGCACAGCAGATCCAGGCCAAGAAGCTGCCCCTGGTACAGAATCTGCGCGATGAGTCCGATTACGAGAATCCCGTGAGAATCGTGATCACGCCCCGCAGCAACCGCACGGATACCGAAACACTCATGTCGCACCTGTTCGCAACCACGGACCTGGAGCGAAACTACCGGGTGAATCTGAACGTGATCGGCAACGACGGTCGCCCGAAGGTCAAGAACCTGCGTGAGCTGCTGAAAGAGTGGCTCGCGTTCAGGGTGCAGACCGTGAAACGCCGCCTGCAGTGGCGCCTCGACAAGGTCGAGCGCCGCCTGCACATTTTGGCCGGCCTGCTGATCGTGTACCTGGACCTGGACGAGGTGATCCGGATCATACGCGAGGAGGAGGACCCCAAGTCCCGGCTGATCAAGAAATTCCGTCTCAGCGAAGAGCAGGTGGAGGCCATCCTCAATGTGCGCCTGCGTCACCTGGCGAAACTCGAAGAGGCAAAAATCAGGACCGAGCAGCAGGCGCTTGAGGACGAACGCGGGGAACTTCGCTCCACGCTGAAATCCACCCGGAGCCTGAAGACGCTGGTCAAGAAGGAGCTGTGCGAGGATGCCGCAGAATTCGGGGATGCCCGGCGCAGCCGGTTGGTCGAGCGCGAGGCATCCAGTGCGCTTGACGAATCGGAACTGGTGCCTGCCGAGCGGGTGACGGTCGTGCTGTCCGAGAAGGGCTGGACGCGGGCTGCCAAGGGGGTGGACGTCGACGTGCACGCCCTGAGCTACCGTACCGGCGATGCCTACCAGGCGCATGTCACGGGCAAGTCAAACCAGCTTGTGCTGTTTCTGGACGCACAGGGGCGCTGCTATGCCCTGCAGGCCCACGGCCTGCCATCTGCACGCAGCCAGGGTGAGCCGCTGAGCGGACATTTCAAGACTTCAGACGGTGCCCAGTTCGCTGGCCTGATGATGGGCGAGGAAGAGGACCACTTCCTGGTCGCAAGCAGTGCCGGGTACGGTTTCGTCTGCAAATTCGCCGACATGACCACCCGCAGCCGCTCGGGCAAGGCGGTGCTGTCCGTACCGAAAGGGGCCATGGCCCTGCCTCCCGTGAAAGTGCGCGACGTGGAGCACGACCAGGTGGTCGCGGTCAGCTCCCAGGGACGCATGCTGGTCATTCCGGTGGCGGAACTGCCGATGCTGTCCAGGGGGAAGGGCAACCGGATCATCCATGTGCGCCACAACGGCAGTGGCGAGGACGGGGAATCGATGTGTGCCGTGGCCGTCGTTCGCGACGACGAGTCCATCACGCTGCACTCGGGGCAGCGCATCAAGAAGATGAACGCACGCGAGCTTGCCACCTATGCCGGTGCACGTGCCAAGCGCGGCACGCTGCTCTCCCGGGGCTATCGCAGCATCGATGCAATTGAGGTACATTTCAAGGATTGAACATGCAGTGGCCGAAAGACCCTCCCATGGGTTTTCGGCGACTGGACGCATGAGGACATTCTGAAGATGGGTATGCGCCTTTTACTGTTTTTGCTCACCAATTTCTCGGTGGTTCTTGTCCTGAGTATCAGCGCTCGGGTGCTCGGGCTTGATCACTGGCTCGCACAGCAGGGAATGGCCGGACAGCTGAATGGCCTGCTGCTGATGTCGCTTGCTTTCGGCTTTGGCGGCGCTTTCATTTCCCTGGCCATTTCCAAGTGGATGGCCAAGCGCAGCATGGGTGTACGGGTCATCGAGGCGCCAGGCAATGCCACGGAGAAATGGCTGCTTGAGACGGTCCGCAGACAGGCCGGGGAGGCGGGGATCAGCATGCCCGAAGTCGGGATTTTCGACACACCCCAGTTGAATGCCTTCGCGACCGGCATGAAGCGCAACGATGCGCTGGTCGCCGTGAGCACGGGACTGCTCGGGGCCATGAACCGCGATGAGGTCGAGGCCGTGCTCGGTCACGAGGTCAGCCACGTGGCCAACGGGGACATGATCACCATGGGGCTGTTGCAGGGAGTGCTGAATACCTTCGTGATCTTCATATCGCGTATCGTCGGCCTGATCGTTGACAAGGCCGTGTTCAAGGTACAGCGCGGCATCGGCCCAGGCTATTTCATTGCAAGCATCATCGCCGAGATCATCCTCGGGATACTGGCGGCGATCATCGCAAGCTGGTTTTCGAGGCGCCGGGAATTTCGTGCCGATGCAGGCGGTGCCCGCCTGGCTGGCCGGGAAAAGATGATCGCGGCCCTGCAACGCCTGCAGAAACAGTACGAACCCGATGCCCTGCCGGGTCAGCTGGCCGCCTTCGGCATCTCGGGAGGCGTCAAGAGCGGATTGCAAAAGCTGCTGATGTCCCATCCGCCGCTCACCGAGCGGATTGCTGCCCTGCATCAAGCCGGATAAGGCAACACGTCGGCCTGGTACGCAACCGGCGTTTTTCCGGGTTCGCCGGCCTGTTCTTTGACCAGCCGCGGGACCAGGTAGCCGGGCAGGCGGGCCGCCACCTCTTTCATGATCGCGCAGGCAGTGGATTCATCGACATCAAAATGCATGGCGCCTTGCACCTTGTCCAGCAGGTGCAGGTAGTAGGGCAGCACGCCTGCATCGAACAGGTGCTGGCTCAGTGCGACCAGGGTGTCCGCGTCGTCGTTGATGCCTCGCATCAGCACACTCTGGTTCAGCACGCAACACCGTGCAGCGGACAATGTTCGAAGTCTCTTTTGGAGTCCGTGATCGAGTTCGCGCGGATGATTGATGTGCAGCACAACCACGACGTCCAGCTCGCAGCCGTTGATCCAGTCCAGCAGTTCGCCGTTGATCCGTTCAGGAATCACCACGGGCAGGCGCGTGTGCACGCGCAATCGCCTGATGTGCGGTATGGCCTGCAGTTGCCCAACCAACTGTGTGAGTTCGCGGTCACTGAGGACCAGCGGGTCCCCGCCACTGAGGATGATCTCCTCGATGCTGGGGTCAGCGGCAATCTCGTCGAGGGCCGAACGCCAGGCATCCCCCCTGGGGTTTTGCAGGGCGTAGGGGAAGTGGCGCCGGAAACAGAAACGGCAGTGCACAGCACAGCGGCTGGTCGCGAGCAAAAGGGCTCGGCCGTGGTACTTTTTCAGCAGTCCCGGGCTTTTGACGCTGGCCAGGTCGCCGACCGGATCGGGGCCGTAACCGGCGGCCTCCTGTTCCTCGAGGGCATGCGGCAGGACCTGTAGCAGCAGCGGGTCGTGCGGGTCCGATCTCTGCATGCGCCTGACATAGCTCAAGGGGACCCGCAGCGGAAACTGCCGCTCGGCCGTTTGGCTGGTCGAGAGCTCATCGGCATGCAGTTCCAGGGCGTCGCAAAGCGTGTCGATGCTCGTGATGGAGTCCCTGTACTGCTGCTGCCAGGTGGTTTCTGGAGCAGGATGGACACGTGCTAGACTTGGGCGCTTTGATTGCATGCTTTGAAAGGCGAGAACATATGGCTTCCTATAATACCAACGAATTCCGTGCCGGCCTGAAGCTGATCCTCGACGGTGATCCCTATGCCATCGTTGAGAACGAGTTCGTCAAGCCCGGCAAGGGGCAAGCATTCAACCGCGTCAAATTGCGCAACCTGAAAACCGGGCGGGTCATCGACCGTACCTTCAAATCCGGCGAGTCCGTCGAGGGTGCCGATGTGGTGGATACGGACATGCAGTACCTGTACAACGATGGCGGACACTGGCATTTCATGGATCCCGGGTCCTACGAGCAGTATGCCGCACCCCAGGCGGTAGTGGGCGAGGCCGCACTCTGGCTGAAGGGCCAGGAGACCTGCTGTATAACCCTGCTGGACGGGGAACCCCTGGCCGTGACACCTCCCAATTTCGTCGAGCTGAAGATCACGGAGACCGACCCCGGCGTGCGCGGGGATACGGCCACAGGCGGGGTCAAGCCGGCCACCCTGGAGACCGGTGCCGTGGTCAAGGTGCCCCTGTTTATCGAGGAAGGGGAAGTGCTGCGGATTGATACGCGTACTGCAGAGTACGTCTCGCGCGTAAAGGAATGACGCAGGATACGGCGATCGCAGCCGATACGGCTCCCGAGGGGCCTGAACGCAAGGCGCATCGCTCAGCTGATTTTGTACAGATTCAGCAGGCGCGTGCGCGCATGTATGCCCGGGTGCGTGAATTTTTCAAGGCCCGGGACGTGCTGGAAGTGGAAACTCCGGCCATCCATCGCACCACCGTGACCGACCCGCACATTGACAGCGTCAAGGTCACCTGCAACGGGCAACCGCAGTTTCTGCACACCTCGCCCGAGTATGCGATGAAAGGATTGCTGGCCAGTCTGGGGTGCGACATCTACCAGCTGTGCAAGGTATTCCGGGACGGGGAATCCGGGCGCTTCCACCATGCGGAATTCACGATGCTGGAGTGGTATCGAATGCACTGGAGCTACCTGGACCTGATGAAGGAAGTGGATTTCCTGGTCAGGCACCTGCTCAAGGACAGTGTCTCCCTGAAGGCATCCAGGTTTGTGGATTTCCAGGAGGTTTTCCGCCGCTACTGCGGTCTGGACCCCTGGACGGCCGGGCGCCAGGATTACCGGGAGGCCTGTCGGCAGGCTGGCCTTTCACTGCCTGCGCGATGGTCGATCGATGCCTACCAGGCCCTGTTGCTGGATCACGTGGTCGCCACCCGCCTGCCCAGGGATTGCCTGATCTTCGTCTACGATTTCCCACCGGCGCAGGCCAGCCTGGCAAGAATCAATGACCGGCAAAGGGCCGAGCGTTTCGAACTCTATGCCGGCGGGCTGGAGCTTGCCAACGGCTACCAGGAACTGGTCGATGCAGATGAACAGTGCCGGCGGTTCGAAGCTGACAACCACAGGCGCAAGGCGCTGGGCAAGGAGTTGCTGGAACCGGACGCGGAACTGATCGCCGCCCTCAGGCAGGGATTGCCGGACTGCGCAGGGGTGGCCTTGGGCATGGATCGCCTGCTGATGCTGGCCACGGGTGTGGACGACATCAGTACACTTCGGGCGCCGGTGGACGGGTGATGCCGGAGCGGCCCAGCAGTTGCCCCATCTTCACGGGCTGCTGTTTGCGAAGGTCGGGGTGCCATTCAACTGCGAGCGATTCAAAGGCGACAATCGCCGTGGAGCCCATGTGGAAGATGCCCAGCTCATCGCCCTTGTTCAGTTTCAGGCCTGAATATTTTTTCCTCTGAAGGGTCCGGTTTTTCGCGGGCGTGACCATTCCTTCCCAGGTCAGTTCGATCGCGGCAACGTTCACCGCACCCACCATCACCACCGCCATCCATCCCAGCTCGGTTTCAAAGATCGAGATGACGCGTTCATTGCGGGTATACAGGTTTTCCACGACTTCAGCCGAGTAAGGGGCCACGCTGAAGAGCCTCCCGGGCACATACACCATCTCCTTCAGCACCCCGTCCATGGGCATGTGCACGCGGTGGTAGTTCCGCGGCGAAAGGTAGATCGTTGCAAATTTTCCTCGCTCGCATAAACGGCCGTATTCGCAGGCACCTCCCAGCAGCGCCCGCATGGAAAACCGGCGCCCCTTGGCCTGGATCGCCCGGT
This sequence comes from Gammaproteobacteria bacterium, assembly GCA_026706595.1. GTDB lineage: Bacteria > Pseudomonadota > Gammaproteobacteria > UBA4575 > UBA4575 > WTFY01. Next base: position 46,366 of record JAPOYL010000015.1, on the reverse strand, counting down.
GGCTTGCATAGTCCGCGATCTGGCTGATGCGCCCGTCGGCCGGGCTGACGATGACATCGCTTCCGGGGGCGATCGGCCGGGCACCGGGAATCAGCTGGCGCGTGAAAAAGTCATCGAAACTTGCATAGTCTTCGGGATGGGCGTGGCGGGCTTCCTGCATGTCTACATCGAACGCGCGTACGAACATGCGGATGGCGGGATTTTTCAAGGGTGTTTGCAGGCGCGTAACCCAGAAGGTCACGCGCGATACGAGATGATGGGGAAACAGGCGGAACAGCCACCCCTTGCAATGCTTCCACACGGTATCCATCAGCGTCCCTGTTGTGTGTAATAGGTCTTCAGTGTCCTGGAATGATCCGTCATGGCCCGGGTTGCGGGGCAACACGTTCCGGTAGTTCCGGCTCTGGGTTCGCTCCCGGATATATCCCGTTGAAAAGTGCCATGCATACCGTAAAGCCTGCGATCGCCAGCAACATGTGGATCTCTCGCCGGATCATTTTGCGGGTCCTGGGATGCTTTGAATCAGGGCTCATGACCGCTGCATTGTATAACCTTTTCAGGCCGGACATGGAGGCTGGCTCAGACAGTTCTTTTTCCGGAGATGTTATGATTGGCGGATGCCCGGCAATTCATATGGAAAATTATTTACGGTCACTTCCTTTGGCGAAAGTCATGGAAGCGCGATCGGCTGCATCGTCGATGGCTGCCCCCCCGGTCTGGATCTGGAGGCCTCGGACCTGCAGGTTGATCTCGATCGGCGGCGCCCCGGCAAGACGCGCCATACCTCGCAGCGGCGTGAACCGGACCAAGTCGAGATTCTGTCCGGCACCTTCGAAGGCCGGACCACCGGCACGCCCATCGGACTGATCATCTACAACCAGGATGCGCGCTCCAAGGACTACAACGATATCAAGGAGAAGTTTCGCCCGGGCCATGCGGACTACACCTACCTGAAAAAGTACGGTCGGCGGGACTACCGCGGCGGCGGTCGTTCATCGGCGCGCGAGACCGCCATGCGGGTGGCCGCAGGGGCGATTGCAAAAAAATGCCTGAAGCAGGGGTCCGGCATCGAGATTCGAGGCTACCTTTCGCAGCTCGGCCCGATTGAAATCGAGCACAGGGACTGGGATGCCGTGGAAGCCAACCCCTTCTTCTGCCCGGATGCGGACAAGGTTGGCGAGCTCGAGAACTTCATGGACGGGCTTCGCAAGCAGGGGGATTCGACCGGAGCGCGGGTCACGGTGGTTGCCAGCGGCATGACCACCGGGCTGGGAGAGCCCGTGTTTGACCGTCTGGATGCCGATATCGCCCATGCCATGATGAGCATCAACGCGGTCAAGGGCGTGGAGATCGGAGCCGGATTCGGATGTGTGGGGCAGATGGGCAGCCAGTGCCGCGATGAGATGAGCCCGGAGGGATTTCTTTCCAATAACGCGGGCGGGGTGCTGGGTGGCATCTCCACCGGCCAGGATCTTCGGGTCAGCGTGGCGTTCAAGCCGACCTCAAGCATCCGCATTCCCGGAAAGACCGTGGACGTCCGGGGCGAACCCACGGAAATCGTCACGACCGGGCGCCATGACCCCTGTGTGGGCATCCGCGGTGTGCCGATCGCAGAGGCGATGCTTGCCCTGGTGGTCATGGATCATGTGCTTCGCCAGCGTGCACAAAACCTCGATGTGGACTGTGCCACGCCGGATATCCCGTCTTCGGCGCCCTGAGCGCCCGGCTGGCAGTTGAACCTGTAACGGCTTGATCTGGAACAATCATGCTGTCCGGACAGCAACAGTCTGCAAGGCGCGGAAGGCACGCCACGGTCTATTTCTTCTACTACGCGACGCTCGGTGCGCTGCTTCCGTACTGGAGCCTGTACCTGAAGCATCTCGATTTCAATGCCCGCCAGATCGGCGAGCTTTCCGCGGTGCTTTTGGCTACCAAGATCATCGCGCCAACGATATGGGCATACATCGCTGACCACGCCGGCCAGCGCATGCGGGTCACACGCTACGCCGTGTTTGCTGGCATATGCGTGTTTGCACTGGTGCTTCCTGTACGCGAGTACTGGACCATGCTGCTGGTGCTGGCGGGGTTTGGATTTTTCTGGAATGCGGCCTTGCCCCAGTTCGAGGCCACCACCATGAATTTTCTGGGAAAGGACCGGTATCAGTACGGGCGCGTACGGCTGTGGGGTTCGATCGGGTTCCTGGTTTCCGTGCTGGTGCTGGCGCTGGTGGTGCGCGATGAAGGGATCCGGTTTCTGCCGTGGTCGATCCTGGTGATCCTGTCCTGTATCTGGCTGAGCATGCTGCGTGTACAGGACACACCCTCCATTGGCCATGCAACCCGGAACGCTTCATTTCTGGGCACCTGCTGGCAGGCGCCGGTCATCGCCCTGCTGCTGGCCGCGTTTTTGATACAGATGAGCCACGGTGCCTATTACACGTTTTTCAGCATCTACCTGGAGGACCTGGGATACTCGCGAACCGCGGTGGGTCAACTGTGGATGCTGGGGGTGGTTGCCGAGATTGGGCTGTTTCTCATGGTGTACCGGCTGCTGTCGAAATTTGGTGCAGGGCGCCTGCTGGGCATGGCCATGCTGCTGACCGCACTTCGCTGGTGCCTGATCGCCTTGTATGCAGACAACCTGCCCGTGTTGCTGCTGGCCCAGTTGTTGCACGCGGCCTCGTACGGGATGTTTCATGCTGCAGCGATCTGCATGATCGACGAATACTTCCCGGGACCGCTGCAAAGCCGTGGCATGGCGCTTTATTCCAGTGTCAGCTTTGGCCTGGGAATTTCGCTAGGCAGCCTTGTGAGCGGGTATACTTGGAGCGCCGTCGGCGCCTCCGGGGTCTACCTGCTGGCGGCCGGCATGGCCACCTTCGCGCTGCTTCAGTATCTGTGGCTGGGTGAGCGCGGCAGAGCAAGACATGAGCGGCACAGGCCCGCAGGATCATGATGATGGAAAACGACACCTTGTATGACAAAGTCTGGAGAAGTCACAGCGTGCATGAGCGCGATGACGGCATGACGTTGCTGTACATCGACCGGCATCTGGTGCACGAGGTGACGTCCCCGCAGGCATTCGAGGGCCTGCGGATCGCCGGTCGGGCCCCCTGGCGCAGGGATTCCATCCTCGCCACCGCGGACCACAACGTGCCGACCACGGATCGAAGCCAGGGGATCGAGGACCCCATCTCCAGGCGGCAGGTCGACACGCTCGATGAAAATTGCAGGCATTTTTCGATCACGCAGTTCCCGATGCTGGACGTACGCCAGGGGATCGTGCACGTGATCGGCCCCGAGCAGGGTGCCTCGCTGCCGGGCATGACCATCGTGTGCGGCGATTCGCACACCTCCACCCACGGTGCGCTGGGCGCGCTTGCGTTTGGTATCGGGACCTCCGAGGTGGAGCACGTGCTCGCGACCCAGTGCCTGCTGCTGAAAAAATCGAAGAACATGCAGATCCGCGTGGACGGCAGGTTGCCTGCCGGGGTGACTTCCAAGGACATCATCCTTGCCGTCATCGGACGGCTGGGCACGGCCGGAGCTACCGGCTACACGGCCGAATACGCGGGGGCTGCGATTCGCGCGCTTTCCGTGGAAGGGCGCATGACGATGTGCAACATGTCTATCGAGGCAGGTGCCCGTGCCGGCATGATCGCCGTCGACGATACCACCCTGGAGTACGTGGCCGGTCGACCGTTTGCGCCCCAGGGCGCCATGTGGGAGCAGGCGCAGGCCTACTGGCAAACCTTGAGGAGCGATGACGGGGCGAAGTTTGATGCCGTGGTGGAACTCGATGCCAGTGACCTCAAGCCGCAGGTCACCTGGGGGACCTCCCCGGAGATGGTAACCGCCGTCGATGGCGTCGTCCCGCAGGACGACAACGTGGATCACCGCAATGCGCTGCAGTACATGGGCCTGCAGCCCGGAACCCCGATCGAGGCGATCGAGATCGACAAGGTGTTCATCGGCTCGTGCACCAATTCCCGGATCGAGGACCTGCGCGAGGCGGCCGGTCTGATTCGGGACCGCAGCGTGGCAGACAATGTAAAGCTGGCCATGGTGGTGCCGGGTTCGGGGCTGGTGAAGCGCCAGGCCGAAGAGGAGGGCTTGGACCGGATTTTCAAGTCGGCCGGGTTCGAGTGGCGTGAGCCGGGCTGCTCGATGTGCCTAGGCATGAATGCGGACCAGCTTGAGCCGGGAGAGCGTTGTGCATCCACCTCCAATCGGAATTTCGAGGGACGCCAGGGCAAGGGCGGTCGCACCCACCTGGTGAGCCCGGTGATGGCCGTGGGCGCAGCCCTGCACGGACATTTTGTCGATGTCAGGAAGTGGATGGCATGAGACCCTTCACCCGCCTTGAGACCACCTTGCTGCCGCTCGATCGCAGCAACGTGGATACGGACGCCATCATTCCGCAGCAGTACCTGAAATCGGTTAAGCGCACGGGTTTCGGAAAGTACCTGTTTGACAACTGGCGCTACTTGGACCCGGGCACCCTGGACACGGACCCCGGACAACGCCGCACCGACCCGGACTTTGTCCTCAACCAGGACACGTACGCAGGGGCGGAGGTGTTGCTGGTGCGTGATAACTTCGGTTGCGGGTCCTCGCGCGAACATGCCGTATGGTCCCTGCTGGACCATGGTTTCCGGGTGGTGATCGCCTCAAGCTTTGCCGATATTTTTTGCAGCAACAGCTATAAAAACGGCCTGCTGCCGATTACCCTGCAAGCAGCAGAAGTGGACGATCTGTTCGATCAGGTCGAACAAGACCCCGCGTACGTCTGTACGGTGGACCTGGAGAAGCAGCTCGTTCAGGATCAGAATGACAGGGTTTTTTCTTTTGAAATCAGTGAGTTTCACAAGCATTGCCTGCTGAACGGTTATGATGAGATCGATATCACGCTGCAGCATGAAGACAAGATCAGGGCCTACGAGGACCGGATGAAACAGGCCTGTCCCTGGCTGTTTCCCTGATATTTTTGACAACTGGATTTTTACTGACCCATGCACAAGGTTCTGTTATTGCCGGGAGACGGTATCGGCCCTGAAGTCATCGCCGAGGTTCGCAAGGTGCTGGCCTTTCTCGTCGACGAACACGGCCTCGCCCTCGAACTCGAGGAAGCGCTGGTCGGCGGCTGTGCCTACGAGGATGGTGGCGACCCGCTGCCGGCACAGACCCTGGAGCTTGCCCGGGCCGCCGATGCCGTGGTGCTGGGTGCGGTCGGAGGACCCCGCTTCGATGACGTGGAGCGCGAGTTGCGCCCGGAGAAGGGACTGCTGCGCCTGCGTGCAGAACTCGGCCTGTTTGCAAACCTGCGACCGGCGATCCTGTTTGCGGACCTGGCCGATGCCTCCTCGCTGAAACCGGAGTTAGTGGCCGGCCTCGACATTATGATCGTTCGTGAACTTACCGGAGGACTCTACTTTGGCGAGCCGCGGGGAATCCGCACGCTCGAGGGAGAAGTCCGCCGAGGGGTTAACACGCTGGCCTACGATGAAACCGAGATCGAACGCATCGCGCAGGCCGCATTCCAGATTGCACAGCGCAGGAACCGGCGTCTTTGCTCCGTGGACAAGGCCAATGTACTGGAGGTTTCGGAGCTGTGGCGGGACGTCGTGAACCGGGTGCACCAGCAGTATCCCGAGGTATCCCTGAGCCACATGTATGTCGATAATGCCGCCATGCAGTTGGTTCGTGACCCGAAACAGTTCGATGTCGTGCTGACCGAGAACATGTTCGGCGATATTCTCTCTGACATTGCAGCCATGCTGACCGGATCGATCGGCATGCTGCCGTCCGCCTCGCTGAACGGCGCAGACCAGGGCCTGTACGAGCCCGTGCATGGTTCAGCCCCCGACATCGCCGGCAAGGACGTGGCCAATCCGCTCGCAGCCATCCTCTCGGCCGCGATGATGCTGCGCTACAGCCTGGATGAGCCCGCCATGGCGGAGCGCATCGAGCAGGGGGTGCGCCGGGTCATTGCCGAGGGACTTCGAACGCAGGATATTGTATATTCCGCGCGGCAGCACATCGGAACCCGGGAAATGGGCGATGCCGTGGTCCGTGCGCTGTCGGACTAAACACAGAAAGACTGATACAGACCATGAAAAAACACAATGTTGCCGTAGTGGGTGCCACCGGGGCGGTGGGTGAACAGCTGCTGTCCATTCTGGCACAAAGAGAGTTTCCTGCAGACCGGGTGCATGCTTTGGCAAGTACCCGTTCCGCGGGTAAGAAAGTCCGCTTCGGGAGCCAGGAAATCGAGGTGGGTGACCTGGCCGCGTTTGATTTTTCCGATACGCAAATCGGGCTTTTCTCACCGGGAGCCAGCATCTCGAAGGAATATGCGCCGAAGGCTGCCGAGCAGGGCTGCGTCGTGGTCGACAACACTTCGCAGTTTCGGTACGTGGACAGCATCCCGCTGGTGGTTCCGGAAGTGAACGTCGAGCAGATCGCGAATTACACCAACAACGGCATTATCGCCAACCCGAACTGTTCCACCATCCAGATGGTGGTGGCCCTCAAGCCCATTCATGATGCGGTCGGCATCGAGCGTGTTAACGTGGCCACCTACCAGGCGGTGTCCGGAACCGGCAAGGAGGCCATCGAGGAACTCGACCAGCAGACCCGGGGGATCATGGAGGGTGCGTCGGTGGATTGCCAGGTGTATCCAAAGCAGATCGCCTTCAATGCCCTGCCGCATATCGATGCGTTTATGGACAACGGTTATACCAAGGAAGAGATGAAGATGGTGTGGGAGACCCGCAAGATCCTCGGCGATGACTCAATCCAGGTCAACCCCACGACGGTGCGCATCCCGGTCGTCAATGGTCATTCCGAGGCCGTCCACCTTGAATTGAAAGCGCCCCTGTCGGCGGAGCAGGCCAAACAGTTGCTGGCCGAGGCACCGGGGGTCCAGGTGGTGGACGACCGAAAGGATGGCGGTTACCCCACGGCGGTCACCGAAGGGGATGGAACCGATGCCGTGTACGTGGGACGCATTCGTGAAGACATCTCGCACCCGCGCGGGCTCAACATGTGGGTGGTCAGTGACAACCTGAGAAAGGGAGCAGCTCTGAACAGTATCCAGATCGCGGAAATTCTGGTCCGGGAATACATCTGAGAGCGCAAGGATCGCGTTCGAGGTCGCGCCCTAATCTTGCCCGGCAGCGCACGGATTCTTGCCGGAGTATCATGATGAGTGCACCAGACAAGTCATGAGAGACCTGTGATCCAGCGAAACATAGTCATCACCGGCTGCTCAAGCGGCATCGGACGTAGGGCGGCCGAGATGCTGTCCGAGCGCGGCTACCGCGTACTTGCGACCGCGCGCAAGACAGAAGACCTGGAGCAGCTCGAGAAAGACGGTTTTGAAGCACAGGCTCTAGATCTGGGGGATCCGGCGAGTGTGTCGGGGTTCGCAAAAGAGGTGCTTGCACGAACCCACGGAAGGGTCTATGGGCTGTTCAACAACGGAGCCTACGGGCAGCCGGGTGCGGTCGAAGACCTGACGCGCGACGTACTGCTGGCTCAACTGCAGACCAACGTTCTGGGCTGGCATGACCTGACCTGCCGGCTTTTGCCCTCCATGCGTGCCAACGGCACCGGGCGCATCATCCAGAACAGTTCATTGCTCGGTCTTGTGGCACTGCATTACCGGGGCGCGTATGTGGCCAGCAAGTATGCCATCGAGGGGCTGACCGATACCCTGAGGCTGGAGCTGGCCGGTTCAGGCGTCTATGTGTCGCTGATCGAACCCGGGCCGGTCACCAGTCGCTTTCGGGAAAACGCGTACGCGGCATTCAAGGCCAACATCGACCCGTCGAAAAGCGCCCACCGGGATATCTATACTGTCGTTGAGGAACGCCTGGCGGCAGAGGACGACACCACGCCGTTCACGCTGCCCGCGGATGCCGTGGTGAAAAAGGTCATCCATGCCCTGGAAGCTCGGCGACCCAGGACCCACTACTACGTGACCGTGCCGACGTACCTGCTGGGCTATCTGAAGCGGATACTCACGGCGCGGCAACTGGATCACATCCTGCACGCAATTTCCCGCACCGAAAACCGACCCGTGTCCAAATAAATTCAGGATACGACGGCAAATCAGCACACCCTTGGGCATGCCTGCTCAGGATTCGGGTCCTCGTTCTTTCATGACTCACGTTTTCCGGTTTCGATGAACGCCCGGGACAGAATGATCGCAAAACCGACAAAGGAAAGCATTACCAGGGGCAATGCCAGAATCGGCAGGAACCGCTGCAACTCACTGACAATAAGCACGCCGACTGCACTGCTGGTCAGCACGATAAAGCCGTGCGTGGCTGCAGCAAATCCGGCCCGGCGTGGGAAATGTGACAGCACGAGTGCACTCGCGGTGGGTGTGAATATGCCGAGTCCTACGCTATGTATGACGATGCAGACGTTGAACAGGTGTTTGTGCACCATATCGACGAGTGGGAAAAACAGCATGAGTACGAGGGCTGGGAGCATGATGGCCAGTCCCCGGACAAGAATCCAGTCCGGGGTGACCTCATCGGCCAGGCGCCGGACCAGGAGGCTGCCTGCAATAAATCCGGCAATGGACAGGAGAGGATAGAGTCCGTACTCGACAGGCCCGATCTCCAGGTGCTCCATGTAAAGCGCCGGGGAAGCTGCATAAAAGGTGGATGCCGTGGCAAAGACAAGTCCGCCGGTGAGTGAGCAGAAAATTGCACGGCGAACCGACAGGACATCCAGGTAACCCCGGACCACTGCACGCGCATCGATACGGTTCAGGCGGGTATGCCCGGTCTCCGGTAATTTGACCAGCATGTAGAGGCTGATCAGCAGGCCAAGAAGCAGGGTCAGCCAGAAGTTAGCACGCCAGCCGGCAAGTGCCTGGACAAATCCGCCAACAAAAGGTGCCGTTCCGGGCACAAGCGTAAAAACAATTGCAATCATCGCCATTGCGCGAAGCAGTTCGCTGCCGCTGAAACTGTCGCGCGCGGCGGCACGGGCGACCACGTTCGTGCTGGCCACGCCCAATGCCTGCAGTGCACGAGACCACAGCAGAGCCGGCAGACTGGCAGAAAGTGCACAGCAAAGCGTACCGGCAAGGAACAGCACGAGCCCGCCAAACAAGACGGGGCGTCTTCCGAACCGGTCAGCAAGCGGGCCATAGATCAGCTGTCCGACACCGAAGGCAAGCATGTAGGTGACCAGCGTCAGTTGCACGGCATCGATATCGACTCCCAGCGATGCTGCAACAAACGGGAGAGAAGGCGTGTAAACGTTGGAGGCGAACTGCCCCATGGCAGCCATCAGGGCCAGCAGGAAAACGCTGGCAAAAACAGGGGCGAGGGGCAGCGCACTTTCTACTTGCACCATCTCGGGGGTTTGCGGGTTGCTAGAACTGGACTTCAAAGGGTTACCCGGGGTCATCATGGCGAGGGCCGGTGCCCTACGGGGACTCTGGATGCAAGAGCCATTTGGGAGGACTGGTGAACGGGGCCACTGCCATTGAGTGGGTCCAATCTCACGGGGGCTGGTCGTCTTGTGACTTGGCCCGCAACATAACATAAAATCTCGGACTATGGGTATGTAGCAGGGCGCGAGTTGACTGTAGAGCAACCCAAAGAACAAACAGGCCATGACCCGCATACCCCCACTTGTGACGCACACAATCAGGCCGAACTACGTCTGCAGCCAGGAGGACACCTCGCGTTTTCATTACATCGATCCGCTGCTTTGCGGGGAGGCACCGGAGCTCACCTTTGCCCGGGTCAGGAATGTGCTTTTACAGATGCCCCGCACGGTGATTCTTGAGGATACCGGTGAGTACCTACATGTGCTTTGCCGTTCGCTCATTTTCCGGTTTCCCGATGACCTGAAGTGTTTTCTATGTGCGAAAGACGGCGTGATCCACGTGGGTTCCTCATCCAGATACGGGTTCTATGACCTGGGGGTCAACCGCAGGCGCGTGGAAAGGCTGCGCCGGCGGCTTCAGGTCAGCTAGTCGGAGAATCTGCACCCCCATGCGCCATGGCGCGTGGATTTGCACATCCTGTATCATTGCCCCTCCTTTTTCCGGCCGTAGGTCTTTTGAAAAATTTTTACCATGCGTATTGCACTTGGCATCGAATACGATGGCAGCCCGTTTTGCGGCTGGCAGCGACAGAAGGGCACCGATACGGTCCAGCAGGCCCTGGAGGATGCGGTATCCCGGGTGGCCGATGCGCCGGTGCGTCTCAGTGCCGCCGGCCGAACCGATACGGGCGTGCATGCCACCGAACAGGTGGTTCATTTCGATTGCGAGGCATCGCGGGAGAATCGTGCCTGGGTGCTGGGGGTCAACAGCTACCTTCCCGACTCGGTTTCGGTGCTGTGGGCGAGGCCCGTTGAGGACGGTTTTCATGCACGCTATTCGGCGATCTCGCGACAGTACCGCTATGTGATCGACAATCGCCCGGTGCGCCCGGCCATACTTCGGGAACGCGTCACCTGGTTGCATCAGCCACTGGACTGTACCCGCATGCAACAGGCGGCATCGTGCCTGCAGGGCACCCATGATTTCACGTCGTACCGGGCGCTGGCCTGCCAGGCAAAAAGCCCGGTTCGCACCGTGCACGAGCTCACCGTGCAACGCTTCGACGAGTTTGTTTTCCTGGATATCCGCGCGGACGGATTCCTGCATCACATGGTGCGCAACATTGCGGGCGTGCTGATTGCGATCGGCAAGGCAGAACAGGAAGTCGACTGGGCAAAAACGGTGCTTGAGCGCCGCGACCGCACCCTGGGGGGTGTGACCGCGCCGGCCGCCGGCTTGTACCTGGTGAAAGTGCAGTATGATGGCAAGTACGGACTGGACCCTGCAGTACAATGGCCTGCGATCGGAACCGATGGAGCACGAGGGAACGAGGAACAATAGGCATGCCAACCCGGATCAAATTTTGTGGAATGACCCGTGCAGAGGATGTGCAGTGTGCGCTCGAACTGGGGGTGCATGCCCTGGGTTTCGTGTTCGTCGAAGAGAGTCCGCGCAGCCTCACTCCTGAACAGGCTGCACCGCTGATCCGGCTTGTGCCGCCGTTTGTCATGTCCGTGGGCCTGTTCATGGATGCCGGGGCCGGGGACATCGAGGAGGTCCTTCACCGTACCGGGCTCAATCTGCTGCAGTTTCATGGCAGCGAGGATGAGGAATTTTGCCGCCAGTTCGGGGTCCCCTACCTGAAAGCGGTGCCGATGGGCAGTACGGATTCCATTACGGACTTTTGTAACGGGTTCGCGTCTGCCTCAGGATTTGTGTTCGACAGCCATTCAAGTGGAGAGATGGGCGGTACGGGAGAAACCTTTGCATGGCACAGGATTCCGGAGTCGCTCAAGCACCAGACGGTGCTGGCCGGAGGGCTCACCCCGGAAAACGTGGCCGAGGCGGTGCGCGAGGTGCAGCCCTATGCGGTGGATGTCAGCAGTGGCATCGAGTCCGTTCCGGGCGAAAAGGATGCAGGGAAAATGAAACAGTTTGTCGCGGAGACCGGGCATGGCCAGTAAGGCCCCCGAACGCCCTGAAACCCTGGCCAGTGGGCAGGTCCCGGACCGTGCAGGAATGTTCGGTGAATACGGTGGCCGCTATGTGGCCGAAACGCTGATCGAACCGCTCGCACAGCTTGAGGCCGCCTATTTCAAGTTCAGGGATGACCCCGGGTTCGTGGCCGAATTCGAAGCGGATCTCAGCCATTACGTGGGACGGCCAAGCCCCTTGTATCTCGCGCAACGGCTCAGCGAGAAATACGGCGGTGCACAAATCTACCTGAAGCGCGAGGACCTGAATCACACCGGTGCTCACAAGATCAACAACACGGTGGGCCAGGCCCTGCTGGCCAAGCGCATGAACAAGACCCGCATCATCGCGGAGACGGGGGCCGGCCAGCACGGGGTGGCGAGCGCCACGGTCGCTGCACGCTTGGGACTCGAATGCGTCGTCTACATGGGCGAGGAGGACATCCACCGCCAGGCACCCAACGTCTACCGAATGCGGCTTCTGGGAGCGGAGGTGGTGCCCGTGCGTTCCGGCTCAAAGACCCTCAAGGATGCGCTCAATGAAGCATTGCGCGACTGGGTGACGCATGTCGACACCACGTTCTACATCATCGGCACGGTGGCAGGCCCGCATCCCTACCCGGTGCTGGTGCGCGACTTCCAGACGGTCATCGGCCGAGAGGCGAAGACCCAGCTTCAGGAGATGACCGGGTCCCTGCCGGATGCATTGGTGGCCTGTGTTGGCGGTGGCTCCAATGCCATCGGCCTGTTCTATCCGTTCCTGGACGATGCCGGGGTGCGGATGTTCGGCATCGAGGCCGCGGGCCTGGGACTGGAAACACAGCGGCACTCGGCTCCGCTGAACACTGGAAGGCCCGGGGTGCTGCACGGCAATCGCACTTACCTGATGGAAGATGAGAATGGCCAGATCATTGAGACCCACTCGATCTCCGCCGGGCTGGACTACCCGGGTGTGGGCCCGGAACATGCCTGGCTGAAGGATATCGGGCGGGTGCAGTACGAATCCGTCACCGACGAGCAGGCGCTCGCGGCATTTCACGAGCTCACCCGGGTCGAGGGCATTATTCCGGCGCTTGAAAGCAGCCATGCCCTGGCCTATGCCCTGCAACTGGCAGCGAAGATGACCCCGGAGCAGAAGATCGTCGTCAATCTATCCGGGCGAGGGGACAAGGACATCAACACGGTGGCTGACATCGAAGGTATCGAGCTGTGAGCCGGATCCAGGAACGCTTCGATGCGCTGGCGGGGCAGGGCCGCAAGGCACTGGTGCCCTACATCACCGCGGGTGATCCCCATCCCGAACAGACGGTGGCATTGATGCACACCCTGGTGGAAGCCGGTGCGGACATGATCGAACTGGGCGTGCCCTTTTCAGATCCGATGGCAGACGGACCCGTGATCCAGGCGGCCTGTGAGCGTGCACTGGCCCACAACACCAGCCTCAGGGACACCCTGGGCATGGTGCGCAGTTTCCGCCAGCGCGATGAGGACACGCCGGTCATCCTGATGGGCTACCAGAATCCGGTGGAGACCCTCGGCACCCGGGAGTTTGCACGCCTGGCACGGCAAAGCGAAGCCGATGGCGTGCTGACCGTGGACCTTCCGGTCGAACAGGCGGGTCAGGCCCTTGAGACCTACCGGGAGCATGGCCTGGACACGGTTTTCCTGATTGCCCCGACCACCAGTGAAGCCCGGATCAAAAAAATCTGTGAGGCCTCTTCCGGACTTATATATTATGTCTCCCTGAAAGGGGTCACCGGTGCGGGTCATATGGATATCTCGGAAGTCAAGAACAAGGTCCGTGAAATCAAGCAGCATTCGAGCCTGCCCGTAGGGGTTGGCTTTGGTGTCCGGGATGCCGAGAGTGCCCGGGACATTGCTTCCATTGCCGATGCCGTCATCGTAGGCAGTGCGCTGATCCGCCAGATCGAGGCCCACCTGTCGGATCCTGACAGTATGAAGAAAAAGGTAGCTGACCTGCTCAGGGACATGCGCGAGGCCCTGGATCTCGACATTCCCGAAGCAGATCTGTCCGCAACAAACTCCTGATTGTATGTACACATGAGCTGGCTGGAGAAATTGATGCCTTCGCGGATCCGTACCGAGGGTTCGGGCAAGGGCAAGGTTCCGGAAGGACTGTGGGACAAGTGCACGAGCTGCGGAGCGGTCCTGTACCGTTCGGACCTGGAGCGCAACCTGCAGGTGTGCACCAAATGCAACCACCACATGCGCATCGGTGCTCGCATGAGGCTGCAGGCCTTCCTGGATGAGAGTCCCATCGAGGAAATCGGGCAGGATATCGAGCCCAAGGATTTCCTGAAGTTCAGGGACAGCAAAAAGTACAAGGACCGCCTGTCTGCGGCACAGAAATCCACCAAGGAAAGCGAGGCACTGCTGGTCATGAAAGGCTGCCTGAAAGAGCTCCCGGTGGTGGCTGCCGCGTTCGAGTTCAAGTTTATCGGCGGTTCCATGGGTTCAGTGGTCGGCGAGCGCTTCCTGCGGGGCGCCCAGCGGGCCCTGCAGGACTCCATCCCGCTGGTCTGTTTTTCCACAAGCGGCGGTGCGCGCATGCAAGAAGCGCTCATGTCCCTGTTCCAGATGGCTAAAACCAGTGCCGTGCTGGAGCGTATGCGCGAACAGCGCATTCCCTTTGTATCGGTGCTGACCGACCCGACCACGGGGGGAGTATCCGCCAGCCTGGCCATGCTGGGGGACGTCAACATTGCCGAGCCCAAGGCGCTGATCGGCTTTGCCGGACCCAGGGTGATCGAGCAAACCGTGCGCGAGACCCTGCCCGAAGGTTTCCAACGCAGCGAGTTCCTGCTTGAGCACGGGGCCCTGGACATGATCGTCGAGCGCAAGGACCTGCGTGACGTGGTCCACCGGATATTGTGCATCCTGCTGCACAAATAAATCGAGGATGGTGACACTAGCCGGGAGTTTGACCGGTGGTCCAGGTGACGGACCGGTCGCATAGAGCTTCCTGACCACCCATATCAATCGAATAACCCTACTGATCCTCAAGTTTTGCGATTTGAACACCTCCAAGACTGGCTGGACTGGCAGCAGACCCTGCATTCCGAGAAGATCAAGCTCGGACTGGAGCGTGTGGCCCGGGTGGCCCGCGAACTCGGCCTCATGCGGCCCGACTTCCGGGTGGTCATGGTGTCCGGCACTAACGGCAAGGGTTCGATCACCGCGATCCTTGAATCCATCTACCATGAGGCCGGGTATCGTGTAGCTGCATACACCTCGCCCCACCTGCTGCATTACAACGAGCGCATCCGGATTGGGAAGAAGAACGTCGAGGATGCCCCGCTGTGCGCCGCCTTTGACCTGGTGGATCAGGCCCGGGGAGATCTCAGCCTGAGTTATTTCGAGTTCGGCACGCTGGCGGCCATGCAGATCTTCAGCACCCTGGAGCTGGATGTGGCCGTTTTCGAGGTGGGTCTCGGCGGGCGCCTGGATGCCGTCAACATCTATGATGCCGATGCGGCGATCATCTCGAGCGTCGGCCTGGACCATGTTCAGTGGCTGGGTTCCACGCGCGAAGCCATTGGTCTTGAGAAAGCCGGGATTTTCCGCACCGGCCAGCCTGCCGTGTGCGGAGACAGCGATCCACCCGAGACCCTGCTCAAGTATGCCCGGGACATCGATTCCCGGCTGTACCTGGTGGGTGAGGATTTTTCCTACCGGCAGGGGAGCGACGGGCACTGGAGTTTCCAGAACGCGAAGCTCGACTGGGATAATCTGCCGGCACCGAACCTGTACGGCGATGTGCAGGTCGCCAATGCGGCTGCGGCACTGATGAGCATCCAGTGCCTCGACGAGGTATTGCCCGTACAGCGCGAAAGTGTGGAGCGTGGGCTACAGAACATCTGCCTGTCGGGACGTTTCCAGCGCGTTGTCGGCAAGTGCGAGATGATCTTCGATGTGGCGCACAACCTGGACAGTGCGAAAGTCCTCGGCAAGAACCTACTGGAGCTGGGACCGGCTTCGCGCACCTATGCCGTGTTCTCCGTGCTGGAAGACAAGGATGTGGAGGGTATCATCGGCTCGGTCTGCGAGCAGATTGACGAATGGTACATCTCGGAACTGGATTCCGAGCGCTCGCTGGCCTGTGCGGATTTGCAAGACTGCATTGTGCGCCTGGATCCGGAGGCCATCGTGCACGCCTGTCCATCCGTGGAACAGGCCTGGCAGGCTGTCAACAAGGGGGCCTGCGAGACTTCCCGGATCGTGGTGTTTGGTTCTTTCCTGACGGTGGCAGAAGTATTAAGCTTCGAATTATAATCGTGCGTTTTTCACAATGGCAGAATGGGTCGAAATAGGCCGGGGGCGGGGGAATAAATGGAGACACTCATGAAGCAGCGCCTGATCGGCGCCGTGGTGCTGATCGCCCTTGCGGTGATCTTCGTGCCGATGTTGCTTGACGGGTCGGGTCGCAAGGAATCCGCGGTGGTTGAAGAAGAACTGTCACTGGCACCGCCCAAGTTCAATTTTGAGAGCAAGTTGCCGGACCCTGAGCAACTGGACTCGTTGCCCGCCGCTGAAAAACCCAGTGAGCCGCAGGTCGTTGCTGTCCCTGCCGAGAAACCCGAGTCGGCAGAACCGGTGGAACAGCCAGCACCACAAAAGGCAAAACCGCCACCCGAGCCCAAGGTGCCAGAAGCTGCGGCCAACAAGATTACGCCAAGCCCTTCATTGAGTGCCTGGGCAGTCCAGGTGGCTGCATTCGAGGAAAAGGGCAAGGCCCTTGCTCTGGAGAAAAAACTGGTCGCGGGCGATTTTCCAGCATTTACCGAGAAGTTCGAGAAAAGGGGCAAGGTGCTTTACCGGGTCAGGGTCGGGCCCGAGCTCAAACGTGAAAATGCCGATCAGTTGCGTGCCAAGATCGAGAAAGACCAGGGCATCAAGGGAGCCTTTGTAACCCCGCATCCCTGAACCGGAAAGGCACGCCATGCCTCGGCTCCGGGATGAAACGCGCGGAGAGCGCCACATATGGAATTTTCATGGCTTGATATCGGGATCATGATCATCCTGCTGGTGTCTGTGGTGGTTGCGATGTTCCGGGGGTTCGTGAAAGAAGCGATCTCATTGACCAGCCTGATCCTTGCGGCTTGGCTGGCCATGAATTATTTCGAACAGTTGGCAATATACTTGCCAGCTGACATTGACGAGACCACGTTGAGTCTCGGGGGTGCGGAAATCGTGTTAAGCAAGCTGCGTGCGAGCATTGCCTTTGCGGTGATCGGAGTCGGTGTACTGGTTGCAGGGGCCTTGCTGAACCATCTGCTGGGCAAGGTGACCCAGCTGCCCGTGCTGCGCGGCATCGACAGGCTCCTGGGGGCCTTGTTCGGCCTGGTGCGCGGTGGGGCCATCGTGGTTTTGGTGATCCTGGTGGCCGCCATGACCAGCTTTCCGCGAACCGAAATCTGGGAGACTTCGCGGATACTGCCCTGGTTCGAGACTGCTGCACGGGAAGTGGTCCGGTACATCCCACCGGAATACGCGAAGTACTTTTTGTTTGACGGGGCAGGCACACAGGCCTCCCTGTACGTTCTCTGATGCAGTCAGGAGTCCACTGATTATGTGCGGTATTGCAGGAATCGTAGCCCACCAGGACGTCAACCAGGCGCTGTACAACGCGCTGCTGGTGCTGCAGCACCGCGGCCAGGATGCTGCGGGCATCGTCACCTACAGCGACGGCCGGCTCTACCAGCGCAAGGCCAACGGCCTGGTACGCGACGTGTTCCACAGCCGGCACATGGAGCGCCTCAAAGGCACCATGGGCATTGCACATGTGCGCTATCCCACGGCAGGCTCATCCTCCTCCGCCGAAGCCCAGCCGCTTTATGTGAATTCGCCGTTTGGCATCTCGCTTGGACACAACGGCAACCTGATCAATACCGAGCAACTGAAAAAGGAGCTGTTTCGCCAGGACCGTCGTCACCTGAACACGGATTCGGACTCGGAAATCCTGCTCAACGTCCTGGCCCACGAGTTGGCCAACCAGCAGACCCTGCGGTTGAAGCCGGAAGACATATTTGCCGCGGTGGAAGGCGTGCACCGGCGCTGCAAGGGTGCGTATGCCGTGGTGGCCATGATCACCGGCTGCGGCATCATCGCCTTTCGCGACTCCCACGGCATCCGGCCCCTGGTGTACGGGGTTCGGGAATCCCGCCATGGCATGGAGTACATGGTGGCCTCGGAAAGTGCGGCCCTGGATGCGCTCGACTACAGTCTCGTGCGCGACATCGATCCCGGTGAGGCCGTTTTCATCGATGTGCAGGGGAAGATCCACACCAGGCAGTGTGCACCGCCGACCCAGCAGTCTCCCTGCATATTCGAGCATGTCTACTTTGCACGCCCGGATTCGGTCATCGATGACATCTTCGTACAAAAGGCACGCATGCGCATGGGCCAGAGGCTTGCCAAGAAAATCCTCCGCGAATGGCCGGACCACGACATCGACGTTGTCATGCCGATCCCGGATACGAGCCGCACGGCGGCGATCGACATCGCCTACCTTTTGCGCGTCAAGTACCGGGAGGGATTCATCAAGAACCGCTACATCGGGCGGACCTTCATCATGCCCGGCAGTACGCTGCGCAAGAAGTCGGTACGCCAGAAGCTCAATCCGATCGGGCTCGAGTTCAAGGGCAAGAATGTCCTGCTGATCGACGATTCCATCGTGCGCGGCACGACCTCGCGCGAGATCGTGCAAATGGCCCGCGACGCCGGTGCCAGAAAGGTGTACTTCGCATCCGCCTCGCCTCCGATCCGGTACCAGAACATCTACGGGATCGACATGCCGGCACGCAATGAACTGATCGCCTTCGACAAGGACGTGGATACGATCGCCGGGGAGATCAAGACCGATCGCCTGTTCTACCAGGGGCTGGGTGATCTGGTTGCGGCAGTGCGCCAGGGGAATCTGAAACTGGACACGTTTGACACATCGATGTTTGATGGCAACTACATCACCGGCGTGGAAGAGGGCTATTTTGAAAACCTGGAAACCGTACGCAACGACAAGACCCAGCAGGAACGCGAAAAGGAATACGCGAGCATCGACCTGCACAACAGCGTCTGAGAAAAACGCCTGACGCATGCAGGCCGTCAAGCCAAGCCAAGAGGTGCTGGCCCAGTATGCCGATGCATGCGAGCGGTTTCCGCAGCATGCGAACCATCCCGCCGCCCTCGTCAAGGTAAGTGAGCAGAGGCTCTACGTCATGGAAGAGGGGGCTTGCCTAGGCACTTACCCGGTGTCCACGTCCCGCTACGGTACCGGTGAAAAGCAGGATTCCTGCAAGACCCCTCTTGGGGTCCATTGCGTGGCCGAGAAAATCGGTGAGGATGCCGGGTTTGCAGAGATCTTCCAGTCAAGAAAACGCACGCACCAGATCGCTGAAATCGAACCCGGTGAAACCCGCACGGACCAGGAGCACATCACCTCCAGGATTCTCTGGCTGGCCGGCCTGGAAGAGGGGATCAACCGGGGTGGAAGCGTGGACAGCTTTGCGCGTTACATCTACATCCACGGCACCCATGAGGAAGGCCTGATCGGTCAGCCGGCCTCCATAGGCTGTGTGCGCATGAAAAACCGGGATGTCATGGACCTGTATGACCGCCTGGAAGTCTCTTCGCTGGTCATCATCAGTGAATAGTCCGGCAATTCCTGTCCCGACCCCTGCAGCATCGGTCTCCCAGGCCGCCTACGATGGCCTGCTGTGTTGCGATGCATCGCAAAAATGCGAGGCCGTGTTCGGGCTTGCCCGGCAAATACGCGAGGGGACGCTCGAGATTGCACCTACGCCTGACATTGAAGCGGTGGAGCGCCCGGGTCGGCCCACTCGCCCGAGACTGGTCGCACCCAGGGATCTCGCCCGGCGAAGCCTGGCGACAGAGCAGGGACGGGCCGCCTTCATTCATGCCATCACACACATCGAGTTCAATGCGATCAACCTTGCCCTCGATGCCCTGTACCGCTTCCAAGGCCTGCCCCGGGACTATTACCTGGACTGGAGTCGTGTAGCCCTGGAAGAAGCCCAGCATTTCCTGATGCTGCGGGAACGGTTGCAGCAAGTCGGTTCTCATTACGGTGCATTCGATGCCCACAATGGTCTGTGGGACATGGCCGTGAAAACGCGCGACAGCCTGGTGGCGCGCATGGCGCTGGTCCCGAGGGTACTGGAGGCGCGCGGCCTGGATGTCACCCCGGGCATGATCCGAAAGCTGCGGGCCCATGGGGACGGGAAAACCGCGGAGATCCTGGAGATCATTCTCGAGCAGGAAATCGGCCATGTCGCGATCGGCTCACGCTGGTTCAGGTATGCCTGCGAAGCGCAGGACCTGGAACCGGAGCCGACGTTTCAAAGGTTGCTGGCCCGGTACTACACGGGGCGCGTGCAAAAGCCGCTTCACCTGGAAGCACGGCGCAAGGCGGGGTTCTCAGAGTCCGAGCTGGCTGTCCTGGAAAAAGGCTAGGCCTGGACCGTCTCAAGGTCCATGGTCCCGGGCGCACATCTCAGCACGCTGCCCTGCTCGTACCAGTCGCCCAGAACGATACGCTTGCAGGCGTTTCCGTCGATGGTGAAGTCGTGAATGCCGGGTCGGTGGGTGTGTCCGTGAATCAGGTGCTGTACCCCGTGCTTGAGCATCGTTTGCGTGACGGCATCCTGGTTGACGTCCATGATTTCGGGCGGCTTGTCCTGGGTCGCGGAGATACTTTTATCGCGTAGCCGCTGTGCCATCTTCTGGCGCTGTCCGGTGCTGAGCAGCAATACGGCCCGCTGCACCCATCGGTTGCGTACCTTGGCCCGGTATTTCTGGTAGGCGATGTCGTCCGTGCACAGCGTGTCACCGTGCATGACCAGGGTCGGTGTCCCGTACAGGTCCACTACGGTTTCTTCCTGCAGGATCTTGCAGTGAGTGAATTCCTCGAATGCCTTGCCAACGAGGAAGTCGCGGTTGCCATGCACGAAAAAAACCGGGACACCGCCGAGGCTCAACTCGCGGATCGAGTCGATCACATCCTGCAAGCCGACGGCGGGATCATCATCGCCGATCCAGTACTCGAACAGGTCGCCCAGGATATACAGGGCATCCGTATCTTTTATATCGCGTAAAAACCTGCAGAAGGCGGCCGCGATGTGCGGTCGTGTATGGTCCAGGTGCAGATCAGAGACAAACAGGGTCTGCGACATACCTCACAGATTACTCGACGATGGATACCTTTTCGATGGTCACCGTCTCGACGGGCACATCCTGAAACGGCCCCCGGGTGGTAGTGGCCACGTCGCGGATGGCATTCACGACCTCCATGCCTTCGGTGACCTTGCCGAATACGGCATAGCCCCATCCCTGTGGGTTCTCACCCGAGAAATTCAGGAACTGGTTGTCCCGGACATTGATGAAAAACTGCGCCGTGGCTGAATGCGGGTCATTGGTTCGCGCCATGGCGATGGTGCCGGTGTTATTCCCCAGGCCGTTGTTGGCTTCGTTTCTGATGGGGTCGTGTGTGGGTTTCTGGGCCATTTCAGAGGTGAACCCGCCTCCCTGGATCATGAAGTTCGAGATGACCCGATGAAAGATGGTGCCGTCATAAAATCCTTCCCTGGCATAGGTGAGGAAGTTTTCGACGGTGAGTGGTGCATTTGCGGCATCCAGTTCGAGGACGATGGTGCCCTTGCTGGTTTCCATTTTTACCGTGGCGGTGTCTGCTTGTACGTTGGATGTAGTCATAAGAATTGCTGAAAACACAAACAGAACAAAGTGCCTGAATACTGCTTTCATAGGGATCTCCACACAGGGTTAAAAGTAAAGATGCTGGTTTCCCGCGCTTTCGTGTAGCGCCGCATTGTGCAGCGCAAGTTGATACCTTCGCGGTTACCTGTAGGTCAACTGATGTACAGCCCGGATCATACTTTATCGTAGTCCTGTAAACCAGTTTGCCGCAACGGGATCAGCTACGGAACCCGCATGCATCGGGCACAGGCATTGCTCGCCCGGCGAAGCTGTATGATTCGTACTTCGGCTACGGTACACTGCGAGAGGCGGATGGCTGCAGCTTTGCCCGCATCCACTTGAGAAATCAGGTGGGAATCCGGGATTTTACTATCGAGAAGGAGAGTGTCGTGACCACGATTGCCCTGACAAAAGAAAACTTCGACGAAACCGTAGAGAACAGCGACACGCTGATCATCGATTTCTGGGCCGCTTGGTGCGGGCCGTGCAAATCCTTTGCACCGACGTTCGAGACTGCCTCGGAGAACCATGACGATATCGTATTTGGCAAGGTCAACACCGAAGAGCAGCAGGAGCTGGCGCAGGCCTACAACATACGCTCGATCCCGATGCTCATGATATTCCGCGAGAAAATCCTGATTTTTGCACAGCCGGGTGCCCTGTCTCCCTCACAACTCGAAGACGTCATCGAAAAGACCAAGACCCTGGACATGGACATGGTGCGCGCAGAACTTGAGAAGCAGAAGTCCGAGGCTGGATGACAGGACGCAGGAAGGCCGCGAGTCACGTGCTGGCCGATGTCGATGAATCTGTTCCGGGACCGGTGAACGGCCCGCTGCCCAAGTATCAAAACGTCTCTAGAGCAGCTCTGCTCTTCCTGATGCTGATCCTGTGTGCCGGCGTGGCCTCGGGTTCAGGCTTGAACGCCAACACTAGGACCTTTACCCCGGCTGAGGAGATGCGAAGTGAAGACTGGAACGATCCGGTGGAGATGGAGCGGGTGTGGCAGGCGGCACTGGTGCGGATTCCAAACCCCGGCAACGGCCATATTGAGACTACCGCAGGCGAACTGCACACGCTCCAGCTTGACCCGGGGGAAAAATTTCCGGCAGTTGTTTTCCTGCATGGCTGTTCGGGGATCGGCAAGGGTACTCATACGAGGATCAATTTCCTGGCCGCCAACGGCTACCTGGTGGTCGCACCGCCAAGCATGGCCCGGGAAAAGTACCCGCAGTCCTGTGATCGGGAAAATCTCCGTGGCGGCCTGTACCGCGATACCCTCAAGATGCGCCAGTACGATGCGGGCTACGCTATCGAGAAAACCAAGGCGCTTGCCTGGGTGGATCCCGACCGTGTTTACCTGGTAGGGCTCAGCGAAGGGGGCATCGCCGCGGCGACATTTCAATCACAGCCCGGCAAGGCCTCGATCAGGGCCCGGGTGGTCGAGGGCTGGACCTGCCATGCGGCCTGGGACGAATACCGTGGAATCAATGCGCCTGCTGGCGAACCGGTGCTGACATTGCTGGCCTCTGAGGACCCTTGGTTTCAAGGTCCGACGACCCGCGGGGAGTGCACCGGCTTTCTACACCCGGGCAATGGCAGCAAATCCGTGGTCTATACCGAAGCGGACCTCAAGCAGCGGCACGCATTGCTCGAAGACGAAAGGGTCCAGGCAGAGGTTCTGGATTTTCTGAGAAAACACCACTGACGACAGCGGGTGCGACAGGTCCCGGGCTTGATCAGATGCCCTCGAATGCACCGCTGATGAGCTCCAGGCTCATCTCGATGTCTTCACTGCTGTGGGCACTTGAGACAAATCCTGTCTCGTACGGTGAGGGTGCGAAATACACGCCCTGGTCCAGCATGGCGTGAAAGAAGGCGGTGAACTGCTGCTGGTTGCACGAGGCGGCCTGGGAAAAATTGGTCACTTCCTTTTCTTTCGTGAAGAAAAATCCGAACATGCCGCAGACGTGGTTTACGGCTAGCGGGACATGGTGGTCTTTTGCGGCATCGCGAATGCCTTCTGCAAGCTGCGTGGTCTTGCGGTGCAACTGGTCGTGAAAGCCCCGTTCTGAAAGCAGCTCAAGGGTCGCCAGGCCCGCTGCCATGGACACGGGATTGCCGGACAGGGTGCCGGCCTGGTAAACCGGGCCCTCCGGGGCCAGCGATTCCATGATCTTGCGCTCGCCCCCCAGGGCGCCGACCGGCATTCCGCCGCCCAGGACTTTCCCCAGGGTGGTCAGGTCCGGGACCACTTTGTAGAGCTGCTGTGCCCCGCCCCTGGCGACACGAAACCCGGTCATGACCTCGTCAAAGATCAGGATCGCCTTGTATTCTGAACAGAGCTTGCGCAGGCCCTGCAGGAACTCCTTGGCGGGGGGGATGCAGTTCATGTTGCCCGCCACGGGCTCCACGATCACGCAGGCGATTTCCTCGCCCATGTTTTCAAATGTCGTGCGCACCCCGTCCAGATCGTTGTAGGTCAGCGTGATGGTGTGTTCGGCGAGTGCCGGGATGACCCCGGGGGAGCTCGGCACGCCCAGTGTCAGTGCACCGGAGCCGGCCTTCACCAGCAGTGCATCCCCGTGACCGTGGTAGCAGCCTTCGAACTTGATGATCTTGTGGCGGCCCGTGTGACCGCGGGCCAGGCGGATCGCGCTCATGGTGGCTTCCGTGCCGGAATTGACCATGCGCACCAGATCCACGGACTCGATCAGCTCGCAGACTTTCCTCGCCAGTTCCGTCTCCAGCTCCGTCGGCGTACCGAAGCTGAGGCCGTTCTCTACCGCCTGGTGGACGGCTTCGATTACCTTCGGGTGTGCATGGCCCAGGATCATCGGGCCCCAGGAGCCTACGTAATCGATGTACTTCTTGTCGTGGATGTCGTACATGTACGCACCGTGGCCACGCTTGAAAAAGACCGGGGTTCCGCCGACGGCCTTGAATGCGCGTACCGGGGAATTGACCCCGCCCGGGATGTAGCGCAGGGCCTCCTCAAATGCCTGTTCGGATCGGGTCATGGTGTGCGTCGTACGGTGGTCCAGCGGTTGTTCAAAATCATGAAGCTGCACAAAACGGCTGCAGCAGGGCCTGGTATTCCTGCACCGACCGGGCCGGGGAGGGTGCATCAAAAAGACTGCTGATCACGGCAATCATGTCGGCCCCGGCATCCAGCAGTGGCACCACGTTCTTCTGGGTGATGCCGCCGATGGCACAGACGGGGATGTCCAACTCCTGCTTGGCACGAGTGATCAGGTCGAGGTCGGCGCGCGGTGCCGAGGGTTTGGTCGGCGAAGCAAAAAAGCTTCCAAACGCGATGTAGCTGGCACCGTTCGCGACCGCTTCCACCGCATTGCCGTAGTCATCGTAACAGGAAGCCCCGATGATTATCTCAGCGCCCAGGCGGGCACGTGCTTCATCTATCCTGCAATCCTCCTTGCCCAGGTGGACTCCATCGGCATCCACGGCTCGGGCCAGTTCGACGTCATCGTTGATGATCAGCAGGCTGCGGTGCTTGTGGGTCATCTTGCGCAGCCGCTCTGCAGTGCGCGTTCGCACATCGCGGTCATTGACCTTGTCCCGGTACTGGATGAGCGGGACGCCTGCAACCAGCACGGCCTGCACCCGCTCGAGAAAATCGGGTGTTTGGATGTCCTGCACATCGGCAATTGCATAGAGCCCCTGTAGCGTGCGCATATTACGTTTGGGAATTATATACTAGAATACGCAAACACTCCACGGCCTAGCGTCTGACCAGCTTCCATTTCTTGTTCAGTTCGGCCTTGGTTGGCATCCGGTTTTCGGCTTTGGTTTCAGGCTTGCCCCCTAGCATGATGGCCTTCACCGCGCCCTGAAATTGCTTCAAGCTGATTTTCTTAAAGTCTTGCTGGTTCATTGTGTGCTCCTTTGTGTGTGCTGCTCGATTGCTTCAATGATCTGGTCAAGTTTCCCCTGCACCCATTCATGCTTGTTTGGAAATACGGCATGAATGTGTTTTTCGGTTTCCCGAAAGTGTGGCACTTCAATCTTGTACTCAATCCGATATTGCCGTTCAGGGTCGGAAGTCTGGTAGGAATTGAGGCGAGACTTCCAGTTTTTTGCAATGCCAACCTTGTACTCACCGGGGAAGTTGGGGTGCGAGATTATATATACAAATTTCTTCTCCCTGTAATCGGCTTCCTGGTCGGTGCGCTTAGGCGGGTCGGTTTTCAAAGTGATGGCCGTATCGCCCTTGAAAATGTCTTGCTGAGGCTTGTCTACTTCGCGCTCCAGCCGTTGCTGTACCAGCTCATACGCTTTCACGGAGATGTCTATACCGACCCATTGCCGATCCAGCTTCTCCGCTGCAACGCACGTTGTAGCGCAACCACAAAAGGGATCAAGCACTACCCCCCCCCCCATCGGAACTGGCCGCAATGATACGTTCCAACAGTGCGATTGGCTTTTGGGTGGGGTATCCGATGTATTCACCCGTGTTATTTACCTTCTGAAAGCTAGGGCAATCCGTCCAGACATTACTTACGGATGGCCCCTTTTCTTTTTTCAGAAATGAATACCGCTCTGTGCCATCCTTGTTTTTGTAGATTTTGTATCTTCGGCCCTCGGCATCAATCTTGTCATACCTCTTAATCGTCTTTTGGTCAAAAGGTAAATACTCTTTATTGAACTGGAAATCTGAGTGCCCGTCACGCAAGTAATACAAGATTGTATCGTGCCCTCTGATCCAGTTGGCAGCCCGCGATTTAAAACCCGAAACGTCTTCATTGCTCCATATCACTTCACTGCGAAAATTGTCCTCCCCGAAAATGCAGTCCATTGTAGTTTTCAGATAGTGGCTCATGGTCGGGTCGCAGTGCAGATAGATGCTGCCCGTGTCTTTCAATATCCGATGGCACTCGATAAGCCGGATTGCCATGTAAGCCAGATACGCGAAGTTATACGGCTTGCCAACGCCCTTGATGCCAGTCAGGAAGTGATGCAGTTCTGGATGGTCTTCACTGATGGTCTGCACCCACTCTGCCTTTAGATCGCGCTCTCTGAATATGTCTTTGAAGCTGGCACCCTCGGCGCTGGTTCCAATGGGTGCAGTAAATTTCTTGTTCTTATTGAATGGCGGGTCTAGGTAAATAAGATCAATGCAACCCGTATTGATGCCCCGCATCACGTCCAAATTGTCATCGCAAAAGATGGTGCGATTCTGCAAGTTGGGAACCGTCATGCAACCAGTTCCCGATATGAAATCCGCTTGCCGTGAACCTCTTTGCAAAGCGCGGCGATCCGGTCAATCGTATCGACTTCGCAGTTGCCATCGTTAAGCCTGAACGTGAACTCATTGAGATACCGCTGCAAGTGCTTCATGCTGAAGTGGTGGAAGGTGCCAGTGTACCCCCGCTTCAGCAAGGCCCATACGCTCTCGATCCCGTTGGTATGGATCATGCCATCGACATACTCTCCGGCTGAGTGCTTGATGGAAGCGTGATCGTAGCCTTCCAGTCCCATGTAGCTTCGGTGATCGTCCGTGTATACCTTGGCCCCAGGCTCTACGTTCTCATGGATGGCACCCTGTAGCGTTTCGGCATCCGTCTTCTGTACGGGCATGGCCTTCACCCGTCCATTGCGCTCCCGCATCCCTACAACGGCTTGCTTGCTTACAGCACCCCGTCCGGCCTTTAGCTTCTTTCGGTTGTGCTTGTTGCGTTCTTTACCCCCGAGATAGGTTTCATCCACCTCAACGATGTTGCCAAGCTGGAAGCCCTTTGCAGAACAGGCTTCGCGGATGCGCTGTAGCATGTACCAAGCCGTCTTTTGGGTAACGCCTAGTTCCTTGCTCATTTGCAGGCTGGAGATACCCTTGCGGGCCGTCATGACGTAGTACATGGCAACCAGCCACTTTCGAACCTCAATCGGGGATGAGTGCATGATGCTGTGGGTCTTGGCCGTGAACCGCTTTCGGCAGTCCTTGTGCCAGTATTGATACTTCTGGCTCTTGGACTTGGTAATGTTCTCTACGCCCCCGCAATGCGGGCATACCGGCTTGCCGCCCCAGCGCTCGTTTTCGAACCACTCAACCGCTACGTCCTCATTCGGGAATAGTTCAAGCAGTTGCATGATGCTGATGGTGGTTGCGCGCCTTTTCTTCATGGCTTTACTCCTTACTCTTGCGTATTATAATATACGAATGGAATCAAGAAGTAAAGACTTTTTGCGTATTTAGGTATATAATTCCCTTACGTTTTCATCGAGTGGATGGGTCCTTGCATGCATGTCAAGAATCTGCAAGGCGTTGTCGAGACATATTCAAGCACACTTCATGGGGTGTTCCTAGCAGACCGGTCGATGCGACTATTTCTTGATTCCTCACCACCGTGACCCCAAGTCTATTGCTGTCGCCTCCAGCCATTACCATCGAGGGATTCCACCCCAATGGCCGATCCCTGCTCATAGTGGTACCGCAGGTATCGCCAGTGAATGGCGTCCGAGAGCACTCTGGGACGCAATACGCCAAAACACTCCCCATCCGCTCTCAAACTTTGGTAGCGAATGCCAAAGCTACCAGCATCCCGCAATGCGTATCCGAGTTGCTGTGCTTCGCTGTAATCATCTGGATGGTAAATGGCATGCCCAGTCAGTTGTCGCACGTCATGCAAAGTGGCGGGTCCCAGTTGCGCACGTATCACGCGCATTTCCTGGGTCGTTTTTTCTACCCTGGATTCACGGAGGAATCGCGCCCGGTGAAACGAAGACTCGGCAATGGTGACCGCCTCATCAGGCGCACAGTAGTAGGCACCAAAGTCCCGGTTGAATCGTCCGCCCCGACCGTCGACCGGCGGGTGGGTAAAAGCCGCCATGATCCAGGAAGCACCCTCGCCGTACACCCGGTCTTGCGGTCGCACCACGCGAATGTCGCCCACTTCATCGCGCAGTCTGGGGTTGGTTAGGGACTCGACGGCATAGAGTGTGTCCCAATCCTGGGGGCTGGAGACGTGCTCGAACAGGCTGACCTGCGGATAGCGGGACAGAACGACCCGATAGACGGGCTCGTCTATCTCGCTCAGGGGCAGGGCATCGACGTCGATCACCAGCCACTTCGCTCCGCATCAAGGAAATTCCTGACCACGGCCAAGTCCACCACCTGCCCCACCAGCAACCGGTCCAGCGGTGCCATGCCGTTGAACAACAGGTTGTCATTGGGCGTAGCCAGCCACTGATCGGCCAACGTCGGGTCAGGGAACAGGATTTGCAGGGATTTGTAGATCCCCAGGATATAGCTGGTGCGCTCCAGCGTATCCCGTGTCAGCTTGGCCTTTTCCGGGTGGCTCTTCCAGTTGTACAGGGTCTTCTCGTTGCTGAGCCCCAGCAAGGTCATCTGCTGGGCGCCAGTGAGCTTCCACTGACTGAAAATGGCAAATATCGCCGGCAACAGTGAACGGGTGACACTGGGGCCACGTTGTAGCAGTTGTTCAGCTTGAGCAATCATGATTCCTTCCTAACTGTATATTTACAGTTCATTAATACAGTCTACTTGACTGTAATAATACAGTCAACGATGTCAGGAACACTTTTTGGAAGGACGGGTCGCGAGCGTGACGACCCGGGTGCATGGCAGGGTGGACCGAGACAGGTGTGCACGGACGGGCGGCAACAGGCATAGTGCCCTGGAAGACAGTGTCGGCAGCAATATCTTGCTATCCGGTGAGATGTAACACGGGGATTATGTCGGCAGGTTTCAGCGCACTATACTTTGTAAAACTATATCCTGAAGTGTGAACTCAAAAGAGTGCCAGATTTTCAGTCTTCTCATGGTGCCGTACGACAGGGAGGTGTATCCCGTGCCACTAGTCCGCGCCTTCCCGTTGGGGCCGGTTCGTTACCCCGTTAGGCAGTGTAGAGGTTTATGAAGGCACTTTTCGACAAGAACCACCAGTTGCTGGAACGTATGGTGACCTGGGTCCTGGGCCATCGCGGGTGGGTCATAGGCGCTGCCATGGCGCTGACGCTGGTCACGGCCGTGGGCGCGGTCTTTCTCGGCATCACCAATGACTACCGCATCCTGTTCGACGAGGGCAACCCGCAACTGGCTGCCCTGGATACGCTGCGGGATACGTACTCCACCTCGGATCGACTGCTGATTGCAGTGGCCCCCCGCGACGGCGAGACCTTCACGCGTGAAGTGCTGGGTGCCTTTGAAGAACTGACCGAAGCGGCATGGCGAACCCCGTATTCCAGCCGGGTGGACTCGCTGACCAACTACCTGCACAGCGAGGCATTCGGCGATGACCTGGTCGTCGCCCCGCTGGTCGAGGATGCACGTGCGTTAAGTGATGCCGAGCTTGCACGGGCCCGGGCCACCGCGCTCGGTGCAGACGAGTTGACCGGGCGCATCATTTCCCATGACGGGCGTGTCGGTGGCCTGCTGATCAATTTCGTCTTGCCTGAGAAGCCCGACCAGGCAATCGTCGAGATTACCGACTATCTCAATGTATTGCTGGACGAGGCCCGTGCCCGCTATCCGGGCGTTGACTTCTACATGACCGGCAGCATCGTCATGAACCGGGCCTTCGCCGATGCCACCCGCGATGACGTGCTGACCCTGACACCAATCGTGTTCCTTGTCATCGTGCTCGTGGCGGTGTTCCTTTTGCGATCACTCTGGTGCACAGTCGCGATCATGACCATGACCCTGTTCGTGGTCGGTACCACCATGGGCTTTGCGGGCTGGCTTGGCACGATCCTGAGTCCCGGCAATGCCGGGGTGCCCATCATCGTCATGACCGTCACGGTCGCCCATTCGATCCATGTGGTCACCGGGTACATGTCTGCCATGCGGCGCGGGCTTGACAAGAATGCGGCCATCGTCGAGTCCATACGCATCAATGCCTACCCCGTGTTCTTGACCTCGCTGACCACGACCATCGGATTTCTCAGCCTGAATTTTGCGGATTCGCCGCCATTTCGCAGTCTGGGCAATTTCGTGGCATTCGGCATTTTCTGGGCATTCGTATATTCCATGACGCTCCTGCCAGCGCTGCTTTCCGTCTTTCCCCTGCACGTGCGGGAAGTGCAAACGGCGCGGCGCGGTTTTTTCGATCGCTTGGCGGACTTTGTCATTGCCCGGCGAACGTTCCTGTTCTGGTTTCTGGGGCTGGTCGCAGTGGCCCTGATCTCGGGCATCCCGCGCAATGAGTTGACCGACAACTGGACGGAGTATTTTGATGAGCGGTACGAGCTTCGCCGTTCCACGGATTTTGTCATCGACAACCTGAGCGGCCTGGACCTGCTCGAGTATTCGCTGGATGCAGGCCGTGTCGACGGCATCACCGACCCGGACTACCTGCGTGCCGTGGAGGCCTTTGCCGAGTGGTACCGCGAACAGCCGGAAGTCACCAATGTACAGGCCTTCACGGACATCATGAAGCGCCTGAACCGCAACATGCACGCAGACGACCCCACATTCCACCGGCTGCCCGACACCCAGGCACTTGCTGCACAATACCTGCTGCTGTACGAGCTCTCGCTCCCCGAGGGCATGGATCTCAACGACCGCATCAACATGGCCAAGTCGGCCACCCGCATGACCGTGATGGCCCGGGACATGTCCACCCGCGAACTGCGCCAGCTCGAAGACCGTGCCCAGGCCTGGCTGGCGGCCAACCTGCCCGGTGTGACTTCGCAGGCCTCGGGGATCAGCATGATCTTTGCCTACATCACCGAACGCAACATCTACAGCATGCTGCAAGGCACGGTGATCGCCATGATTCTCATCTCGATGATACTGGTGCTGGCCTTCAGGAGTGTGCGCCTGGGTCTCGTCAGCCTGGTGCCCAATTTCATTCCGGCGGCCATGAGTTTCGGCCTGTGGGGCTATCTTGTCGGCTACGTGGGCCTGCCCGCATCGATCGTGGTTGCCATCGTCCTCGGCATCGTGGTGGACGACACGATCCATTTCCTGAGCAAGTACCTGAAAGCCCGGCGCGAGGGATTCCTCGCACCCGATGCGGTTCGCTTCTCCTTCAATACGGTGGGTCAGGCGCTCTGGACCACGACCGCGGTCCTGGCGGCAGGTTTCCTGGTGTTTTCCTCGTCGGGATTCGAGCCGAGCTGGGCGCTCGGCATGCTGGTCGCCATCACGATCGTGTTTGCATTGATCGCGGATTTCCTGCTTCTTCCGACCTTGCTGATTGCCATGGACCGCAAGCGATTGCGTTGAGGGTCGGCATTACCCGGTGACTTGTCAGAACGGCGGGTGATCCCCGGCCGGCGTGTTACTTGGCCCAGTAAAAGCGGTTGGGAATTTTCTGGCCCATGCCGAGCTGGTGGGCCGACTGCAGGCATTTCCAGGCAAAATCCTGCGCCTGGTAGACGGCGGACAGCACCTCCTGCCCGTGGGCGAGCAGCCCGGCGATGGCCGCCGCCAGCGTGCAGCCCGTGCCGTGGTACTGTCCCGGCATGCGCGGCCAGGCATGCGAGTTGAGCTTGCGGTGGTTGCCGTACAGGGCATTGTGAACTTCGTTTGCATCCTCCTGGCTGTCCGTGACCAGCACGTAATGTGCCCCACGCTCCAGGATGGCCATGGCACAGGCCTCCAGCGTATCCCCTTCCGGGGCCAGCATTTTCACTTCGTGGCGGTTGGGCGTGATGACATTGACCAGCGGTGTGAGCAGCGCGTTGATGGCCTGTACCACACCGTCGTCAGCCAGTACCTTGCCCCCGCCCGCACAGATGACCGGGTCCAGCACCACCAGCAGCTGGGGATAGTCCATCAGCAGTGAGTGGATGGCACCTGCGGTTTCCACGCTACCGACCAGGCCGATCTTGATTGCCGCGACATCCATGTCCTCCAGAACGACGCGGGCCTGCTCGATGATCATGTGCTCATCAACCTGTAGAGTTTTCTGCACGTTCGTAGTATTTTGAACCGTGATTGACGTGATCACGGGCGCCGTATGGCAGCCCAAGCTGGCCAGCGTTTCAATGTCGGCCTGTATGCCCGCCCCGCCTGTCGGGTCCGAGCCAGACATCGCCATTACTACAGGAACCGATGCAGTACTTTCATTCATTGCAGGTGCGCAAGAACAGGATCAATGCAGTATAAAACATATATGTGCGTGATTTGCGGGTGGATCTACGACGAAGCCCGCGGGGCTCCTGATGAGGGCATCGCTCCCGGCACGCGCTGGGAGGACATCCCCTTGAACTGGTGCTGCCCCGAATGCGGGGCGATGAAAGACGACTTCCAGATGATCGAGGTCTAGCGCCCGATCTGTCTTGCCAGGTGTGCGATCTTTGCGGACTGCTCGAGCGAGCACGTCCATTTGTATGCCAGGTCCAGTGACTCGGCGCAGGTGTAGACCCCGTGCCCGCAGGTCACGGTAATGCGGTGTTCGCTCAGGGCGCGCGCGACCACCTGCGGCGACTGCTCGGCGTATTGCTCGTATGGGATGCTGTGTACGGGCACTCGCGGGAAATACAGCTGTCCCTCGAAATCCACGGGTACGAAATCCTCCCCGTCCAGGGTGACCGCAATGCTGTACGGCCCGTGGCTGTGCAGCAGCACGCGCGCTTTGGGGTTTTGCCGGTACACTTCGAGATGCAGTTTTATGTCGAACGATGCGTTTTCACCCGCCTCGCCCTGCATGCTGCAGGCCACCAGGTCCTCGGGTGCCAGGGTGTCCGCACAGGCCCCCGAAGGGGTAATCCAGACGGTGTCCCCCTCACGGAACGAGGCATTGCCGCTGTGTGAGTCGTTGTAGCCATACTGGCGCAGCCAGGAATAGCAGGACACCAGTTTTTCTTTCGTGCACATGGATTCGAAAGTTGATTTGTTTTATTGTCGGACGCGTTATTCAGCCCATGCCAGGACGGGCAACTTGAGATACATGAATGCCAGCCACTTTTGGAACGTGTAAGAGGACATACCGATGTCAGCCCTGATCTGCGGTTCTCTGGCTTACGATACCATCATGGTATTTCCGGGTCGATTCAAGGAGCACATCCTGCCGGAAAAAGTGCACATCCTGAATGTTTCGTTCATGGTGCCGCAGATTCGCCGCGAATTCGGGGGATGCGCCGGCAACATCGCCTACAACCTGCACTTGCTGGGTGGTGAAGGCCAGATCATGGCCACGGCGGGGCAGGATTTCGAGCCCTACGCCGAATGGATCGAGCAGTGCGGCTTGAGCCAGCGCTACATCAAGAAGATCGGGCATGAATACACCGCGCAGGCGTTTGTCACCACGGACCTGGACGACAACCAGATCACCGCGTTCCACTCGGGTGCGATGAACAACTCGCATGAAAACGATGTGCCCTCCGACGGGGACATCAGCATTGCGATCATCTCGCCGGACGGCAAGGAAGGCATGCTGCAGCATGCCCGGCAGTGCCATGAAGCCGGCATCCCGTTCATCTTCGATCCGGGTCAGGGCATGCCCATGTTCAACGGCGATGAACTGCTGTCGTTCATCGAGCAGGCCAGCTACATCTGCGTGAACGATTACGAGTCGGAATTGTTGCAGGAGCGCACCGGCCTCGGAATCCAGAAGATCGCCGAACAGGTGGAGGCCATGATCGTGACCTACGGCAGCAAGGGGTCCGCCATCCATACCGATGGCAGCCGCATCGAGATCCCGGCGGTGTGGGCTGGTTCGGTGCAGGACCCGACCGGTTGCGGAGACGCTTATCGCGGCGGGCTGTTGTTTGGCCTGATGAACGGCCTGGACTGGGAAGTCAGCGGCCGCATCGCCTCGCTGATCAGTGCTATCAAGGTGGCGCACCCCGGCACCCAGAACCACAGCATTACCCCGGACGAGTTCAGGGAGCGTTACGAGCAGGAATTCGGTCACGCATTCTGACGTTTGCGCTGCGCGACTATGATTTCAGGCTGATCTGCTTCCAGCCGAGCTTGCTCGCATGGGCCGCAAGCTTCTCGTCGGCATCAACCGCGACCGGGAAGCCGACATGCTCAAGCAGTGGCAAATCATTGAAGGAATCGGTATAGAAGTAGCTGTCTTGCAGGCTCTTGGAGCAGGAGTCGGCCCATTGGTCAGCACGCGTGACCTTGCCCGGCCCGAAGCAGGGAATGCCTTCAACCGCACCCGTGAACTCCCCGTTCTCCTGCGCCGGTTCAGTGGCGATCAGGTTCTCAATTTCCAGTAGTTCACAGATCGGCTCGACGATGAAGCGGTTGGTCGAGGTGATGATCACCAGCTCGTCACCGGCCTCGCGGTGTTGGCTGATGAGTTCATGGGCCTTGGCCTTGATCATCGGCCGGATGCGGGTCTCGACAAACCGGCTCCGCCATCGGCACAGCTCGGCGTAGGAATTTTCAGCCAGCGGCTTGAGGGCGAAGTCGAGAAATTCCAGGATGTCGAACGTGCCTGCGAGGTACTCCCGGTAAAAGCGCTCGTTTTCCTTTTCATACGTGGTGCGGTCCACCTTGCCGGTGGTAGCGAGATAGCGGCCCCATTCATAGTCACTGTCCCCGTCCAGCAGGGTTTCATCGAGATCGAGAAAAACAAGGGCCATGGCAGCAGGGTTCACTCAACGGTGCAGGGGATTAGGTATTTTAAGCCCTTGTGCACAAGAATGTGTGACGCTCAGAAGGGTTTGACGGTCACCAGCACGACGATGGCCACCAGGGCCAGTACGGGCGCCTCGTTGAACCAGCGGTACCATACATGGGAGCGGGTGTTCCTGTCTTCCCGGAATGCCTTCAGGATCACGCCGCACCAGACGTGATAGAAAATCAGCAACCCGACCAGTGCGAGCTTGAGGGCCATCCAGCCGGTGTGCAGGAAGCCCGGTACGTAATGGAGGATGGCAATGCCGGACAGGAGCGCCAGTACCGCACTCGGCGTCATGATTCCCCGGAAAAGTTTCCGCTCCATGATCTTGAAGCGCTCCTGGCTGGCCTGGTCGGTCGACATCGCGTGGTATACGAACAGGCGCGGCAGGTAGAACAGTCCTGCGAACCAGGTGATGACGAAAACAATGTGAAAGGCCTTGATCCAGAGCATATTGGGTGACTCGTACAGTGGTGGCTAGGTGAAGTAGGAACTCTTCAGGCTGGCAAAGGTGAGCACGCCGTAGATCTTGGCCGTGCCTTCGACTGAGAAACTGCGAATGCACAGCGCTTCCACGTTTTCCCTCAAGAACTGCTCACGCGCGGAACTGACGGTGGCCTTCAGATCGGTAAATCCTGCCCGCAAGCGCCTGGCAGGAATTTCCATGAGATCGATGTCAGTCTCACCGAGCACTTCGTTCTCCATCAGGAAGTTGGTCAGATCCTTCGCTGCCAGTATAGACGTACCGGAGTCTTCCAGGATGACGATCCACTCCGTTCCGCCCTTGACCAGTTCCTTGGCCTGCCCGGGTGTGACCGCCCGGGGACTGTTCTTGATGTTGCGGTTCATGATGTTGACCACGCCCACCCGTCCGAAGGCCTGCCCCAGGGGGTTGTGACGATAATCCATGCCGCGTTCTCGCATCAGCGTGCGGTAGATGGAGTGCTGGCCAAACAGCACACTGGCCGTCAGCCCCGCCGTAACGATTGCCAGCATCCCGGGCAGGATCACGTTCGAGTTTCGGGTCAGTTCAAAGATTGCGGTCAGTGCCGCAAGCGGAGCCTGCAAGACTGCGCCCATCATCGCACCCATGCCGATCAGGGCATACAGACCCGGGGAAGAGGTGGGTCCAGGGATCGCCCATTGCCCGAGGATACCCATCATGCCGCCCAGGCATGTCCCGATGAAGAAGGTTGGGCCAATCAGCCCAGCCGGCAGCCCGAGTCCTACACTGCAGGCAGTGGCCACCACCTTGGCTGCAAATATCATGAGCAGCAGGACTAGCCCGATCTCGTTTTGCAGGATGCTGCTGGCCGTGTCGTAGCCCAGCCCCATGATTTGCGGGACGAACACGGCCAAGACGCCCGTGATGGAGCCCGCGATCAGGAATCGTTTCCAGAGAGGCAGTTCGCGCCCGGCGTGTGCCGTAAACCGGGTCAGGAAAATAAAGAGAAATGCGGCAAACCCGGTAACCATTCCAAGCAGGACAATGTAGGGAAGCTCAAGCAGGGTGATGAACTCGAAGTTGGGCACGGAGAATACGGGTTCTGCCCCGAACACGGCCCGGGAAATCGCTGTGGCACTGACGGCCGCCAGGATGACTGGCAGGAACCCGGCCAGCGTATACTCCATCATCACCACTTCCAGGGCAAAGATCACACCGGCCAGCGGGGTATTGAACGAGGCGCTGATGCCGGCGGCAGCCCCGCAGGCGATCAGCGTGCGGATCGCATTGTCCGGGAGCGTCAGGCGCTGTCCCAGGAGGCTGCCGGTGGCCGCTCCCAGGTGCACGGAAGGGCCTTCGCGCCCCATGGACTGTCCCGAGATGATGGCAAGTGCTGCCCCCACGTACTGCAGTATCAGGCCCCGCAGACCCAGGTATCCCCGGTTGTAGGAAAGTCGTTCCATGACGTGCAGTACGCCCACGGTGTTCTGCCCCTGTGCCCAGAGCCTGAATACCAGTGCAATCAGAAGTGCCCCGGCCACGGGCAGTGCAATGCGAAAAGCGAGCGGCAGCCCTTCAAAGTTTCCGGGCGCATTGTCCGGCAGAAAAAGCAGCTGGGCATATTCGATCAGCAGCCGGAAGGACACGATCACAAGGCCCGTTGCCAGTCCGGCGATCACGCTCAGGACCGCAAGCAGGGCCAGCGCGTCGGGCCTTGAGGTGCGCAACCGCAGGTCCTCGAGCGCAGTGTGGATGAAGCTTCTGAAGCGCGGCAGCTTTTTCATAGCAGGGATTATGCCAGAGGTAATCCGGGTCAGGGTCCGGCTTTTGGCTGCCTGTGTGAATCTTGTATGATGCACGGGATCCCAACATGGACCAGCCAAAATGATTTCTGTCGGAATAGTCGGAGGAACCGGATACACCGGTGCGGAACTGCTGCGCCTGCTCGCCACCCACCCCGGGGCTCGCGTGCAGGCCGTGACCTCACGAAGCGAGGCCGGCAATGCGCTTGCCGCACTGTATCCCCACCTGTCCGGCCTGGGCGAACTGGAATTCGTTGCGCCTGATCCGTCCGAACTCAAGCAGTGCGAGTGCGTCTTTTTTGCCGCACCCAACGGCACCGCTATGCACATGGTGCCGGAGCTGCTCGAAGCCGGGGTCCGGGTCATCGATCTGGCAGCGGATTTCAGGATCAAGGATGCAGCCACCTGGGAGCATTGGTACAAGCAGGCGCATGCCTGCCCGGAATTACTGCAGGAGGCCGTCTATGGTCTTCCCGAGGTGCATCGCGAGGACATCCGAAGCGCGCGCCTGGTCGCCAATCCAGGCTGCTATCCCACGGCCATCATCCTGGCCGTCCTGCCCCTGCTTGAGCAGGGCCTGGCCGGGCAATTCCCCCTGATCGCGGATGCCAAGTCCGGGGTCAGCGGTGCCGGGCGGGGTGCTAATGTACCGACCCTGTTCAGCGAGGCCGGGGAAAATTTCAAGGCGTACAACGTGGCTGCCCATCGGCACTGGCCGGAGATCACGCAGGAGCTGCAAGGCATCAGCGAGGCCCCGGTGAACCTGACGTTCACCCCGCATCTCGTGCCCATGGTGCGAGGCATATTTGCCACCGTCTACGTGCAGGGCGTGGACCGCACCGCCGATCTGGACTCCATCTACCGGCAGCGGTTTTCGAAGGAGCCCTTTGTCGAGGTCCTGCAGGGCGATGCCCTGCCGGAGACCAAGCACGTGCGCGGCTCCAACTCCTGCCGAATCTCCGTCCAACGGCCCAACGGTGGCGATATGGTGGTCGTGCTGTCGGTAATCGACAATCTGGTCAAGGGGGCGGCAGGGCAGGCCGTGCAGAACATGAATCTCATGTTCGGCCTGGATGAAACCTCAGGGCTCCAGGCCGCGGGCCTTTTCCCGTAGGCCTTCGCCGGTTTCGGTCTTGTCAGGACGATGGCACGGAATATTCGCATCCGAGAACCTTTTGCACGCCCGGTGTCGCGCATCCAGATCGTCCTGATTTTTCTGGTCGCAATGGCCATCGCCTTTGGGCTTGGCACAATGAGCAGGAATCTGCCCTTCCTGGAAGACCTGGTGGCGTCCGAGGTCTCGGACAAGAACAAGGTGATCCGGTCGCTGGAGAAGTCGAACGACCGGCTCAAGAACGAGGTGGCGCTTGCCAAGCGAAATGCAGAAGCCGAGTCGGTAGCGCTAAAGGAATTGAAATCCATGATGCGCGAGAAGGATGCCGAGTTGCTGCAGCTGACCCAGGAGCTTCATTTTTATCGTACACTCTACTCGCCCGATGCGGACAACACCGCAGTGCAGGTGAGGGCCTTGCAGATGCAGGCAGGCGACACTGCGGGTGAGTTTGACTACCGTCTGATCCTGACCGGCGTGGCCAGGAAAAGGGAAAAGGTTTCTGGGGTGATTGGCCTCAGTGTGGCTGGCGAACAGCAGGGAGTGGCGAAAGAACTCGTGGTTGAAGCCACTCGCGGGGCACGCAAGAAGGATGCGCCGAGATTTTCTTTCAGGTATTTTCAGGAGATATCAGGCAGCCTGTCGTTGCCTGAGGACTTCGCACCGAGCGAAGTGCAGGTGGAGTTGCTTCGGGACGGTAAAAAGAGCAAGCCGGTTGTCGCAAGTTACAGTTGGGACGAGGTCTACGAGCGGAATGAGCTTCACACGGTGCGATCGGAGGAATGAATATGGCATTTAGGAAAAAAATCAAGGCGGTCCAGATCGATACCCTGGTCGGCCCGATGTCCAAGGTGGTCGGCGATGTCTATTACGGCGGCGGGCTGCAGATCGAAGGCACGGTTGAGGGCAATGTCATGGCAAAGAGCGAGGATAAGAGTGTGCTAGTCATCAACGAGATGGGGGTGGTCGAGGGTGAAATTCGTGGCACCTCCATCATCATCGACGGCACCGTGCACGGCGACATCTATGCCAGCGAAGGCATCGAGCTGAAAGCCGGTGCCAAGATCAACGGCGACATTTACTACACCTCGCTGGGCATGACCGTGGGCGCCGAGGTCAACGGAAAGCTGGTCTGCCAGCCCTCCAGCAATCTCTCTAGCAATCCTCCGGATACCCTGTAGGCAGCTACTTTCGGGATATTGACTAGGGAATTGAGGTCTAGTACTTATACGCTGTAGATTACAGTTTTTGGCACGGAGTACAGTCATGTCCGCAACTGAAACCGCAACCGCACCACCCCCATCGTTGGTATTCACGGATGCTGCTGCCAACAAGGTCAAGCAGCTCATCGAGGAAGAGGACAACCAGGACCTCAAGCTTCGCGTATTCGTGAGCGGCGGTGGATGCTCCGGGTTCCAGTACGGATTCACCTTTGACGAGAACTTCCAGGACGGGGACACCTCGGTCGAAAACGGCGGCATCACCTTGCTGGTCGACCCGATGAGCTTCCAGTACCTGATGGGAGCCGAAATCGATTACACGGAAGGCCTGGAAGGGGCTCAGTTCGTCATTCGAAACCCCAATGCGCAGACGACCTGCGGCTGTGGTTCCTCATTTTCTCCAGGCTAAGAAGCCAGCCTGATCTTATCCAGAAAAGGCGCCCACAGGGCGCCTTTTTTTGTGGCCAGCCCAAACCCTCACTTCGGCCGGTGGACCTCACCGAGGACCACGTCCCGGCAGGCCCCGGTGACACTGGGCAGGTTGGCAGGCTCACCGTCCACGGCCTGTTTGGCGAGCCAGGCGAATGCCATGGCCTCAAGCCACTTCGAGGGGACTCCGTGCACATCGGTGCATTCCACGGGCAGGCCCGCCAGTGCGTGCTCCAGGCACGAGACCAGGTAGGCATTGTGGCTTCCCCCGCCGCACAGCAGCACACGTGCTACCGGTGACGGGTGGGCGTGCATGGCCTGGGCAATGGATTGTGCCGTGAACTCCACCAGGGTCGCCTGCACGTCCTGCTCCGACAGGGGCTTCTCATGCCGGGCAAGCATGGACTGCAGCCAGTCGAGGTTAAACGTCTCGCGACCGGTGGATTTCGGCGGAGGGCGCCTGAAATAGGGGTCTTCAAGCATCCGCTCAAGCAAATCCCGGTCCACGGTGCCGCTTTTCGCCCAGTCGCCATCCTGGTCGAAATCAAGCCCCCGGCAGTGCTGGACCCAGGCATCCGATAGTGTGTTCGCAGGTCCTGTATCAAAGCCTGTGATATCCAGGGACGGGTCCTGCGGCAGGAAGGTGAGGTTGGCGATGCCTCCCAGGTTCAGGATGGCCCGGTCTTCGTGTTCGCTGCGAAATACTCTGGCATGGTAGGCACAGGCGAGCGGGGCACCCTGGCCTCCGGCATCGATATCCGCCTTGCGAAAATTGCCGACCGTCGGAATTCCCACACCGTGCGCGATCTCCCCGGCGTTGCCGAGCTGGATCGAGACCGGTGGCGTGCCCTGCGGGTCATGAAACACCGTTTGCCCGTGGCTGCCCACGGCTTCCACTTGGTCCGCGCGGACCGCGGCCTCCTCCAGCAGGCGGGCAATGACCTCAACAGATGCCGCTGCAAACCGCGAATCGAGTGCTGTGGTCTCCTGGGGCCAGGCCCTGGCGGCAATGACGCGGTTGATTTCGCGTTTCAGGTCCACATCGATGGGCTGGCTGAAGTGTGCAAGCAGGCGGGTGTCCGAGCCTGACAAATCCATCAGCACGGCATCGATGGCATCCACGCTGGTGCCGGACATCAGCCCGATGAAAAGTCTGGCCATATTCTGTACACACTGCTCCTCGTTGAGGGCTACAGTTTGCTATATGTGAGGCTACTCTGGAAAGTGCGGGCCTACAGAGCCTGCAGGGCCAGTCGATTCAGTGCGTAGGCGTCGAGTTGCCTGGCGGGAGCATGGATCGTGGCCAGGAAACGGTCCATCTCGGCCTTGGGCAGGGATTTGGTTTGCGGCAGCTTGACCTTCAGCGGGTTGCGGTGGACGCCGTTGACACGGAACTCGTAATGCAGGTGCGGGCCGGTCGAGAGGCCCGTGCTGCCCACGTAGCCGATGGTCTGGCCCTGCTTGACCATTCTGCCAACGCCAGTGCCGCGGGCGTACCTGGACATGTGCG
This sequence comes from Gammaproteobacteria bacterium, assembly GCA_026706595.1. GTDB lineage: Bacteria > Pseudomonadota > Gammaproteobacteria > UBA4575 > UBA4575 > WTFY01. The sequence continues at coordinate 4,987 of JAPOYL010000015.1, read as the reverse complement.
CATACAGGGTGGAGTAGATGTTGCCGTGCCGGAGCACGATCATCTTCCCATACTGGCCCTTGGTGCCACGATAAATGACCCGACCGGCTCCCGTGGCCTGAATCGGCGTGCCAGTAGGCGCCGCATAGTCGACCCCCCGGTGCGCACGAATGACGTTCAGGATGGGATGGCGCCTTCTCGGGTTGAAGTAGGAGCTGATCCGGGCAATTTTCACAGGGGTTCGAAGGAACGTCCTGTGCAGGCTTTTGCCTTCCAGTGTGTAGTAGTCGGTACGGCCACTTTCATCGGTGTAGCGATAGGCCCTGTAAGTGATGCCCTTGTTGACAAACTCGGCTGCCGCAATTTCACCATCCTCCACTTCCTCTCCGTCCAGAAGATGTTTCTCATACAGGATGGAGAAGCTGTCGCCGACCCGCAGGTCTAGCGCAAAATCGATGTCCCAGCGAAAGATGTGCACCAGGTCTTGGATCAGGGTATCGGACATCCCGGCCCTGTGCCCTGCGAGATACAGCGAGGAGTCAATGTGGCCGCCGGCATATTGCAGGATCGTGTCCAGCTGCCGGTGCAGGGTTTCGGCTACGAAGGAATCATTGTTCCGGGAATACACGAGGGAGCGGTACGGGGTCTGTACCAGCTCCAGACGGTCCAGCCGTGTTCCGCTGAGTGTGAAGACGAGCTTTTGTCCCGGGTAGATCCGCTCAAGCGCCCGGTGATCCTCGCCCGGTTTCAGGAGTTGGGCCAGGTTGGAATAGATTCCAAGGCGCATGAAGATTGCCGAGAGCGAGTCCCCTCGTTTCACCACCACGGTTGTCGGCTTGCCCGCATGCACGGGTGTGGTTGGTTCAGGTGTTTCGGTCGCATCCAGGTCACGTTCAACATCCGCAAACGCCTGGGGGGAAAGCTGCTTCAATGGCAGGTCGGTCACCTGCATGGCGGCATTGGCTAGATTCGTACCGCCTGGTGTAGACTGCCCGGGTGGGGTGATCAGGATGGCTGCTGCGACCAGCAGGCCAGCCACCAGTACCGTTGCCAGAGGAATCAGGGGAAAGCTGCGTGCCGGCCTTTTTTGGGAAGTTCCCATACTTTAAGATGGACCTTCAACCATGGACACACTGTTCAAAAGAATAATCTTGGATTTCTGCATATGGTGACGTCCCTGTTCTCTCAGAGCTTGGCAGAATTTAGCAAAATCGGCGGGTCATTAAAAGCGAGGGCGGTTGTCCGACCAGGGGCCCGTGCGGAAAGACCGGATGACTGACAGGATTTCCATGGAGGAACTGGTCCGCGGGGCCGAGGAAGTGATCGTGGCCGAGGACCTGGAGGCCCGGCTCGCCACCGGCAAGCCCTTGCGTGTGAAAGCGGGCTTTGATCCCACGGCACCGGACCTGCACCTCGGGCACACCGTGCTCATCAACAAGCTGCGCCAGTTCCAGCAGGCCGGCCATGAAATCATTTTCCTGATCGGTGACTTTACCGGCATGATCGGGGACCCGACCGGCAGGAACACCATGCGGAAACCGATGACGCGCGAGCAGGTGCAGGAAAATGCCGAGACCTACCGCGAGCAGGTGTTCAGGATCCTCGATCCCGAGACCACGCGGATCGAGTTCAACTCCACCTGGATGGATACCCAGAGCGCGACCGATCTCGTCAAGCTGGCGTCCAAGTACACGGTGGCACGCATGCTGGAGCGCAATGATTTCCAGCAGCGGTATGAGTCCGGACAGGGCATTGCCATCCACGAACTGCTGTATCCGCTGGTGCAGGGTTATGACTCGGTGGTCCTGGAAGCGGACCTGGAGCTTGGCGGAACCGATCAGAAATTCAACCTGCTGGTGGGGCGCGAACTGCAAAAGGAACACGGCCAGCCGCCTCAGGTGGTCATGACCCTGCCGATCCTGGAGGGCGTGACCCAGGGCCCGGAGAAGATGTCGAAGTCGCTCGACAACTACATCGGCATCACCGAGGCGCCCAATGAAATTTTCGGCAAGCTCATGAGCATCGACGATGAAAAGATGTGGCGCTACTTCGAGTTGCTGAGCTTTCGCCCGATGACAGAGATCGAGTCCCTTCGCAAGGCCGTGGGGCAGGGCAGGAACCCGAGAGACGTCAAGTTCGAGCTGGCGCTTGAGATCACCGAGCGCTTTCATGACCAAAAGTCCGCAAAGGCCGCCAAGGAGGATTTTATCCGGCGCTTCCAGAAAAGCGCCATCCCCGAGGAGATCCAGGAGAAAAGCATCGACTGTGGGGGCAAAGAGATCCCGATCCGCAATCTCCTGAAAGAAGCCGGGCTGGTCAGCAGCACCTCGGAGGCCATGCGCATGATCCGCCAGGGGGCCGTTCGAATCGACGGCAGCAAGGTGGAGGATGAGGACCTGCGCCTGAGTGCCGGAACCTCGGGCATCTTCCAGGTCGGCAAGCGCAAGTTCTTGAAAATAAGCCTGAGCTAGCCCGATGACGGCGCATTATGCTTATCGCCCTTCGTGGCGTGGCCTCTGCCGCCGGTGGATATGGTTCATCGTTTGGGTTGCCCCACTCATCGGCGGCAATGCCACGGCGGCGGCACTGACCGACGAAGACTGCTTCCAGGAGCTTGCCTCAGTCGACTACGGCCATTCGAGCGAGTCGTTTGATAGCAATCGCTTTCGTTACGTGTTCCAGCACGTTGACGAATACCCCTACTACAGGATAGTCGAAGACGTCTTTGTGGGCATCAAGACCGAGAAACGCGAGCTGGATTCCATCGTTCCCAATCGGCACTACTGGAGATTCGTGCAAGGTCGTAGCGGTGTTGGCGCCAAGGACAACTATTCACTGTTCCACGATATCCGGGGTGAAACCGATGTCCAGGGCATCCCAGTGCAGATCAATGTCGGCGGGGACTTCGCCTTTTTTCTTTATCCGAGGTCGGCTACCGACGGCAGGACCTATCTTGCACAAGGCGCCAAGAGGGGAGACTTCCGTGTGTTGGCCACGGTAGGTGACGGCATGGAGTTCATCGCTACACGGCGCTCCAGGCAATGGCGGCTCGGAGACGATACGGTACTGCGGCTCTACAGTTCGCGCTTCAGCCACTGCGACGTCTGGTGTGACGGTGAATACGGTGGAAAGTACCTGAGAACGATATTTCAGCTCGACCATGCAGTCACCGTGGGCGGCAAGACGTATCAAAACTCCAAGCTCTGCAGACTGCAGTATTACCCCTTGGTCGTGACCAACTCGACGGCGTTGCTGGCTGCCGTGGAGGCGGAACTGACCGCCCGGGCGGACCGGATACACGCAGCCAGGATCGTGAACGGACTGGTGCCAGCGTCTGCGAACGAGTGGAAGGCGGCGTTTGAACGCGTTGATCCGACCGTATTGGTGAAGGTTGCTGCGATGCCGAGAGATCATCGCGGTGACTATTCGGTGGCTACCAAGTTCGGGACCGTGTCCGTCAAGTTCACGCGTGATTTGAGCGAAGACAACGACGACCTCCGGAGCAGTGCGTTTTACCGCGGCTCGTACCGGTTTTGGCGGCACTCAATCAAGGGCCGGCTGGTAGTCGATGGCCGAGATCTCGGTGTGGTAACCCAGGTCGATCTCGGCGAGATCAACCATGGCCAGGCACTGAGGAAGAGGGTTCTGGACCAGAAATTCCGCTCCTTCGGCTCAAAGGTACGCAATGACAACGGCGGACTTCAATGCACGAATGACGGGTGTGACATCGTTGTGCGCCGAAAGCTGTTGAGGACCCCATAATCTGTTTTGGCTTGGACTAAAAAAGTGTGGCTGGCCCAAGTGGGCGGGTCTTATGTTTCGACTCCCAGGCGCTTCTCCCGGGCCGCCTTTATTCCAAGGACAGTAGTTCGCCCAGGCTCTTGATCTCGTGATCGGCCTTGTACGGAAGGTGCTCCGGGGTTCGGCCATAGCGGTTGACCCAGACCGAGGTAAATCCGTAGGAGGCCGCACCCGCAATATCCCAGGAATTTGAGGACACGAAACAGATCCTGTTGTGCGCCAAGCCAAGCTGTTCTCCAACAAAGTCATACACTGCGGGCGAGGGCTTGTAGGCGTGCACCTGTGCGGTCGAGTACACACCATCCAGAAGATGGTCGATGCCGGCATGGCGCAGCGTGGAGCTCAGTTTCTGGGGGGTACCATTGGACAGCACGGCTGTCTGTAGGCCGGATTCTTTCAGTGAAGTCAGCACCTCCTTGACATCCGGGTAGCAGGTAAGCTCGGAGTGCGCCTTGAGGATCTTTTTCTTGATGCCTTCATCGCTGACTCCGTACACCTCGCAGGCGAAGTCCAGGGCGTACTTCTGGATCCGGTCGTAGCTCGTGTACTGGTTCATCAGGCTCAGCTGGGAGGAGTACTGCAGCCGCTTGGAGCGCCATAGCTTGTAGATGATCAGGGCATTCTCGCCCAGTTCATCGCGGTACTTCTCAAACGGCAGGTAGGTGTCCAGCAATGCCCCGTAGGCATTGAATACGTAGGTCTTGATATTTTTCATCATGTTTATTTTCTGGGAGTACTGTCCAATCGTGCCAGAATCTACGGCTCGGTACAGTCAAGCCAGGGGTCTGGAGTCCATGCCGGGCGTATGGTACTGGAAAGCCATCGGCGTTTGAATGCCTGAATGCCATGGCTGATGAAAGGCTTGGGTCTGTGCGTCTTGTAGTCCTGCGAGGACAGCTCCAAACTCGGGCGCTACGATGACCCCTTTCATCGTGCGCTATTCTCGAAAATTCATATAGTAATCATGTAAATAGGCATATATATCACACTGCGTTCACGAATTATTCGCTAGTCTTTTCATTTGTATGAGGGTGCCTCGTAGTCACTAGGTGGGGTGCAAGATTCAAACGGAAAGAAGTTGATATACCTTGCTAGTTACCCCCCCCCCCCCCCCACCCCCCCCCGCCGCCCCCCCACCCCGACCCAGCCCGCCACGGACCACAGACGGACCGTACCTACCCCCCCACTCCCCGGCCCATCCAAAACG
>JAPOYL010000032.1 GCA_026706595.1 Gammaproteobacteria bacterium | reverse complement strand
GTAAGCTTGCCCTGCTTATCACGCTCGAACTGCATGAAGACCAGATTCCACACCTCTGTATAGCGATCCCCTTCTTGTTCAGGTGTGCCAGGCGGCCCACCTGCAACCGCCTCACCAAAATCATAAAACACTTCAGTACACGGACCGCACGGACCCGTGTCGCCCATGGCCCAGAAATTGTCTTCAGCGTCAATGAAGGCAAATCGCTGCGCATCTACACCAACATCATTCAACCAAATATCTGCTGCCTGTTGATCCTCCCGGTATACCGTAACCCAAAGGCGATCTTCAGGAAGCTGTACAACTTTGGTGAGAAAATCCCATGCATAATGAATGGCTTCCCGCTTGAAGTAATCGCCAAAACTGAAGTTGCCCAGCATTTCAAAAAACGTATGGTGCCTGGCAGTGTAGCCAACGTTTTCCAAGTCGTTGTGCTTGCCTCCTGCCCTGAGGCAGCGCTGACTGGATACCGCACATGAATAGCCTGGCGACTCCTTGCCTAGAAAGACATCCTTGAACTGCACCATGCCAGCATTGGTGAACAACAGGGAGGGGTCGTTTGCGGGCACCAGCGGAGCGGACGGCACCACGGTGTGACCGTGCTGCTCAAAGAATTGTAAAAATGCGTTGCGAATTTCCGCGCTGTGTTCCATGTCCACCCTGCCTCGTAGAGTCGCTCCTACGTTCCAGCGCCGGGCGCTGTTTCAGCCCTCTCAAATCGTGCAAAGGTCTGGCGGATTATATCACCGGTAAATCCCCGGTTTTGCAGGTAGCGCATACGCCGGGCCCGCTCTTTCACACTTCCCACCTGGCTGTCCCCGAACTTTTTCCCGTACTCCCGGCACGCCAGTTGCAACCACTGCGGGTCTTCGAAGTCTATATGTGCACTCACCAGGGATTCCGTGACACCGCGCGACTGCAGTTCCTGGCGGATACGCAGGGGCCCGAAGCCGCGTCGCGTGCGCGAATAGACATAGCCTTCGGCAAAGCGCGCATCGCTTTGCAGGCCTTCCTGCTGCAGGCCATCCAGCAAGGCTTCGATTTCGTTGGCTAGGAATTCCCTCGCTTTGAGTTTCCCTGCTAGTTCAAGGCGCGTGTGCTCCCGTCTTGCCAGCAGTCCAAGTGCTGTGTCACGTATGGAACGCTCAGGCTTCAGTGGCTTCGGCCTCTTCCGCCTCTTCTGAATCAGGGTGCACCTTGCCAGCATTTGGCATCAGCTTCTCACGCAGGCGGGCTTCAATCTCACCCGCCACCTCGGGATGCTCTTTCAGCCAGGCGCGTGAATTTTCCTTGCCCTGTCCGATGCGTTCTCCGTTGTAGCTGTACCAGGCCCCTGCCTTGTCGACGATGCCGTTTTGAACGCCCATGTCGATGATCTCGCCCATGCGCGAGATGCCCTCACCGTAGAGGATCTCGAATTCCGCCTTCTTGAACGGGGGCGCGAGCTTGTTCTTGACGACCTTGACCCGGGTGTCATTGCCGAGAACCTCATCGCCCTGCTTGATCGCGCCGATGCGGCGGATGTCAAGGCGTACCGAGGCATAGAACTTCAGCGCGTTGCCGCCGGTGGTGGTCTCGGGATTGCCGAACATGACCCCCAGCTTCATACGAATCTGGTTGATGAAGATGACCATGGTGTTGGAACGCTTGATGTTGCCGGTCAGCTTGCGCAAGGCCTGCGACATGAGCCGGGCTTGCAGGCCCATGTGCGAGTCGCCCATGTCTCCCTCGATCTCGGCGCGCGGGGTCAGCGCGGCCACCGAATCGACCACGACGATACTGACCGCCCCGGAGCGCACCAGCATGTCCGTGATTTCCAGCGCCTGCTCACCGGTATCAGGCTGCGAGATCAGCAAGTCATCCACGTTGACACCAATTTTTTCCGCATACACGGGATCCAGGGCATGCTCGGCATCGACGAATGCGGCAATCCCGCCCTGTTTCTGGCATTCGGCAACCACCTGCAGCGTCAGGGTCGTCTTGCCGGATGACTCCGGTCCATAGATCTCGGTGACCCTGCCCTTGGGCAGGCCACCGATTCCGAGGGCAACATCCAGGGCCAGCGAGCCGGTCGAAATCACGTCGATGTCGCGCGTGGCAGAAGAGTCTCCAAGGCGCATGACCGTGCCCTTGCCGAACTGCCTCTCGATCTGACCCAGCGCGGCATCAAGTGCCTTTTTACGATTTTCGTCCACTACTCACCTCTGACTTCAAATAAAAACCTGTTGATCAAGTTGCCTGGAACTGCCGTACGAAATAAGGGGTATTTTCCACCCTGTCCAGTATGTATCGTTAGCGTTGCCACCTTATCATACCGGGATGCCTGTGCACGCGAAACATCCGGCACGCGCACCGGTCCGGTTTGTATCATCCGCCGGGGCAGTGCTCCATCAAAAGGGCAAGTGCCAGGCGCGCACTTTGCTCTCGAACGGCATCGCGATCCCCCTCGAACACGCGGTGTGCCGTGACGACCGGCCGGTCGCGCCGGGCCACACCGATGTACACTGTGCCCACAGGTTTTGATGTACTGCCTCCGTCCGGTCCCGCAATCCCGGTCACCGAGACGGCCAGATCGACGCCGCTCAGACCCAAGGCACCGCTTGCCATCTGTTCTGCCACCTGCGGGCTCACGGCACCATGAATTTCCAGGGCCTGCGGTGCGACCTGGAGCAAGTTGACCTTGGCAGCGTTGCTGTAGGTGACAAAGCCGCATTCGAACCAGTTGGAGCTGCCGGGCAGCGTGGTCATCCACTCGGCCAGCAGTCCCCCGGTGCAGGATTCCGCGGTGGCCAATCTGAGTCCGTGGTCTGTCATCTGCCCTGCAAACGCTTGCAGCAAGGTTCGGATCTCGGGTGAGGGTGTTTGGGTCATGGGACCATTTTATGCTGTCTAATATTCTATTCTTGGTTAGACTTTTGTCATGATCGCACGCTCCCCCGTGAAACACACCCCCATGATGCAGCAGTACCTGCGCATCAAGGCCGAGCACCCGGACATGCTGCTGTTCTACCGGATGGGCGATTTCTTCGAGCTGTTCTTCGAGGACGCCATCCATGCCGCGAAGCTGCTGGATTTGACCCTGACTTCACGAAACAAGAATGCTGCAGACGAGGTTCCCATGGCCGGAGTGCCCGTGCATGCCGTTGAAAACTACCTGATCAAGCTGCTGCGCCGGGGCGAGTCGGTGGTGATCTGCGACCAGGTAGGCGACCCAGCCGACAGCAAGGGCCTGGTGGAGCGCAAGGTGACCCGGATCATCACGCCCGGCACGGTGACCGAGAGCCAGTTGCTCGAACACAACCGGGAAAACTACCTGCTGGCCGTATGCCCGACCGGGGATGCCGCAGGACTGGCCTACCTCGACCTCAGCACCGGCAAGTTCATCGTGCAGACCTGCCCCGACACAGCGCAGCTTGATGGTGAGATCGAGCGCATCCAGCCCGCCGAAGTGCTGCTGCCCGAAGATGCCGAGCTCGTGATGAAAAATGGAATTGCATGCAGGCACCTGCCGGTCTGGCACTTCGAGACCGAGAGCGCGGTCACGGCCCTGTGCAAGCAGTTCGGTGTGCATGACCTTGGCGGGTATGGATGCAAGGATCAACCCCTGGCGATCGCTGCTGCCGGGGCCCTGCTCCAGTACGTCAAGGATACCCAGAAATCCGCCCTGCCCCACATCGACGGGCTGCAGCTGTACAAGGATGACGAGTACCTGCAGATCGATAGTGTTTCGAGGGCCAACCTGGAGATCGAGCAGTCCACGCGGGGACAAAAGACACACAGCCTCATCGGCGTGCTGGACCGCAGCGTAACGACCATGGGCGCACGCCATTTGCGTGGCTGGCTATGCCAGCCGACCCGCAACCGGGACGTTTTGCAAAAGCGCCTCTCGGCCATCGGACAGTTGATCGAATTCAACGAAATCGAGTCCCTGCAGGAGAGGCTCGGCGGGGTGAACGATATCGAGCGCATCCGCAGCCGCATCGCCTTGCGCACCGCACAACCCCGTGATCTCGATGCCTTGCGGTCTACCCTGGCAGCAGCCCCCGGGATTCGAAAGGCCATCGCACATTACGGCGAAGTGCTGCTGCAGGAATGCTCGCACATGCTCGATGGACTGGAGTCGCTGAGCTCCATTCTGGAGCGCAGCCTGGCCGATGATCCGCCTGCGCTGATTCGAGACGGCGGTGTCATCCGCCCGGGCTGCGACGAAGAGCTGGACCAGTTGCGCAGCATGCACACGGATGCCAGCCGGTTCCTGCTGGACCTTGAACAGCGCGAGAAACTCGCCACCCGGATCGCATCGCTGAAGGTCGCCTACAACCGTGTGCATGGCTACTACATCGAGGTTTCGCGTTCCCATGCAGACCAGGTCCCCGAGCATTACACGCGCAGGCAGACCCTGAAAAACACCGAGAGGTACATCACGAGCGAGCTGAAAGAATTCGAAGACGAAGTCCTGAGTTCACGGGAGCGTGCCCTGAAGCGGGAGAAATTCCTCTACGAGCAACTCCTGGATGAACTGATCGAAGAACTGGACACCTTGCGAACCTGCGCACTGGGACTCGCGCAGCTGGATGCGCTGGTCACGCTGGCAGAACGGGCCCGGGCCCTGAACTACGTGCGACCGCAATTCACCGATGAAAACCGTATCGACATCAAGCAGGGAAGGCACCCGGTGATCGAGCAGGTCCAGGAAGGCCCCTTCACGGCCAATGACGCCCGCATGGATGACTCGCGCAAGATGCTGATCATCACCGGTCCGAACATGGGCGGCAAATCCACCTACATGCGCCAGATCGCACTGATCAGCTGGCTCGCCCATACCGGCAGCTACGTGCCGGCCGAGTCTGCCATCCTGGGTCCCCTGGAGGCCATCTACACACGCATCGGCGCCTCGGACGATCTCAGTGCCGGCTACTCCACCTTCATGGTCGAGATGACGGAAGCCGCCAACATCCTCAACAATGCCACCGCGTCCAGCCTGGTACTCATGGATGAGATCGGACGCGGTACGAGCACTTACGACGGGCTTTCCCTGGCTTGGTCCTGTGCCGAGCATCTCAGCACGGTCAACCGCTCCTACAGCCTGTTCGCAACCCACTATTTCGAGCTCACGCAGTTGCCGGAGCATTTCGAGAACATCTGCAATGTGCATATCGATGCGGTGGAGCATGGCGACCAGATCATCTTCCTGCATGCCGTCAAGGAGGGCCCTGCCAATCAGAGTTACGGCCTGCAGGTGGCCCAGCTGGCCGGCATTCCCAAGTCGGTGATTGCCGGTGCCAGGCTCAAGCTGAGGCAACTCGAGCACGCCACGGAAAAATCCACGAAGCCTGCATCCGCAGCGCAACTGGGCCTCAGGCTCGAAGACCGGCTGAACCACCCGATGATCGAATTCCTGGAGGACGTGGACCCGGATGAGCTGAGCCCCAACGATGCCCTGCAGGTGCTCTACAGGCTCAAACACCTGGGGCAAGAACGGCCATGAATGGACAGCCTCACAGTTTTCCCATCCCTCGCAGGGCAGATTCTTGCAGCTGTCCATATTTGCTACCATGCGTGCCGGGTACAGCATTCGCCCGTTCCAAATCCCATGACATTCGTAGTCACTGAATCGTGCATCAAGTGTAAGTACACGGACTGCGTGGAAGTGTGTCCGGTCGACTGCTTCCATGAAGGACCGAACATGCTGGTTATTGATCCCGAGGACTGCATCGACTGCGCCATGTGTGAAACGGAGTGCCCGGTCAACGCCATCTACAGCGAAGAGGACCTGCCGGAATCACAGCAGGAATTTCTGGCTCTCAACGAACGGCTGTCCCTGAAGTGGCCGGTTCTGGCCACCACCATCCCAGCCCCGGAGGATGCCGGTCAGTGGGAGACGGTAGAAGGCAAACGCCAGTACCTGGAGGAGTAGCCCGCGCCAGGTACTGGACCTCGAAATTCAGACGGGTTTTTCTGCAACGATGCAGGCACGCAATGGTGCCGGATGCCCCTCGATGGTCTGCCCGGGATCGTTCGGGTTCAGGGCATGCGCCAGGGAGTGCCCGCTCATCCAGCGCGTCGGGCGCTGTTCCTGAGTGGTGGTCCGGGACTGGTCCAGCAACCGGACCTGGTCGAAGCCGGCTTCCACCAGCCAGGCTTTCAGGAGGGTGTAGCTTGGGATCACCCAGACATTCCTCATGTTGGCATATCGTCCTGGTGGGACCAGTGCCTCGGCGCCCAAATCCTCGATGATCAGTGTCTCCAGCACAATCCGGCCTCCCGCCCTCAATGCATCGAACACGCGGGCCAGGTGCTCGCGGGGCTGGCGGCTGTGGTACAGCACGCCCATGGAGAACGCCAGGTCAAACCCTGACAATGCCTGCGGCAACTCCTCGAGCCTCAGGGGCAGGACAAAGATACGTTGCGGTTGCGGCAGGTACCTGTGCAGCGCCGACCACTGGAACACGTGCACCCACATGGGTTCAAGGCCCAGTACCAGTTGCGCTCCGAGGCCCTGCATGCGCAGCGTGTAATACCCGTTGCCACAACCAATATCCAGAACATTGCAGTTTTGAAGACTGCCAAGGTGCGGCGCAATGCGCGCCCATTTCCAGTCACTGCGCCATTCCGCATCGATGTCGATACCGAACACGCTGAACGGCCCCTTGCGCCAGGGGCACAAGGCCTGCAGACCTTGTGTCAGCAAGGCACGGTGCTCGCCCGTGCAATCCTCTGCCCGGCCGATCACGGGAGCTGCACGATCCAGGTCGATGAACGATGGGGCAATTTCGGGCAACGAATCAACGTGACGCTGCCACTCATCGAAGTGGCGGTGCCTGGGGTGTGCGTACTTGTCCTGTGCCAGCTGCAGCAGTTGCAAGTGCGGGCCTTTGAGCCCGGCACGCTCGAGCGACGATGTCAGCGATGAGAACCCTGCCATCACTTGATCGCGATGTAGGTGATGAAATTGAGGTGTTGCATCAAGACGTGGACCCGGGAGAAGCCGGCACGGTATAAACGCGCCCTGTGTTGTTCATGAGTGTCGCGGATCAGTACGTTCTCAAGCGCCTCCCTTTTCCGGGTGATCTCAAGAGCGCTGTAGTGCTGCCCCTGCTTGAAATTCTCATGCAGGCTTTGCATCAGCGCATCCTCGCCATGATCCGGGTACCTGATTTTTTCGGACAACAGCAAGGCCGCATCTTGCCGCAACCCCGAGTAAATCTTCTGGATGAGAGAGTCGCGCCTTGCAGGATCGACGAACTGCAAGGTGTAGTTCAGAATGACGAGGGAGGCGTTCCGGATGTCAACCTCGGTAAGATCCGCGCACACCGGTTGAATTTGGGCATCCGTTTGCATCTCCTCGAGCCTTTGCTGCAGTCGGCAGATCATGGCCTTGGAGTTATCGACGGCGATGACGTTCACGCCGGCATGGGGGATCGCCTGGCAGACGCTGAAGGATGCCGCCCCCAGCGAGCAGCCTAGATCGTAGACCGAGCTGTCCTTGGTAACGAATTTCCTGGCCACGACCTGCACCAGTCGAAGAACCGACTCATACCCGGGAACAGAGCGTGTGATCATGTCCTCGAAGACCTCGGCAACGGCCTCATCGAAGACGAAGTCACCCGGGTGGGCAGGGCTTTGCAGATAGATGCGGTCTTTTCTTGAAGCAGACATGAGTACCGGTTCCAGGGCCCGACGCGCGGGTGATGTCGTTAATCGATCACGCTGGCGTGCTCTCGGGTTGCACGAAATTCGATGTCCGGCCATTTCTCCATGACGATCTGCAGGTTGACACGGGTCGGGGCCATGTACACAAGTTCACCGCCGTGGTCCACGGCCAGGTGGGCCGCCAGCCTGTTTCTGAATTCAAGCAACTTTTTCGAATCATCGCACACCACCCAGCGTGCTGCCTGAACACTGGCCTGGTCAAACCGGCAGTCGACATTGTATTCATACCTGAGCCGGTGCTGAACCACATCGAATTGCAAGGCGCCAACCGCACCAAGTATCAGGTCGTTGCTGGCTTGCGGCTGGAACAGCTGGGTTGCCCCTTCTTCACAAAGTTGTGTAAGTCCTTTTCTCAACGCCTTGATCTTTAATGGATCATTTAGAAAGGCCCGCCTGAACAGTTCCGGTGCAAAATTCGGGACCCCGCTGAATGCCAGCTTTTCGCCCTGCGTGAAGGCATCCCCGATCCTAATCGTGCCGTGGTTATGCAGGCCAATGATATCTCCGGGATAAGCACGCTCCACCTGTTCCCGGTTCGAGGCCACAAATGCCAGTGCGCCGTTGACCTTGATATCCCGGTTCAGGCGTACATGCTGCAGCTTCATACCCTTGTAGAAGCTGCCCGAACACACGCGCAGGAACGCCAGCCGGTCCCGGTGATTGGGGTCCATGTTGGCCTGTATCTTGAAAACGAAGCCTGAGAATTTCTCCTCGCTCGCGTGCAGTTGCCTGTCTTGTCCGCCAGGACGGCTGACGGTCCTTGATTGCGGAGCCGGCGCATACCTGACAAACCTATCCAGCAACTCGGCAATGCCGAAATTGTTGATCGCGGAGCCGAAAAATACCGGGGTCAGCTCCCCGTCGAGGTAGGCCTGATGATCAAATTCGTGGCTTGCACCCTGCACGAGCTCAATTTCATCACGCAGCGGCCGCGCCTGCTCCGCGATCAACTGGTCCAGCTCCGGATTGTGCAGGCCTTCAACCACTTTGCCCTGCATGACCCTGCCGCCGTGCTGCGCATCGTAAAGATGCACCGAGTCATTGAGCAGGTCGAAGACTCCCTTGAAATGCTTGCCCATGCCAATCGGCCAGGTCACCGGTGCGCATTTGATTTTCAGTACCCGCTCGACTTCGTCCAGCAGCTCGATAGGTTCTCGCCCGTCGCGGTCCATCTTGTTGATGAACGTCATGATCGGAGTGTTACGCAGCCGGCACACTTCCATCAGCTTGATCGTGCGCTCCTCCACGCCCTTGGCATTGTCGATCACCATCAGAACGGAATCGACCGCGGTCAGCGTGCGGTACGTGTCTTCGGAAAAATCGGCATGCCCCGGTGTGTCCAGCAGGTTCACCACATGACCCTCGTAAGAGAACTGCATGACCGAACTGGTCACCGAAATGCCGCGTTGTTTTTCCATTTCCATCCAGTCCGATACCGCATGGCGGGCAGCCTTGCGGCCCTTGACGGTTCCCGCCAGCTGGATGGCGCCGCCGAACAGCAAAAGCTTCTCGGTGATCGTCGTCTTGCCGGCATCCGGATGGGAAATGATGGCAAAGGTCCGTCTCTTGTCGACCTCGTCGATAAAACTGTCATCCTTCATGGTGGTTTTTCCTGGGGAACAGACAGGACCTGCTGCTTCGGAGCATCTTCGGTTCGCGTGGTTTGCTGAAAAACGGGCCGGAGTACGGTGGTCTTTCAAAGCCTCTTGGCAAGAATCACGGCATCTTCCCGACCCAGCTGGGCCGGATAGTAGTTCCTGCGCGTGCCGATTTCACGAAAACCTTCCGACAGGTACAAGGACAGTGCCTGAAAATTGGAAGTACGCACTTCGAGAAATGCAGAATCGGCCTCATGGACACGCGCGATGATAAGCAACTCCCCAAGCAATTGCCTGCCCTTGCCCTGGCCACGGTAGTCGGGGTCCACACACAGGTTCAGGATATGGCATTCCTGCACGAGTACGGACATCACACCATAGCCGATGATGCCATGCTCTGTTTCAAGCACCCAGGCGGAATGTCCGTGGCGCAGGCAGTCGAGAAAGATATTCCCGGTCCACGGGAACTGGTAGCTGCGCCGCTCGATGCCGACTATGGCCGGCACATCCTGTTCGGTCATCCGACGAAAGCCGTCGGCCGGGTGTTGCAGCGCCGCGCTCATGATCCCGCAGGCACACCGGGTGGGAGTGGTTTCACTGCTCTCTCCATGGCTGCAGTCTTTGGCTTCACTCGCATGATTCCCTGACCCGCACGGCAAGCTGGAGATCCTCCCAGGCCTTGCGCTTTTGCTGGGGGCTGCGCAGCAGGTAGGCAGGGTGATAGGTGACTACCACGGGAATCCGGGTATCTGCATAGTAATGTTCGCTGCCGCGAAGGCGCCCGATCGATGTATGTGTATCCAGTAGGGTCTGGGCCGCGATCCTGCCCATGGCCAGGATGATTTTTGGCTGGATCAGCTCGATTTGCTGCCTCAGGTAAGACAGGCAGTGCCCGATTTCCTGCGGCTGCGGATCCCTGTTGTCCGGTGGCCTGCACTTCAGGATATTGGCGATGAACACTTCTTCGCGTGCAAGATTGATGGCACGAAGCATCTTGGTCAGCAGCTGGCCCGCTCGCCCGACAAACGGTTCCCCCTGGCGGTCCTCCTCGAAGCCCGGCGCCTCACCCACCACGAGCCAGTCTGCACGGGGGTTGCCCGTCCCGAATACTGTCTGCGTGCGACCACGGTGCAGTGCACACAGGGTGCAGGCAGCAACCACGTTCCTGAGTTCATCCAGGCCGGCAACCGGACTCGTCCCGGCAGGCGCATCCAACGGTGTCGGTGGCCTTGCCTGTTCGGTCACACTCCCCGCATCGGACCGGCTCGGGATATCTTGCGGTCGGGAAGTCCTGGTCACCCAGGTCTGGATGCCCATCTTATCCAGGTAATACAGCCGCCTTTGCTCCTCTATCACCGCATGCACCTGCATTCAGACGTCATGCTGGGGATGTGCGCGTCGGTCCGGGATGGCAAGCCGGTTCAGCGCATGCAGATAGGCCTTGGCCGAGGCCATGATAATGTCGGTGTCCGCACCGTGCCCGTTGACGATCCTGCCGGACTTGTGCAGGCGCACCGTGACCTCTCCCTGGGCATCCGTGCCCGTCGTGATGTTGTTCACCGAATACAGCTGCAACTGCGCCTGGCTGTCGACGATTTCCTCGATGGCACAGAATGTGGCATCGACGGGCCCGCCACCGCTGGCGCTGGCCACTTTCTCCTCGCCGTCGACCTGCAGGATGACCTGCGCGCTCGGGGTTTCACCGGTTTCGGAGTGCGCCGTCAAGGACACCAGTTTCCAGTATTCATCGTGGTCGAAACTTGTATCGGATACCAGGGCATGCAGATCCTCATCGTATATTTCATGCTTGCGGTCCGCCAGGCCCTTGAAATTTGCAAAGGCGTTGTTGAGCTCCTCCTCCGTGTCAAACGTAATGCCAAGCTCATCCAGGCGCGTGCGAAATGCATTGCGACCCGAATGCTTGCCGAGCACGATCTTGTTCGAGGCCCAGCCGACATCCTCTGCACGCATGATTTCGTAGGTCTCCCGGGCCTTGAGCACACCATCCTGGTGGATGCCTGCCTCATGCGCGAAGGCATTGGCACCAACGATCGCCTTGTTGGGCTGCACGGGAAAGCCGGTGATCGTTGAGACCATACGCGAGGTCGGAACAATCTGTGTCGTGTCCAGACCCGTGATGCATGGAAACACATCCTGTCGCGTATGTACGGTCATGACAATCTCTTCCAGGGAGGCATTGCCCGCACGTTCGCCAAGGCCGTTGATCGTACACTCCACCTGGCGCGCACCTCTCAACACCGCCGACAGGGAGTTTGCCGAGGCAAGCCCCAGGTCATTGTGACAGTGCACGGAAAACGTGACCTTGTCCGAAGCGGGAATATTCTCGATCAGGCGACCGACCAGGTCGCCGAACTGGTGCGGGATGTTGTACCCCACCGTGTCAGGAATGTTGATCGTCCCGGCTCCGGCCTCGATCGCCTTTTCGATGACCCTGCACAGGAACTCGAATTCCGAGCGCCCGGCATCCTCCGGTGAAAACTCGACGTCGTCGGTATACTGCCTGGCCAGCCGGACCGCAGAAACGGCCTGCTCGACGACCTGGTCCTCGGTCATGTGCAGCTTGCGCTGCATGTGAATCGGCGACGTCGCGATGAACGTATGAATCCTGGCCGATGCCGCAGGCTTCAGGGCTTCGCTGGCACGTTCGATGTCCCCCTTGAGTGCGCGCGCCAGGCCACATATGGTGCTGTCCTTGACCACCTTGGCCACGGCCTGCACGGCTTCAAAGTCGCCCACACTCGCGGTCGGAAAACCGACCTCGATAATGTCCACGCGCATGCGCTCCAGTGACTTGGCGATGCGTACTTTTTCATCGCGCGTCATCGAGGCGCCCGGGCTTTGTTCCCCGTCGCGCAATGTCGTATCAAAAATTTTAAGTTTGTCCCTGTTCACCATGTGCCTCCTGCGGCTGCAACGAAAATTTCACGAGTTCGAGGCTCGTATGGAAATTCCTAGGTAAATGAGTTGATGGTGCGTTTAGCCTCGCCAGGTACAGGTGGTGCCGCTACAGCGGCAGCAGGAGAAGTGAAAGGCAGTACACGGCAGCAGGTCCAGAGACTGGAACTGCAGTCGTCGCGGTGTTATTGAATGACTCTTTCATGTCCGTAACATACCCAATTCCGCGGATTTTCCCAGAAAGTACAGTAACCCGTCAACTGCAATCCCGCACCCGGACTGCCGCTTGACTGCGGCTATCATGGCCGGTCTTCGATATTCACCGTTGTGCGTGCTCCGCGTTTTCGTTTCAGGCGGACGATATAGATGACCGGACCAGACAACGCGTACAGGGCAAACACGATGAATACCAGTTTTGGCGGGTCGATCGATACCAGGATAAAGCCAAGCACCACCGCAAGCATGACGATGTAGGGGATCCGGTCCACGAGGTTGACGTCCTTGAAGCTGTGGTAGGTAAAATTGCTTACCATGAGCGCGCCAAGAACGATGGTGACCACCAGGGCCGCAATGGCAACGTCTTCAGGGGAAAGCTGCATGTCGTGGCAGGCCCAGATGAATCCAACCAATGCAGCTGCTGCTGCAGGACTTGGCAATCCCTGGAAATAGCGTTTGCTGACCACCGTGACGCGAGCGTTGAACCGGGCCAGGCGCAGGGCTGCCGCCGCGGTATAGAAAAATGCCGCGAGCCATCCCAGCTTTGACCAGATCCAGGGGAAGCTCCCGAAATGGAACAGCGCCCATTCGTATACGACCAGTGCGGGTGCCACACCGAAAGACACCATGTCGGACAGGCTGTCGTACTGTGCGCCGAACTTGCTGGTGGTATGGGTCAGGCGCGCGATTCTTCCATCAAAGAAATCCAGAAACAGGGCAATAATGATGGCAATCGCTGCCTGGTCAAACAGGTCCGTGGTGGCCGCAACGATTGCATAGAACCCTGCAAACAGCGAACCGGTGGTAAACAGGTTCGGCAACAGGTAGATGCCCTTGCGCAATTTCTTTTCTGGTCTGTTCATGGGTGTGCAGATGGTGTTCCTGCCTCATGTACGAATTCTGCCAGTTTATCACTACCGGCGCGAACCGACTGATTCACCCGGACACTGACACTGCTCGTCTGGGGCAGGTAGACCACGACCTCACAGGCAAGGGCCATGAACCCGCAGCGCTGTCCCTGCCCCAGTTTCTCACCTGCACTGATATGACAACTTGCATGGCGCAGTGCGGAACTCAGATTGGCCACCATCACGACATCATCCTGTTCGTCCGTTTGCACCCATACTGCAAGCTCGGATTCGGCATGCCCTGTCGCCGAGCGCACCCAGAGATTCTGCACCTTGCCTTCGATCGGACTGTGCACATTGAACTCGCCAAGCGAGGCCTGCCGCAGGCTGACCGATTGGGCCATGCGCTTGAGGTACGGATCGTGTACTGCATCCCTGACATCGGTGATGTGCCCGTCTACCGGAGAAACCACGGCCAGGGGGATCGCTGGAATGGTGCGCTTGAAATCCCGAAACAGGAGCAGCAGGACCGCAAACATCAGCCAAGCGGGCCACACCGCCGAAAACCCGAACAGGTACTGGGCCAGTGCGACGGCCAACCCCAACACCAGCAGCACGAGCTGCACTTCTCTAGCAATGGGGATCATCGTAGTCAGTCATAACATAAAGATGTTATGCAAACTGCAGGTCTAGTTTTTGGTTTGGTCTACGATCTTGTTGGACTTGATCCAGGGCATCATGTCTCGCAATTCAGCACCCACTTTCTCGATGGGATGCTGGCGCCCCTGTTTGCGCAGGCTTTCCAAGTTGTCCCCACCGGACTCGGTCTCCCGGATAAATTCCTGTGCAAACTCGCCGGACTGCACCTGCGCCAGAATCCGCTTCATTTCCGACTTGGTGTCCTCATTGATCACCCTGGGCCCGCGTGTCAGGTCACCGTATTCCGCGGTGTTGGAAATCGAATAGCGCATGTTGGCAATGCCGCCTTCATACATCAGGTCAACAATGAGCTTCAATTCGTGCAGGCACTCAAAGTACGCCATCTCGGGTGCGTACCCGGCATCCACCAGCACTTCGAATCCTGTCTGCACGAGTGCCGTCGCACCCCCGCACAGGACCGCCTGCTCGCCAAACAAATCGGTTTCGGTCTCTTCCTTGAAGGTGGTCTCTATGATCCCGGCACGCCCGCCGCCATTGGCCGAGGCATAGGACAGGGCCGTGCTCTTGGCATTGCCCGATGCATCCTGGAAAACCGCGATCAGGGTAGGTACCCCGCCGTTCTGGACATAGGTGGAACGCACCAGGTGGCCAGGACCCTTGGGTGCGATCATGATCACATCCAGGTCTTCCCTGGGGGTGATCCTTTCGAAGTGGATGTTGAACCCGTGCGCGAAGGCCAGCGTGGCGCCCTTTCGTATGTTGGGCTCGATGCTTTCTTCATACAGCCGGCTCTGGTGTTCATCGGGGGCCAGCACCATGACGACATCGGCCTGTGCCACTGCAGCCTCGATGGATACGGCATTGACTCCAGCCTGCTTTGCCTTTGCAAAGGACGAAGACCCGTCACGCAGTCCCACCGATACGTCCACTCCCGAATCCTGCAGATTGTTTGCGTGCGCATGCCCCTGGGAACCATAGCCGACAATGGCAACCCGTTTACCCCGTATCACCGAAAGATCAGCATCTTTGTCATAATAAATATTCATGCGCATTCTCCATTTTCTTAGCGGCCTGTCTCATGCAGACTCTGGTTTCAACGCCGCATTGCTCCTGCCCGCGGCAATTCCCAGGACACCGGAACGTACCAGCTCGTGGATAGCCTCATCCGGGACAGACCCAATGGCACGGTCAAGTTTCTCTCCTGTCCCCGAGATCTCCACCACCACCGTGTCGCCGGAACGGTCCACGACCTTGCCCCCGTAGTTGCCGGTCAGGTCATCAAGGGCGGACTGGCTGATTTCCGTGCTGTGCAATTTCAGCAACACCATTTCCCTTTCAATATGCTCATCGGCTGTCAGATCAATGACCTGGACTACATCTACCAGCTTGTTGAGCTGTTTCTCGATCTGCTCGATGACGTCATCGCTGCCGGCCGTGACCACCGTGATGCGTGAAACGGTCGCATCATTGGTCGGTGCAACCGTCAGTGATTCGATATTGTATCCGCGAGCCGAGAACAACCCCGAGACTCTGGACAGGGCCCCTGCCTCGTTTTCCAGCAATATCGAGATTATATGACGCATCGCCGATGTGTAAGTATGCATGCCTTCGTGCAGGCATGCATACCCTCAGCAAATGCCTGTCTGCCGGGCAGCACCCGCACCTGCCGGCACGAAATGTGGTTGTGCTAGATTATCCGGCGAAGCACAAGCCGCCGCAACCAGTGTTCCTGTAATTATTTTTTCTGGATGCGGAAATAAAACTTTTCCCCGTCTTCATTCGAATCCAGAAGCGCATTGCCTGTCTGCTTGGAAAACGCCTCGAAATCCTTTACCGAACCAGGGTCAGTAGCAATGATCTGCAGCACCTTACCCGAATCCATACCAGACAATGCTTTCTTTGCGCGTAAAATCGGAAGTGGGCAGTTCAGCCCACAGGCATCTAACTCTTGGTCAAATTCGGCCATTACAACAACTCCTTAGAAATTCATCACATAAAAGCTTGCAACTGGCGGCCAACACAAGCCTGAACCGCAATATATATTATAATATCATAATACTTTAATAATAGTGATTGTAATAAAGTTTCACCCATCTTCGGGTTTTGAGCTGTCCCAATACTGTTACAGTACCGTCATTGCCCATGCTGCATCACTCCTACCGCAAGAGCGTGCCTGACACGCATCTCCCCTGCCTGAAACACCTGTGGCTTGGTCTGCTGCTCATCGCCCTTGCCCCCCTCTCGATAGCTGACAGCGACCTGCCCAACATCGGAGACTCTGCCCGCACGGAACTGAGCAAGGCCAAGGAAATCGAACTCGGGCGTGTCTTGCTGACAGAGATCCGAAGAGGCCTGCCGGTCTCCAATGACCCCGAGTTGGCCCAGTATATCCAGGCACTTGGCACGCGGATCGTCTCCGGGGGCTTGGAGTCGAACTTTCCCTTTACGTTCCTGCTGGTGGAAAATTCCAGCATCAACGCATTTGCGATGCCAGGCGGCATCATCGCCATCAACAGCGGCCTGCTCACCCTGACCACACAGGAAAGCGAACTGGCCAGCGTGATTGCGCACGAGATCGCGCATGTCACGCAGCGCCACATCGCGCGCAATCTTGAAAACGCCAAATCATTCAATGTGGTCTCGGCGCTGACCTTCCTGGGCGCCATTCTTGCCAGCATATACAACGTCGACCTGGGACAGGCCGCACTCATGACTTCCCAGGCAGGACTTCAGCAGGCCACACTCGCCTATTCCCGCGCCTTCGAACAGGAGGCCGACAGGATCGGCATGCAACTCATGGTAGGTGCAGGCATCGATCCCTACGGGATGCCGCTTTTTTTCAAGCGTATGCACAAGCACACGCAGTTGAATCATGGAAAGCTTCCCGAATTCCTCAGGACCCATCCACTTACCCTGGCACGCATCAGTGAATCCGAAGCACGGGCCCGGCAATACCGCGGCAGTTATGCCTTCAACAGTGTGAATTTCAATTACGCACGGGCACGGGCCCTGGCACTCAACACTCCCCCCACCGAGCTGATCGAACACTACCGGGCAAAAGGCAGGACACCAGGCGGACTCAGCGATGTGGAGCACTACACCTATGCCCTGGCACTGAGCCGTGCGGGCAGGCACGAGCAGGGGCTGCGGCGCCTGGAAGAAATCACCGTGAACGCGGACAACCGGCTCACCGTGAGACTGGCCGATGCCCAGATCCGCCTGGCCATGGGACAAACCGCCACGGATGCACTGGAGGCCCTGGACAGGATCTATCCCGGAAGTTTGCCGGTCACCTATTACCTGGCGATGAGCTTGATCAAGGAAGACAGGGCACAGCGGGCCCTGGAAAAACTCGATCAGTTAAGCCGCATCCAGGTGCAAAACCCGCTGATTGACAAAATGACGGCCAAGGCTGCCAGCAAGGCCCAGATGCCCTGGCGCAGTCACGAATCCCTGGGAAATTTTTATGCGGCACACGGCCAGTACGACATCGCCATGGAGCAAGTGCAGTTGGCACTGCAGTCCCCCGGCATTGACGCAAGCTCCAAGGCCCGCATCGAGGCCCGGGGAATCCAGCTGCGCCAGCTGGAACAACAGCGCGAACAGTTCAAGTGATCACGGCACTCGCGTGCTGACTCCTCACAGCAACTCACCAATATCCACCACGTTCGCATAGGCAAAGTCCAGGGCCGACATGGCCGTACGGTGGACATCCGCCGCCGCCACGGTCTTGCCCTGAAATTCCACATCCCGTGTCGCACAGGCATCCTGCACAACAGTGCACTTGAAGCCGTGGTCCGCAGCCGCACGTGTCGTGGCCTCAACGCACATGTGGCTCATCGCCCCACAGATCACCAGGGATTTGATCTCCTTTTGCTGGAGCTGCTCCAGCAGGCCCGTGCCACGAAAACTGTTCGGGTAGTGCTTGTGTATGATGGTTTCGCCAGGCAACGGTCCGACACATTCATGGATCTCGGCGCCCGGGCTGTCGGGCATGAAAAACCCCGGCCCGCTGTTTTGAAACATGTGCTGGATATGAAACGTTGGCAGGCCCTGGTAGCGAAACCTGTCCAGGAGTTTTCTGGCATTTTCGCTGGCAGCCTCCATATCGACCAGCTCCATCTTCCCGCCCGGGAAATAGTCATTTTGTATGTCAACCAGTAGCAGGGCGGGTTTCATGTCTGTCTCCTTGAAACACGGGCACAGGCAAAGCACATGCCCTTGCAGTCCAGGGCCTCGGGGCTAGTCCCCTTGCCGGTTTTCGATCAGGTCCTCGATTACTGAAGGATCGGCTAGGGTCGTCGTATCCCCCAGGTCACTGACCTCGTTCTCCGCGATCTTTCGAAGGATGCGACGCATGATCTTCCCGGAACGGGTTTTCGGCAGTCCCGGGGCCCATTGAATGACATCCGGTTTTGCAAATGCCCCGATTTCCTTGCGGACCAGCTGCACAAGCTCGTCTTTCAGCGCATCGCCGGTCGAGGTGTCCAGCATGGGAGTCACATAGGCATAGATTCCTTGTCCCTTGATGTCATGCGGGTATCCCACCACGGCCGCTTCCGCAACGGATGGATGCAGCACCAGAGCGCTTTCCACTTCTGCGGTCCCAAGCCGGTGTCCGGAGACATTCAAGACGTCATCGACACGGCCCGTGATCCAGTAGTATCCGTCAGCATCGCGCCTGCAGCCGTCCCCACTGAAATACTTGCCTGGATACTGTGAGAAGTAGGTGTCGATGAATCGCTGGTGATCGCCGTACACGGTGCGCATCTGCCCCGGCCACGGATGCTTGATCGCCAGATTGCCCTTGCACTCACCCTCAAGTTCGTTGCCGTTTTCATCCATGATAGCAGGCTGTATGCCGAGAAACGGTTTCGTCGCCGAACCGGGTTTCAGGGGCGTGGTTCCCGGCAGCGGAGCAATCATGAAGCCCCCGGTCTCCGTTTGCCACCAGGTGTCAATTACCCGGCAACGACCCTCCCCGACGACATGGTAGTACCACTCCCACACCTCGGGATTGATGGGCTCCCCCACAGAACCGAGCAGGCGCAGGCTCTGGCGGCGGGTTGCCTGCACCGGTTCGTCTCCCATGCTGATCAAGGTGCGCAACGCAGTCGGTGCCGTGTAGAAGCTGGCGACATTGAACTTGTCACATACCTGCCAGAAGCGGCTTGCATCCGGGTATGTGGGAACGCCCTCAAACATCAGGGTCGTCGCGGCATTGCACAAGGGCCCGTAAACGATATAGGAATGCCCGGTGACCCAGCCGATATCTGCACTACACCAGTACACTTCACCGGGGCGGTAGTCGAACGCATACTTGTGGGTAATGGCCACGTACAGCAGGTAGCCCCCGGTCGTATGCAGCACGCCCTTTGGCTTCCCGGTCGAGCCCGAGGTATACAGGATGAACAACGGGTCCTCCGCTGCCATGGGCTCGGGTGCGCAGACGTCGCTGGTGCCCGGTTTCAGTTCGTGGTACCAGCAGTCCCGCTGCGCGTGCCAGTCGACCTCCCCGCCCGTTCGCCTGACCACGAGCACGGTGCTGACCTCCGGACAGTTCTGCACGGCAGTATCCGTGTTGGCTTTCAGCGGAACCTTTCTTCCGCCCCTGACGCCTTCATCCGCCGTGATCACGGTGCGGCAATCGGAATCCAGGATGCGCTCCGTCAGGGCGTCCGGGGAGAAGCCGCCAAAAACGACGGAATGGACCGCGCCGATGCGCGCGCAGGCGAGCATGGCAAATGCAGCCTCGGGAATCATGGGCATGTAGATGCAAACACGGTCCCCTTTTTTCACCCCGCGTGATTTCAGGATGTTCGAAAATATGCAGACTTCCCGGTGCAACTCGGCATAGCTGATGACCTTGTCCTCACCGGGGCTGTCTCCTTCCCAGATAATTGCAGTCCGTGATCCGTGCGCCTCAAGATGTCGGTCCACACAGTTGTAGCAGGCATTGAGTGTGGCACCCTCGAACCACCGGATATGGCCGCGGGGATAATCCCAGTCCAGAACGCTGTCCCATTTTTTGAACCAGCTGACGAACTTGTCGGCCTGCTCAGCCCAGAATCCGGCAGGATCATCTACCGACTGCCGGTACAGGCGGTCATATTCGGCTTGGTCGATGTGGGCTTTTGCAGCAACGCTATCCGGGACGGGATAGATTTTTTCATCGGACATGACGGCTTTGTTCTCTTGCCTTTCTTGTTTTGCACACGATTCTACTATTTATTCTGCGAAGAAACGAAAACGCCAGCATACCGGCCCAAGCGTTGTACAAAACGAATCCTTGCGAATCGACGTTTGTCTGCCACTGGTCACGGCTTTTGCCACTGAGCCCGGGGCTGTGGCAGGCCCTTCCCAATATTGACCTGTTGTGAGAACATCGCATCAAAATCCGGATTTAGTTCAGGGGAGCAGGACATCCCCGGCAGGCGGCCTGTACGGAAAGCGCTCCAAATTCTGCCCACCAAACACCAGCGGGTTATCTCATGTCTACGATTGACCGCAAGCTCTCCCCCATCGCGTTCGCATTTCTCATGGCCCTGGCAGGCAATATTCCGGGCCCGACACTCGCCGAAGAAGCGGATCCCGTTGTTGAACTCGGGGAGATCGTGGTCACCGGCTCACATATCCAGCGTAAAAACCTGGTCAGTGCCAGTCCTGTCACTTCGGTGGATGCCGAGGAACTGCTGCACCAGGGCACGGTCCGGGTAGAGGACATGGTGCGCACCCTGCCACAGGTCTACTCCACCCAGAACACCAGCCAGTCCAACAGCGCCACCGGAACCGCCACTCTCAACCTGCGCAACCTGGGTACAGAACGCACCCTGGTGCTGATCAACGGGCGGCGCATGCCGGCCGGTTCACCGCTGCAGGGCGGCATCGGCAGCGACGTCAACCAGATCCCGAGCGCGCTCGTGCAAAACATCGAGGTGCTGACCGGCGGTGCCTCGGTAACCTACGGCTCCGATGCGGTGGCCGGGGTCGTCAACTTCCTCATGAAGAAGGACTTCGAGGGTGTGCAGCTCGACTACCAGTTCAGCCAGTACTCACATCACAACGATTCCGGTCGTTGGCAACGAATCGTCACGGATGCCGGCTACCCTGTCGCCAACGGCACCGAGAAGGACGGTGACACATCCAGCGTGTCACTGATTGCCGGCACCAACTTCGATGGCGGGCGGGGCAATGCAACGGCCTACGCCACCTGGCGTGACATCGAGGCGGTATGGCAGCGCGACCGTGACTACGGTTCCTGCGCGCTGAGCGACGATGCCGGCGAATGCCTGGGTTCATCGACCATCCCGCAGGGACGGTTCACGAATTTCGGACACGCGAACTACGCCTCCTCCGTCGACTTTATCGTGCAGGGCCATGAATTCGTTCCTCGACAGGGCGAGACCTACAACTTCGGTCCCCTGAACTACTACCAGCGCCCGGACGAGCAGTACACCCTCGGCGCCTTTGCCCACTACGACCTCAGCGAGCAGACGCAGGTCTACACGGAGCTGATGTACATGGACAACCGTACGGTGGCGCAGATCGCTCCCTCAGGCGCATTCTTCGTGACGGAAACGCTGCATTGCGGCAATCCACTGATGTCCGAACAGCAGTTCCAGGTGCTGTGCGCCTCGATCGGCAGGACCCGCGACGATGTGCTCGACCCGTTCTGGATCGGCCGTCGCAACGTGGAAGGCGGCAACCGCCAGCACGACCTGCAGCACTCCTCGGTTCGGGGAGTACTTGGCATACAGGGTGAACTCAGCGCCAACTGGAGCTACGACGCCTCCCTGCTGTATGCAGAAGTCCGCATGGACAACACCTACCTGAACGATCTTGGCACGACCAAGATCGAGCGCGCCTTGGATGCGGTGCGCGACCCGGCCACCGGAGAGGTCGTCTGCCGCTCCGTGCTGGACGGCACGGATCCCGAATGCGTACCCTGGAATATCTTCGAGGAAGGCGGGGTCACCCGGGAGGCGCTCGACTACATCGTCTTGCCGCTGACCGCCCGAGGCACCACAGACCAGCTGGTCGCAAGCGGCTTCCTGTTCGGAGATCTGGATGAATACGGCCTGCGTCTGCCTGCGGCAGACACCGGCATTGCCGTCGCGCTCGGTGCCGAGTTCCGCGACGAGAACCTCGACTTCAAGCCCGATGAAGCCTACCGCAGCGGCGAGGGCGCAGGCCAAGGAGGAGCGGCCCTCCCGGTCTCGGGAGGCAGCAGCGTCACCGAGCTGTTCCTGGAAGCCAGTGTGCCGCTGGTCGAGGCGCGGCCGTTCGCCGAGGAGTGGGTCATCGATCTCGGGCTACGTTACTCCGACTATGAATACGGCGGGAGCGTGGAGACCTACGGACTTCGAAGCGGCTGGGCAATCAACCGGGACTTCAAGTTGCGCGGCAGCTTCCAGCGGGCGATTCGCGCCCCGAACGTGCGTGAACTGTTTCAACCCGAGGGTTTCAACCTGTTTGACATGAGCGCCGATCCCTGTGCCGGGGAGATCGCGGGCGGTGTCACGGAAGCAGGCCGCACCTTCGAGGAGTGCGCGCGCAGCGGAGTGACCGCGGAGCAATGGGGCCGAATTCCCGACTCGCCGGCCAACCAGTACAACTTCCTGCAGGGTGGCAACACCGACCTGAAGCCGGAATCCTCCGATACCTGGACGCTGGGCATCGTGTTCTCGCCACGGGCCATCGAAGGGCTGACCCTATCGCTTGACTACTACAGCATCGAGGTCGAGAAAGGTATCAGCAGCCTGACACCGGAGTTCGTTCTCACCGAGTGCCTAGACGGTGACCTGGCGCTGTGCCAACGGATCAACCGTGGCTCGACCGGAGACCTGTGGGTCGGCTCGGACGTTGAGAAAAGCGGCCATATCGTCTCCCGGCAGGAGAACCTAGCAATCGAGAAGGTGGTGGGCTATGACCTGATCGCCGACTATTCCCTGGGCCTTGGCACTTGGGGCCACGTCGACCTCCGCAACGTGCTCTCGCTGATTGACAAGTGGGAGCAGCAGGAGGTTGCCGGAGCACCGGTCGAGGACTGCGCCGGCAAGTGGGGCTTCATCTGCGGTTTCCCGACCCCCGATTTGCGCAACCAGATGCGGGCGACCTGGACCACGCCCTGGAATCTCACCGTGACCCTGATGTGGCGCCATATCGGCGAGGTGAATGACCTCAACGCGAGCGGAGTGGACCTCGAGGATATCGACTACTTCGACCTGTCGACCCTGTGGGAGGTGAAAGACGGCATTCAGCTGCGTGCCGGCATCAACAACCTGTTCGACAAGGAGCCGCCGATTGCCGGCAATGCTGCGGGACCTACTACCAGTGGTAACGGCAATACCTACCCCGGCCTCTACGATGCGCTGGGCCGGTACGGGTTCCTTGCTGCCAGCCTGTCCTTCTAGACGCTTTGTAAACTCACGAGACGGGTCCAACGGCGAGATCGCATGACCGTATGAGTCCCGGATGAATGGGTCGTATAGGATTCGAGCCTATGACCACCGGGTTAAAAGCCTCAATATAGAGAGAATATTTATTTATCAACCAGTCATTCTGGATGCAGTCCTTGAAGAGTGCTGACCGGATCACTGGCCTGACAAGAATGTCCAAGAAACCTGATAACCCCTCTAGTCTTGATATCGTCTACGAGTATCACGATCGAACCAAACATCATCTTCAACGCTATGCACGCGCATTGGGTTACATGGACTGGAAGAATCAACCTGATCCGTTTCGGCGTTACCATCAGGCATTGACTCTCCCACTGGAGCATCCGCACAGTACAGAGACGCCAAGCTATGACTCGCTGTTCGAGACATGCCAAACTCCTGCAGCACCTATAAACCGGGATTCCATCAGCCGTCTCTTTTATGAAAGTCTCGCAATTTCTGCCTGGAAACAGGCGAGTGGAAATCGCTGGTCTTTGCGGGTCAATCCTTCAAGTGGCAACCTCCACCCTACCGAGGCCTACTTGATCACCGGGCCGATTCAGGATTTAAGTGAAGTACCCGCTGTTTATCATTACTCTGCCCACGGACATGCACTGGAACGCAGGGCTGCCCTGGCGAAGGAGGAATGGCGTGCCTTGAGTCATGAACTGCCGGCAGATTCCCTGTTGATTTCGTTGACCTCGATCTATTGGCGCGAATCATGGAAATATGGTGAACGGGCCTTCCGTTACTGCCACCACGATGTTGGACATGCCATCGGCGCGGTTACTTTCGCTGCAGCGGCCCTCGGCTGGAAGACCAGGCTGATTTATTGTGTGACAGATGCCGACCTGACAACGCTGTTGGGGCTGCATCAGCAAGAAAGCATCGAGGCGGAACATCCGGACTGCCTGCTGGCAATTTATCCATTTGATGCAGACAAAACATGGAAAGATCCCATCATTGATCTCCCTGCTGCAGTACCGGAACGTCTTAAAACAATCGAATTTGAAGGCAGTTCAAATGTATTAAGCGAGGAACATCATGACTGGCCCATCATTGAGCATGTTGCAAATGCATGTCGGTCCAGCAGTCCTCGTCCACTGCATCACAAACATGATTCTGGAGTAGCACATGAGCTTGAAAATGAGTGTGATACAGACCGGGGGATATCTGCCAGAAGAATCATACGGGAACGTCGAAGTGCGCTGGCGATGGACGGGCATGGAACGATCAGCAGCGACACATTTTACAGGATGCTGATGCATGTCATCCCGCATGGAGGAAAAAACATTATCGAGGTGTTGCCCTGGAGAGCATGTGTTTCGCTTGCAATCTTCATTCATCGTGTAGAGGGTTTGTCAGCGGGACTGTATATGCTCGTGCGCGACTTGGACCATGAGGCTTCACTCAAAAAGGCATTACGTTCAGAACTATGCTGGGAAAAACCCGATGGTTGTCCGAAGACGCTCCCCTTGTATCGGCTGCAGGAAGCCGATGCACGCGAGGTTGCGAAAATCATCAGCTGCCATCAGGACATTGCAGCGGACGGGGCCTTTGCACTTGGGATGCTGGCTGCATTCGATGTCAGCCTTGAACAGCACGGCGCACCGTTTTATACGCGTCTGTTCTGGGAGACAGGATTAATCGGGCAAATCCTGTACCTGGAAGCTGAGGCTGCAGGAATCCGATCCACCGGGATCGGCTGCTTTTTCGATGACGCCATGCATGAAGTGCTTGGCATCCGTGATCACAGTTGGCAAAGTCTGTACCACTTCACTGTGGGTGCACCCGTGGAAGATTCACGCCTGCAAGCCCTGCCTGCATACTGGCACCTGAAGTAAGGAATTGATGGTGGGTCGTATAGGATTCGAACCTATGACCATCGGGTTAAAAGCCCGGTGCTCTACCAACTGAGCTAACGACCCACAAGGCGCGCTATCGTACATCAAATTCCTGTCTGGCTCTACGTTCATTGCCGCTCACACCTGCAATCAGTTGTACCGGGTCGGGTCGTTAATACCGGCCTCGGCAAACCCCTGTTTTCGAAACCGGCACGCATCGCATTTTCCGCAGGCCCGCCCCTGCGCATCGGCCGAATAACAGGAAACGGTCAGGGAATAATCCACGCCCAGTTCATGACCCAGCCGGATGATTTCAGACTTTGACAGCGATACCAGCGGGGCATGTATGGTCAGCTCATGCCCTTCGACTGCATCCCGGGTGGCCAGGTTTGCCATGTCCTGGTAGGCCTCGACATATTCCGGCCTGCAGTCGGGGTAGCCGGAATAATCAACGGCATTGACTCCGATGAATATATCCCTGGCATGGATGACCTCAGCCCAGGCCAGAGCCACGGAAAGAAACACCGTGTTTCGTGCCGGTACGTAGGTCACCGGGATACCCTCGGCAGGATGGTCTGGAACCTGTAACTCATCATCGGTCAGCGCGGAGCCTCCGAACATGGAGAGATCGATCTCGAAAGTCCTGTGCTCACTGACATTGAACAGCCGCGCGATCCGCTCAGCGGCCTGAAGCTCCGTGCTGTGACGCTGTCCGTAACGAACGCTCAACGCGTAACAGTCATACCCCCGGGACTGTGCCAGGGCAAGTGTAGTGGTGGAATCAAGTCCTCCGGAGAAAAGGACAATGGCTCTGCGACCCTGTTGCAATGAATTTTGCAAAGCCCGTCAACGCCCTCGTTCATCTCCCCAAAGCAGCTTGTGCAGCTGTAGCTGAAAGCGTACGGGCAGCCGGTCTTCCAGTATCCATTCTGCAAGCTGGCGAAATTCCAGGGACTCAAACGCGGGGGAAAACAGCACCTCGCAGCGATGCATCAACTCATGTTCCAGCAACACTGACTTGGCCCATACATAGTCCTTGCGATCACACAGCACAAACTTGACCTGGTCCTGTTCACGCAGGTGCGGGATATTATCCCAGCGGTTTCTTGCGGATTCACCCGATGCCGGCGTCTTGAGATCCATCACTTTGATCACCCGCGGGTCAACCACACTGATGTCCAGCGCGCCGCTGGTTTCCAGTGAAACGACGTAACCCAGGTCGCAAAGTTCCCGCAACAGTTCCAGGCAATTTTTTTGCGCGAGAGGCTCGCCTCCTGTCACCGTGACATGCCGGAGATTGAAGCCGGCTACGCGGGCTCTGATCTGGTCCAGGCTCATCCACCGGCCTTCGGTAAACGCATAGGCCGTATCGCAATAGTGGCAACGGAGCGGGCAGCCGGTGAGCCGCACGAAGATGGTCGGGATACCTGTACTTGTCGACTCGCCCTGGATCGAGCAGAAAATTTCGTTAACGCGCAGTCTCAGAGGCCCGGGCCCCACATTCAGTGGAGTTACAGACTCCGCCACCTCGTCAATTACCCTCTCGCGACATTCTTTCAAGCCGCTTTTGAGCCAGACTTGCGACACTCGAATTCGGGAACTGTGCACGCAGGCGGGTCAGTTCGGCACGCGCCTCCTGGAACTGGCCAAGTTCGTAATGGGTGAACGCCAGCTTCAAGCGTGCATCTGCCAGCTTCGAACTCGCCGGATATTTACTGACGACCACGGAAAATTCGACCAGGGCCTGCGGGTATCGCCGGGTGACATAGTTGGCCTCAGCCAGCCAGTACTGCGCGTTGGCTGCATACTTGCTGTCCGGGTGCTTGCGCAGGAAAGATTCAAACGAGGCGATGGAATCATCGTACTTCCCACTCTTGAGAAGGGTGAAGGCATTTTTATAATCCTCGGCCACCTCACTTGCCGTTTCAGGAGAAACCACCTGTCCGGAAAGGGTCTCGGTCTCAGGCTCGGTGGGGATGGCGACCAGTGAAGCCTCCGCCCCGGGAGCTCCCGAAATGGCAGTATCCGCAGTCTGTCCGAGTGCGGTGCCGTCCGGAGTTCCGGCAGTATTGGATGGTGATGGCCCGGATTGCAGGCGGCGCTCAAGTGCCAGGTACTGCTCGCGCTGAAGGGTCTTGATACTGTTCAGTTCGTATAACAGCCTCTCGTTCTCACCGCGCAACTCCCGCACTTCGCGCTGCAAGGTGGCTACCCGCTGGGCCATGTCCAACAATGCCTGGTTGTTCAGGGCCTGCTCGATTTTCTGCATCCTGGCGGAAAGTGCACTGATTTTTGCATCGGTAACCTCCTCTGCCATAGCCGTGGCTGCCATCGAAAACAGCAGGCTCGTTATCAAGATCTTGACTGTACGCATTCTTTTATCCGGTTTGGGGCTGCAGCCTTTTTCCTAGAAAACAAGTTCTACCCTTCGATTGAGTTCCCAGGAAGCCTCTCCGGTTCCTGGCATTGCAGGCTTCTCCTCGCCATAGCTGATGATATCCACCTGGTCCTCCCCCACGCCCTGAAGCAGTACCAGGTTGCGCACTTCCTGTGCACGGCGTTCCCCGAGGGCAAGGTTGTATTCGCGGGTACCGCGTTCATCCGCGTGCCCTTCCAGCCGGGCCTGCATCCTCGGGTTGTCTTCCAGGGTTTTGGCCATACGGATGATCAGCGGCAAAAACTCATCACGGATTTCGCTGCTGTTGTAATCAAAATAGATGGTGTTGGGGCGGTACGCCGATGCCGCGGCAGCCCCAACCTTCCCTCCTTCGTCCAGGATGTCGATGGCCAGGTTACCGTCGCTGCCAAGACCCGTTGCATCCGGGCCCCCCTCACCTGCTGCACCCTCCGTGCTGCCTGCCTGGCCTGTGCCATCTGCACCCTCAAGCAATTGTTGTGTAGGACCCGTCGCGCAAGCTCCAAGCACCACAAGGACACTCGCCATGAGAACATTCAGCAGTCGTTGCTTTAGCATAATTCCGTATTCCTCTATATAAACTTGCTGTCAGTTGCGAAAGGGCGACCAACTCGGTGCACGTACGTCGCTGCCGGCCGTGCGCAGTTTACGTTTTGCCCTGCCATTCGCACTCACCGCAGCCAGTACCCCGCCATCGCGCTCCGAGGCCGCATAGATAATCATCTTCCCGTTCGGGGCATAGCTGGGCCCTTCATCCAGATGACCCTCAGTCAGGATGCGCATGGCTCCACTTCTCAGATCCATGACTGCGATACGAAATCCAGAGCCACTATTATGTACAAAGGCAAGCTGGCGTCCGTCCGGTGAGACATCAGGCGCGGCGTTGTACGCACCTTCAAAGGTAACACGTTTTGGCTTGCCGCCTCGAACGGACACCCGGTATACCTGGGTCTCATTGCTGCGATCGGACGTAAATAATAACGCTTTACTGTCAGGCATCCAACAGGCTTCAGTGTCGATGCTCGAATCCCGGGTAAGGCGTTTGAGCCTTCGGGTGCGGGTGTCCATGAGATAGATATCCGCGCTGCCGTCGATGGAAAGCGTGAGTGCCAGATACCGGCCATTCGGTGACCACGCCGGTGCACTGTTGATACCGGACTGCGCGGAAACCATGAAGCGCCTGCCCTCTCTCACATCCTGCACGTAGATTGCCGAGTTTCCCTGCTCAAACGACACGTAGGCCAAGCGTGTGCCATCCGGTGACCACGCCGGCGACATCAGTTGTTTGCTGGACGAGAATATTGTCCTTGCGTTATGGCCGTCGGCATCGGCAATCTGCAGCTGGTACTTTTTGTTCGGGGCACTGCCGCTGGTACTGATGTAGGCAATCTGCGTGCTGAAGGCGCCACGAATCCCGGTCAGACTCTCAAAGACGATGTCACTGATCTTGTGCCCGGCCTTGCGGATATCCTCGCGGCGCACCGACGAGATCGCGTGACCCGACAGCCTTTTCTGCCGCACCAGGTCAAACAGTCGAAATTCTATCCGGTACAGGTTATCGCCTGTCTGGATGACCTCTCCCGTCAGCAGGCTTTCAACCCCGGCTTCGCGCCAGATCGAATACTGCACCTGCGAGGTACTGCCGAGATCCTGCGGGAAGTGCTGTTTTTCGAGCACGTCAAAAAACCCGCTGCTGCGCAAGTTGCTGCGCACGATATCTTCCATCGCTTCAGGCGCTGCGTAGGTGTCCCCGGTAAACGCCGCGATGGCAATCGGCAGTGCGCTCTCGACACCTTCCGTGATCTCGATCTCCAAAACCGCATGGCTGTTTTGCACGAGTCCCCACAGGGCGAGCAGCCCAAGAATTTTCAAAATGCCTCTCACTATGCCCTCGGATCAAACGTGAAACGCAACTCCTGGTGGAACAACTCCGGCGCAGGAGGCTCGGGCAAGGGCGCAGCCTTCCAGACGGCATTTTCCACGGACTTGCGAAAGGCATCGCTGCCGATGCATTCCTCGACCACTACATCCTTGATCGCCCCGCCTGCATCCTGCTGCACGAACACCCTGCACCAGGCATTGGGCTGATAGTCCGGCGGCCTGCGCCAGTTACGCTCGATCTTGTTGCGGATGGCATCCTGGTATTGTGCGATCAGGCGTCTCATTTTTCGTGCCTTCTGCATGCGGCGCGCATCAAGTTCGGCCGCCCGCATTTCTGCCTCTTCCTTTTCCAGCCGGGCCAGCCGTTGCTTGTCGATCGCAGCCTTTTCCTGCTGGCGTCTTTTTTCCTCGGCCCGCTTTTTGACCTCGGCCGCTTTCTTCTTTTCGGCCAGCTTCCTGGCCTCAGCTTCCTTTTTCAATCGTGCGGCTTTGCGGGCTTCCTCGGCACGTCTTTTTTTCTCAAGCGCTGCACGCTTCCTGTCCTGCTCGGCCTTCAGTGCAGCCTGTCTCGCCTTCTCGGCCTCCCGTTTCGCACGCTGTCTCTTTTCTTCCTCTTCCTGCTGGCGGCGCTTCTCCTCGGCAAGCCGCTGCTTGCGCTTCTGTTCCTCTCGCCGCTGCGCCTCGAGTTTGCGACGCTGGATCTCTTCGAGCTCCTCGGCATCGACCACCTTGGCCTTGACCGTGTCGATAACTACATTCGGTACCGGAATGATCCTGTCACTGGCCTGGAAGCCGACCGCAAGCAGGCCCAGGATAACCACATGAACCATGACTGCAATCACCATGGAAAGCGGCAAATGACGATCGGGTTTTTTCACAGCCCGTCAGCGTTCAGCCTTTTCTGCGGCAGGGTCAGTAATCAACCCGACATTTTCTGCCCCTGCATCCTGCAGCATCACCATGACGGAAACCACCCGCCCGTAATCGACATTTTTATCCCCCCGCACGTAGATCAGGTCATCCTGCTTATCAGACAACAGCTTCCTGATCTGGTTTCGAAAGGATTCGTCTGCAACCGGTCGCTTGGGTGCGTCCGAACGATTGACAAATATCTGTCCAAATCGATCGACCGATACGATCAGGGGATCCTGGTTCTTCTCGATCTTTTCAAGTTGCTGGGCCGGAGCCCTGGGAAGTTCGACCTCTACCCCTTCATGGAACAAGGGTGCAGTGATCATGAATATCACGAGCAGCACGAGGGTCACGTCCACGTACGGAACGACGTTGATCTCCGCCATGTACCTGCGCCGCCGGGTTCCTGTGGAAGCCATGCTCGTCCTGCCCGCCTCAGGATTTTTCCATGTCTTTGGTGATCGCCTGGCGCTGCAGCAAGGCCGTGAACTCCTCGACGAAGTTGTCGTAGCGAAGCACCAGCCGCTCAACATCACTGGAGTAGCGGTTGTAGGCAATTACCGCGGGTATTGCGGCAAACAGCCCCATGGCCGTGGCAATCAGCGCTTCTGCAATGCCCGGCGCCACCGCAGCCAGGGTGGCCTGCTGCACATCGCTTAGCGCGCGAAATGCGTTCATGATGCCCCACACCGTCCCGAACAGGCCGACGTACGGAGCCGTCGACCCAACGGTCGCCAGGAAAGAGAGGTAGTGCTCCAGTTCCTCGACCTCGCGCGACATGGCGACCTTCATGGACCGCAGGGCGGTGTCCGTGATCGCAATCGCCGAGACCCTCTGTTTCTGGTGCAGGCGCACATACTCCCTGAAACCGGAAGCAAAGATATGCTCCATGCCCACCGGCTCGCCTTTTTGCTTGACGTTCTCATACAGGGTCGCGAGGTTGGAGCCGGACCAGAACTGATCTTCGAACTGGTCGGCATGGCTGCGTGCATCCTTGATCGTTTTCCACTTGCTGACGATCATGGTCCAGGAAACAACAGAGGCTACCAGCAGCAAAAGCATGACGAGCTGCACCAGGATGTTTGCTTCGATGATCAGGGCCAGGATACTGGTGTCAACACGCACTTTTGATCTCCTTAAACAAGTCCTTGGGGATGGGTTGCGGTGAAAAGCTGTCCGCCTGCAAGCACGCCACGTTAACCTCGGCATCGGCAAACAGGAGTGTCTCGTCGTGCCGGCCCGTAATGGCCTGCCGGATCGAGAGGCTGGCCGGCCTGATGGCAACCGGCTCAACGCTCACGGCCAGTGAATCATTGAACCGTATGGGCCGCTTGTACTCGATTCGTACCGAGCGCACCGCAAACAACACGTTCCTGTCCTGCATCAGCTTGTCCTGCTCGATTCCCAGTGCACGCAACCATTCCGTTCGCGCACGCTCCATAAATTTGAGGTAGTTGGCATAGTACACCACGCCCCCTGCATCCGTATCCTCGTAATAAACCTGAACTTGCCAGTGGTAGGGTTTCATGTGCAAACGCCTGGATTCAGGCCGTACTGGACGATGAAAAAATCACTTTTGTGCTTTTGAGAACAGGTCAGGTGCCGACTGCGAAGCCGGGCCGGAACTGCCCTCGGGTGTCTTGAGGCCGAAATGCCGGTAGGCGTTTTCGGTGGCAATGCGCCCGCGCGGCGTGCGCATGATAAACCCCTGCAGGATCAGGTACGGTTCAATGACATCCTCGATGGTACCCCGCTCCTCACCGATGGCCGTCGCCAGGCTGTCGATGCCGACCGGCCCGCCACCGAATTTCTCGATGATGGCAAGCAGCAGGCGCCGGTCCATGTGATCAAAGCCGTGCGTATCCACGCTCAGCATGTCAAGCGCCGCATTGGCGTTTTTGCTGTTGATCACACCGTCGGACTTGACCTGTGCGTAATCCCGCACCCGCCTCAGCAAGCGGTTGGCAATCCTCGGCGTGCCCCTCGAACGGCTCGCAATCTGCTCAGCGCCTTCGGAATCGATCTCGACCTTCAGTATGTCCGCAGAACGGCGGACGATCACGGCAAGTTCCTGCACGCTGTAAAACTCAAGCCGCTGCACGATGCCAAAACGGTCGCGCAGGGGTGAGGTCAGAAGACCTGCCCGCGTCGTCGCCCCGACCAGCGTGAACGGTGGCAAATCCAGCTTGATCGATCTTGCCGCAGGCCCCTCACCGATCATGATATTCAGCTGGAAATCCTCGAGTGCCGGATAAAGCACTTCTTCGGTCACCGGGCTCAGGCGGTGGATTTCATCAATGAACAATACGTCCTTGGGTTCCAGGTTGGTCAGGATGGCCGCCAGGTCGCCCGGCTTTTCGAGGATCGGGCCGGAGGTATGCCGCAGGTTCACCTTCATCTCGTTGGCCACGATACGGGACAAGGTGGTCTTGCCAAGCCCCGGAGGACCGAATATCAGGACATGATCGAGCGCCTGTTTGCGCTGCCTGGCTGCGGTGATGAAAATCTCCATCTGCTCGCGCACCTTGGCCTGCCCGACGTATTCGTTCAGGTACTGCGGGCGGACCATGTTCTCGATGGCCACCTCATCCTCTTCCCTGCGGGTGTCCACCAGCCGTGATGCTTCTGTCTCGCTCATTGAATCCATATCACCCAGGCTGTCACGACAGGCGGGTCTTGAGGGCCAGGCGAATCAGGTCCTCGCTGTTTTGACCTTGTGTATCCAGCTCATCGACCATGCGGCGGGCATCCTTGAGGCCGTAGCCAAGCGAGACCAGTGCGGAGACGGCATCCTTGGCCGGATTCCCGGGACCCTCTGCGCCCTGACCGTCCCGGTCTGAATCCGGCTCTGCTGTGATCTGCTGGAGCCGGTCGCGCATCTCGACCACCAGGCGCTCGGCCGTTCTGCGGCCCACCCCCGGCAGGCGCATCAGGGCTTCGCTGTCGCCACGATCGATGCAGCCGGCAAATGCCCTGACATCCATGCCGGAAAGTATCGCCAGGGCAATCTTCGCCCCTACGCCGCTGACCTTCAGCAAGTCCCGGAACAGTGTGCGGTCCTGCAGATGTTTGAAGGCATACAGGGTCTGTGCATCTTCGCGTACCAGCAGGTGGGTATACAGCACAACGCTCCCGCCAGGATCGGGCAGTTCGTAAAACGTCGACATCGGAGCTTCCAGTTCATACCCCACGCCCTGCACGTCCAGCAGGAGATACGGGGGGTGTTTTTCAATGACGTCGCCCTGCAGGCGTCCGATCATGCGTGGCTCCCGGATAGTGATCTTCGGTACGTGCTTGACTGCATGGAGGTGTGTGCATGGCACAGGGACACTGCCAGTGCATCCGCTTCATCTTCCTGCAATTTGCCGCGCAAAGCGAGCAGGCGCAAAACCATGTGCTGGATCTGCTCCTTGCTTGCCGCGCCGTTCCCCACGATTGCCTGCTTGACAGAACGTGCACTGTACTCACTTACGGGGACCTGCAACTGCACGGCCGCGCTGATGGCTGCACCGCGGGCATGGCCGAGTTTCAGCGCCGAGGACATGTTGCGCGAGACAAACACTTCCTCAACGGCCGCCTCCATGGGCCGGTACTCGGAAATGACATCGGTCAGCTCCCTGAAGATTTTTCCAAGGCGTTGGGCCATTCCCGTTTCCTTGGCAGAGCCGCGGACGCGGATGCTGCCGCTGTGAACGTAGCGGCTGTTGTGCCCGTCGCTCTCGATGATCCCGAACCCCGTAATATTCAGTCCCGGGTCGATGCCCAGAATCCGATGGGATTGTCTTGCCTCTGCCATACAGCCTGTACCCATGCTAGGCCAGAGCCTCGAACAACGCCTCCGGAATGTCGGCATTGGAATACACGTTTTGCACATCGTCGAGCGCATCGAGCGCATCCAGCAGTCGCAGCATGACCTCGCCGTCGTGGTCGGAGAGCACCACATCCGAGCTTGCACGCATCGTGACTTCCGCGTGATCGGGCACCAGAGACGAATCCTCCAGCGCCTGTTTCGTGCCCAGAAAGCCCTCCACCTGGGTGATCACTTCAAGACCACCGTCCTCCGTGTCGACGACATCCTCGGCACCGGATTCCAGCGCAATTTCCATCACCTGGTCCTGGTCGACATCCGCTGAAAACCGGATGACCCCGGCGGCCGAAAACAGGTAGGCGACCGAACCCGAGGTACCGAGGTTGCCATTGAATTTCGAAAAAATGTGCCGGATCTCCGAGACCGTCCGGTTCCGGTTATCGGTCATGCAGTCAATCAGAACCGCAGCCCCGCCAGGCCCGTAGCCTTCGTAGCGTACCTCCATGTAGGCTTCACCGTCGAGTTCGCCCGCGCCACGTTTCGTGGCACGCTCGATGGTGTCTTTGGGCATGTTGGCGGACAGGGCCTTGTCCACGGCGGAGCGAAGGCGCGCATTGGCATCGGGGTCGCCTCCCTCACGGGCCGCTACTGTAATCTCTCGGATTAATTTGGTGAATAATTTTCCGCGCTTGGCGTCCTGTGCTTTTTTGTGGTGCTGGATATTGGCCCATTTGCTATGACCGGCCATTGAACCCCCTCTCCTCGATCAGTGACATTATCTTAGCACTTCCTGATTTCAAGTGATATTTCCGGTCCGTAAAAACTCGTCGACCATGGCGGCTACCGGCTTCGCCAGCAGCATCTCCACGTGGCTGTACGGAATCAGCTTGTGGATGGTACAGGACCTCACCCTGGTCTCCGACACGGCCACCGCCCCGTCGTTGGGCTGGTCCAGCGGCACGCCCAGCATCTGCCGGATCCCCAGACCGCGGGTGCCCGCCAGCACGGCCAGAGGGCGGGTTCCGTTCCAGCTCGGAACGTTGCCAAGCAAAGAACTGGAGCTTGCCCCGAGCAGCACGTCCCGGAAGAATCTGTTCCTCGACATGTACCGCGCGACACTGCTTCCTTTCAGGGGAGGACCCAGCATGACCACCCGGCCGGGCCGGGCCGTGTCAAAGATCTGGAAATAGTGCAGCAGCACGATGCCGCCCAGGCTGTGCGCAACAAAATGAATGACGTCCGCATCCAGCCCATCCGTGTACGTACCGAGCAACTGCGCATTGCGCTGCGGTGAATACCTCAGGCTCGGGTAGGAAAACCGCTTGCACTCATGCCCGAAACTTTCCAGGTAACGGGACATCGGTCTCATCAGCCAGCCCTTCATCCAGAGCCCATGAATGCAGACGACGATTTCGCGCATGCACGCTCCTTCCTATTCCGGCACCCAGCGCAGGATTGCTGCCTGATTGGTATGCGAAGAAGCCAGCTCGGCGGCATGCAGGCGGGGCAGCCACTGAAACTCCTCGTGCTCATTGGGGTCGAGTTGGATGTCCACTCGTTCCGGGAGTTCCAGCCGGTACACATGCTCCTGGTTCATGACCACTCCGGGTGCATAGCGCTTGCGCCAGATCGAGTAAATCTCGAAGCTTTGCATACAGTGACAGTCACAGACCGCCTGATCGACGAGACCGGTCTCCTCTCGCAATTCACGTACCGCGGCATCGCCAGGCTGCTCGCCCCACTCCAGGCTGCCGGTCACCGATTGCCAGAAATCGCTCGGGTATCTGCGCCGCAGCAGCAGTACCTCGCTTTGTCGCGTGTACACGATGATCAGGACCGACTCGGGACGTTTATGATCCATGCGATGACACCCCAAAGTGCAAACAGGAAGCGACAGACCTCCGACCCACTCATTGTAATGCAAATGGGTGCCTGTGGTTAAAGCCTGTGGGGTCCACCCGGGCGTGGGTGGACTTGCTCCTGCGAGATGGGAGACTACTGCGTACCAGTCGTACCCGGGCGCAGCCGGATGTGCAGTTCCTTGAGTTGCTTTTCGTCCGCCGGGGAAGGTGCATCCGTGAGCGGGCAGGTTGCGTTCTGGGTTTTCGGAAACGGGATGACATCGCGGATGGACTGGCTTGCCGTCATCAGCATGACCAGGCGGTCAAGTCCGAAGGCGATCCCGCCGTGCGGGGGCATCCCGCAGCCCAGTGCGCGCATCAAAAACCCGAATTTCTCCTCGGCCTGTTTTGGGTCAATCTGCAACACCTCGAATATGGCCGCCTGCATCTCGGCCTTGTGAACACGCACGGAACCTCCCCCCACCTCGGTACCGTTGAGCACCAGGTCGTAGGCACGCGACAGCGCCTCACCCGGATTGCTGAGGAGTTCCTCGGGGCTGGCGCAGGCAGGTGCCGTGAACGGATGATGCAGGGCAGACCAGCCCTTGGTCTCGGAATCCCGCTCGAACATCGGGAACTCGACCACCCAGAGCGGTTGCCAGCCAGGCTCGGCGAGGCCAAGGTCATAACTCACCCTGACCCGTAGCGCGCCCAGGGCCGCATTCACGACTTGCTTCTTGTCGGCGCCGAAAAACAGCAGGTCCCCGTCGTCGGCACCGGTTCGCTCGATCAACTGGGCAATGACATCCTCGGGCAAGAATTTCAGTATCGGCGACTGCAGGCCGGACGGAATGTCCGCTACCCGCACACACTTGATGTAGGCCAGTCCCCCGGCCCCGTACTGGGCAACAAAATCGGTGTATTCATCGATCTGCTTGCGCGTCAGTGCGGCGCCCTGGGGCACCTTCAAAACGGCAACCCGGCCCTGAGGATCGCCGGCGGGTTCACGGAAAACCTTGAACTCGACCTCGCGCATCAACTCGGTCAGGTCCACCAGCTCGAGCGGTATGCGCAGATCCGGCTTGTCGCTGCCGTAGCGGTGCAGTGCATCCGCATAACGGATGCGCGGAAACGGTTTTTCCAGCGTGACGTCCAGGACCTCAGCAAACAGGTCGCAGATCATGTCCTCCATCAGGGACAGGATCTCGTCCTCGTTCATGAAGGACGTCTCGATGTCGAGCTGCGTGAATTCGGGTTGACGGTCGGCGCGCAGGTCCTCGTCGCGAAAGC
The DNA here is from genome assembly GCA_026706595.1 of Gammaproteobacteria bacterium. GTDB lineage: Bacteria > Pseudomonadota > Gammaproteobacteria > UBA4575 > UBA4575 > WTFY01. The sequence continues at coordinate 22,588 of JAPOYL010000032.1, read as the reverse complement.
AGCGGACGATCTGGTAGTAGCGATCGAAGCCGCTTGCCATCAGCAACTGCTTGAAGAGCTGCGGGGATTGCGGGAGCGCGAAAAATGAACCCGCCTGGGTACGGCTGGGGACCAGGTAATCGCGCGCACCTTCCGGTGTCGCCCGGGTGAGGATCGGTGTTTCGATATCCAGAAATCCGTGGGCATCAAGAAAACTTCGCAGTACCCGGCTGACGGTCGCCTTGGTACGGATACGCTCCTGCATGAACGGGCGGCGCAGGTCAATGTAGCGGTAGCGCAAACGGGTTTCCTCGTGCACGTCTTCGTCATCCAGCTGGAACGGGGGTGTCTGCGAGTCGTTCAGCACCTGCAATGCCGAGACCAGGATCTCGATCTGCCCGGTGGGCAGGTCCGGGTTGACGGTCCCCTGCGGGCGTGCCCGCACCCGTCCTGTGACATGCAGCACGAATTCGTTGCGAATCTGTTCGGCGACTTCAAATATTTCGGACTGCTCCGGGTCGAACACGACTTGCACAATGCCGTCGCGGTCACGCAGGTCCACGAAGATGATGCCCCCGTGGTCACGCCTTCGGTTTACCCAGCCGCACACCGAAACTTCCTGTTCGATGAGCGACTCGGTGACCTGACCGCAGTAATGAGTTCGCATGAGAAGTGTGTTAACGGTAGTGGCCAGGCCTGGATACAGTAGCCTGTCCAGGTCGCCTGACGTTGCGGGCCGACCCGAGGCGGGCTCTCTCAGGCACGGGGAACCGGGAGGTTGTCAAGAATTGCAAACGGTGCGCTGCTCAAGATGCCCTCCCGCCCTGCTGCTGTCCCGATGCCACAGGCTTGGCCTTCGCCGGCTTGCTGGAAGCATCCTTTTTCTTGGCAGTGCCGTCGCTTTTTTTCTGCGAATCCCCGGAGGCCAGGTTGCGCTTGTTGTCCGATTTGAAATCCGTTTCATACCAGCCCGAGCCACTGAGTCGGAAGCCTGCCGCGGATACCAGCTTCCTCAGGGAAGGCTGGCTGCACTGCGGGCAGTCGGTCAATACCGGATCAGCTGCTTTTTGCAGGGCGTCGAAACGATAGCCACAGGCATCGCATTGGTATTCGTATATAGGCATGGCTACAGTATTTGAAAATCCGGAAAATGTTCCATCGTTACTGGCTCACAACTGACGGTGTGCACGCGGGCGAGATCCGGACCGGTGTGCAACCACTCCCTCAGCTGGGTCAGGGCCGCAACTTTACCACAGGCAATCACTTCCACACTTCCATCCGCCAGGTTTTTTGCATAGCCTGTAATTCCGAGCCGGCGCGCTTCATCCCGTGTGGATACGCGGAAAAATACGCCTTGCACGGTTCCCGAGACGATACAACGCACGCAGGCATGGTCAGGCGCATCAGTCATCAAAGGCAGTACATTCCATGTCCGTTCAGCCGGTACAGTAGACGGATCAAACGTCCACGAGTACCCTATGGCGGACCTAAATATAACTGGAAATGGCATGGAGAATAAAGAGTTATGGATGATCCCAAAACTGTTATTTACTACAACCCCCGATGCTCGAAATGCCGCACGACACTGAAGCTGCTGCAAGAGCAGGGAGAACAGCCAGAGGTCGTAGAGTACCTGCAGGCGACTCCTTCCCGGTCTGAACTCAAGGAAGTGCTGTCGTTGCTGGGTATAAGTGCCGGTCAGTTGCTGCGTAAAAAAGAATCCGCGTACCGTGAAGCCGGGCTTGATGATGCATCCAGCGAAGACGAGATACTGGATGCGATGATGAAGCACCCCATACTCATCGAGCGCCCGATCGTGGTCCGCGATGGAAAGGCCGTGATCGGCCGCCCGCCTGAAAACGTCCTGCAAATCCTGTAGGGCCCGGGCGGTACCTGCAGGCACCGGACCCGTGTACCCTTTGCAGCGCCACTCCGAGCGCTAGGCCTGCTAGGTGCCTGCGAGCACCGAGCGCACGAACGGGACGGTGATTTTCCGTTGCAGCGCCAAAGAGTATTTATCAAGTTTTTCAATTAGTTCCACGAGCTTTTGCAACTCTCTTGGGTAATGCCTGAGCAGGTAGCTGCACACTTCCGGTGAAACCTCCAGACCGCGTGCCTCGGCATGCAGCCGGATGGCGACTCTTTTCTGCTCGTCCGTCAGGCCAGACAGGCAATACACGAGCCCACCCGCCAGACGGGATGCCAGGTCCGGTAACTGGATATCGAGATCCGCAGGTTTGCCGGACGCAGAGACCACCAGGCTCTTGTTGCCGAGCCACATGTCGTTGATGATCCGGAACAACGCGCGCTCCCAGTCGGCATTGCCCAGTACGCAATCGATATCGTCAATACAAACTACGTCGAGAAGTTGCAGGTCATTCAGCAGGTTCGGATCCGATGCGGCAAACTCCTCCATGGGCAAATACACAGCCCGCAGGTCGGCATGGGCCAGGTGATTGCAGACGGCCTGCAGCAGATGGGTCTTGCCGCTTTGGTCGCTGCCCCACAGAAAGTACTGCCTGGGTTCTCCGAGTGCCTGCTGCAAACCTTTCAGCAGGAATACCAGTTCGTTGTCCTTGGGGCTGACGAAGGTGTCGAACGTTGCATGCGGGCGCAGCACGATATCCAGCGGGCGCTGGGTAAGGTAGAGCGAAGATGTGTTCACACGCGCTTGTGGGTGGCGGGACAGGGGCCGGGGTCAGACCGGCTTTTCCGGGTGCCGGGCTCCCCGCTTGTACCATCCCTCCATCAGGTAATCGAGGCCGCTGGCAAACGTGGTAAAGAGGGTCAACCCGATCAGGGTCTGAATCAGTAATTCAGGAATAGTCACTAACTGGTTGTAAATTATGGCAACAACCAGAACGATCTGGACCACGGTATTGAGTTTGCTGATCCAGGTGGGCTGGATTTCCAAACGCCGGGTTACGAAATTGTAGGCGAGCGCTCCGGCCAGGATCGCAACATCCCTGAGGATCACGACAAACACCAGCCAGTGCGGCAACAGGTGAAGTGCGCCCAGGGTTACGTAGGCACCGATCAGCATGGTCTTGTCGGCCGCCGGGTCCAGGTAGGCACCCAGTGACGTCCTCCACTGGAAGCTCTTGGCGAGATAGCCATCCAGTGCATCGGATAGCCCCATCAGGACAAAGAGCCAAAGGGCATTGTTGTACTGCCCGTCGTACAGCCACCAGATGAGCAGCGGAACCGCGGCAAGGCGTACGGCCGTGATAAGATTGGGAAGGTATTTCCAGTTAGACATGATATAGCTGCCTGTTTCTTAGTATATAATCCGCAAGCCGTATCGTTAAATATCGCTGCTCCAGTCCTGATGGTATAAGCAAGCCGATAGCGAAGCAATGAGCAATCCGGTTGGCACCTTGCACAATTTCTTCAATATCCCAGTATTATAACCGTTTAAGCACTCTATCTAATAATCATTAGACGGTATGAGCCTCACGTACAAGAAAGCCGGTGTGGACATTGACGCCGGGAAAAGGCTTGTAGACCGGATCGCACCCATGGTGCGTGATACCCAGCGCCCCGAAGTCATCCCCAACCCCGGGGGATTCGGTGGCCTGTTCGAACTGCGCCAGAACGCCTATGCAAACCCTGTACTTGTGGCAGGCACCGACGGCATCGGCACGAAACTGTGTTTGGCACAGCAACTCAACGATCACTCGACCGTCGGCATCGATCTCGTGGCCATGTGTGCCAACGATGTCGTTGTGCAAGGAGCAGAACCCCTTTTTTTCCTGGACTACTTTGCCACGGGCGCACTCTCCGTTGAGCAGGCCGAGGTAGTCATCGCGGGCATTGCGCGGGGCTGTACACAGGCAGGGGCTGCACTCATCGGAGGGGAAACAGCCGAGATGCCGGGAATGTACCCGCCGGGTACCTATGACCTGGCGGGCTTTTGCGTGGGCGTCGTGGAGCGTGACAAGCTGATTGACGGGCGCAGGATCACCGAGGGTGACGTAGTGCTTGGCCTGGCCTCGAGTGGCATTCACTCAAACGGCTATTCCCTGGTCAACAAGATTGTTGAGACGAGCCAGACCTCACTCGATGAAAAGCTGGGAAGCCAGACCCTGGGGACACTGTTGCTGACGCCGACGGTGATCTACACCAGGCTTGTGCTGCAACTGATCGAGGCCCTGGATGTGCGGGGCCTGTGCCACGTCACGGGAGGCGGACTGATGGAGAATGTGCCGCGTATGATCCCGGAGGGCCTGCTCGCCAGGATTGATACCCGGGCATGGGAGCGTCCTGAAATATTTGACTGGATTCAACATGCCGGTACCATCAAGGATGCGGAGATGCATCGGGTCTTCAACTGCGGGATGGGCATGCTGGTGGTGGTGCCGAAAGACCAGGCGGATGCGGGAATAACGATGTGCCGGCAGTCAGGCCAGCCAGCAGAAATCATCGGTGAAATCATGCGCTCGGACTCAGAGGACAAAGTACGCTTGATGTAACCATGCTCAATAATCAGACTTCCATTGCAGTCCTGTTCTCCGGAAACGGGACCAACATGCAATCCGTCATCAAGCATGTCGGGCAGGGGCGGATCAATGCCCGAATTGCATGTGCGATCAGTAACCGGGCCGATGCCTACGGCCTGACCCGAGCCAAGAATGCAGGGATCCCAGCCCACGTGGTCGAGCATGGCCAGTACCCGTCGCGGGCTACGTTCGAGGCAGAGCTCATCCGCATTCTCGAAAGCTATGGGGTCGAGACCATCGTACTGGCCGGTTTCATGCGCGTATTCAGCGAGGTTTTTGTCCAACGGTATGCAAACAGGATCCTGAACATACACCCTTCCCTGCTGCCCAAGTTTCCGGGCCTCGAAACCCACCACAGGGTGCTGGCCGCAAAGGATGCACAACATGGCTGCAGCGTTCATTTTGTTACCGAAGAACTGGATGAGGGACCGCTGGTGCTTCAGGCCAAGGTACCGGTGTTTGAAACCGATGATGTACACAGCCTGATCCGGCGCGTGCTGGAAAAAGAACACATGGTTTTCCCACTCGCCATCCGCTGGTTCTGCGAAGGCAAGCTGTACTGCAATGACGGCACGGTATATTTCAACAACAAGGTTCTGGAACGACCCCTGCAACTTACCATTGCGCACAAAACCGAGCTGGTATGAACTGGCTCTCTATAGCACTGACAACATCTTTTCTGCTGATCACACCGGTCAACGCCGCAACGTTGACCGCGCAGGAGCTTCCACCTGAATTTGAGGCAGTGTACGAGGTCAGAAAAGGAAACATTGCTGTCGGCGAAATGCAACTGAGCCTGAAGAAGCAGGATGGCAAGCTGGTGTATGAGTCCCGAACCTATCCGGTGGGGATTGCCGCTTTTTTCCTGGGCCCACAGGTCGCTACCTATCGCACCGTACTGGAGAAGACCGAAGACCGTTACCAGGCGGTCGAGTTTGAATACGAGGTCCAGGGAGCGGACAAGGATCGCAACGAACATTACATTTTTGACTGGAGCAACCACACGGCACTTTCCAGGTACAAGGGCAAAACGCGCACCTTGTCGATCACACCTCACACACTGGACAGGTTCTCTGTCCAGCTTATGCTGATGCGCAAACCGGATGCCGGGGCTACCCGCTACGAATGCTCGGTCGTCTCAAGAGGTCGCCTGAAAGAGTACGTGTACGAACTCGAGCCCCATCAGCCGATACAGACCCGGCTCGGTAACCTCTCTGCGCACAAGTACGTGCGGGAGAAAAACGACAGGAACGGCACCCGGTACACCGAGTGGTACGCTGAGTCCCTTCACTACATCCCGGTCAGGTCAGACAAGACCCGGAACGGAAAAACCGAAATCTCTGCCCGTATCACAGAGGTGCACTGGCTGTAAAAGCTGCTGTACCGGTCAGCTTCCCGCGACCGTCATCTCGTCGATCAGCACCGACGGCGTGATGATTCTGCCGCGTGCATCGGTATCATTGCCGATGGCTACGATTCTCTGAAAGATCTCCTTGAGGTTGCCCGCGACCGTGACTTCCTCGACGGGGTGCTGGATCTCGCCGTTCTCGATCCAGTATCCCATCGCGCCACGCGAATAGTCCCCGGTGACGCCGTTCACTCCGTGGCCAATCAGTTCGGTCACCAGAAAGCCGCGCTGCATGCCGGACATCAAGTCATCGAGTGTCTGTTCGCCCGGCTTCAGGGTCAGGTTGTGGATGCCCCCTGCATTGCCCGTAGTCTGCATTCCCAGTTTTCGTGCCGAGTAGCTGTTGAGCACATAGCCCTGCAATACTCCATCGGCAACCAGGGTGCGTGGTCGCGTAGCCACGCCTTCCAGGTCGAAGGCACTGCTGGCAAGGCCGCCCCTGATGTGCGGGTCTTCAACCAGGGTCACCAGATCGGAAAACACCTTCTTGTTCAGGTGATCCAGCAAAAAAGAGGCCTTGCGATACAGCGCGCTGCCCGAGATGGCCGAAACGAAGTGCGACAGCAGTGAGCGCGCCATGCCGGCCTCGAAAATGACCGGGGTGGTCTGCGTGGCAATCTTTCTGGCGCCAAGCCGGCTGACGGTACGTTGTGCCGCCTTTTTCCCGACCTCGGTTGCAGACTGCAGCCCTGCCGGGTCGCGCGAGGTCGTATACCAGTAGTCACGCTGCATGCCACCATCCTGTTCCGCAATGACCGCGCAGGAAAGGCTGTGGCGCGTCGATACATACCGGCCAATAAAACCGTGTGAATTCCCGTAGATGTGTGTGCTGCGCCAGGTATCAACACTGGCTCCTTCCGAGTTCGAAACCTGCTCGGGTTCACGCGCCTTGTCTTCGCATTCGATCGCGATCTCCACGGCCTCGTCGGGGTTCAGTGGCCATGGACGATCAAGCCCGAGGTCCGCCACTTCGGTGACGATCTGGTCCGGATCGGCCAGGCCCGCACATTCGTCCTGTTCGGTAAACTTTGCAATGTTGCGCGCCGAGGTCACCGCATCGCGGACCGCGGCAAGATCAAAATCGGTGGTGCTGGCGGTGCCTTTCCTGTGATCGACGTAGACGGTGACACCCAGTCCTCGGGTATTGTGATTTTCCAGGGTTTCCACCTCACCGAGCCGCGCCGTAACGGACAGGCCGTGTTCGATGTCAATCGAGGCCTCGGCACTTTCTGCTCCCAGCTGCCTGGCCTCGTCCAGACAAAACTGGACCAGCTGTTCAAGCCGGTCTTTGCGGGGGGCAAGACCCTGACCTTCCATCAACCCGCAGTCCCGCCCACAGTCAGGCCATTAACGCGAAGCGTGGGCTGACCCACGCCTACCGGGACATTTTGACCCTCCTTGCCGCAGGTGCCGATGCCATCATCCAGGCGCAGATCATTTCCGATCATGCTCACCTTGGTCAGCACATCCGGGCCGTCACCAATCAGCGTGGCTCCCTTGACCGGCTTGGTGACCTTTCCCCTTTCGATCAGGTAGGCTTCCGAGGCCGAGAACACGAACTTTCCGGAGGTGATGTCCACCTGCCCGCCACCGAAATTCACTGCATAAAACCCCGAGTCTACTGAACTGAGGATTTCTTCCGGGTCATGTTCACCCGCCAGCATGTAGGTATTGGTCATGCGCGGCATGGGCAGGTGTGCGAAGGACTCCCGCCGTCCATTTCCCGTGGGTGCCGTTTTCGACAGCCTGGCATTCAGCCTGTCCTGCATGAAGCCCTTGAGAATCCCATCTTCGATAAGCACGGTACACTGGGTGGTCGTGCCTTCATCATCAATGTTCAAAGATCCCCGGCGATTTTCAAGCGTACCGTCATCCACCACCGTGATACCCTTGCTGGCCACACGCTCCCCGATGCGTCCACTGAAAGCCGAGGTGCCCTTGTAGGTAAAGTCGCCTTCCAGGCCATGACCGACCGCTTCATGCAACAGTACACCCGGCCATCCCGGACCCAGCACGACATCCATCGTTCCCGCCGGTGCATCCACCGCCTCGAGATTGAGCAGTGCCGTGCGCACCGCTTCGCGCACATAGGACTGTGCACGGTCTTCCTGATTGAAGAAATCATAGCTGACACGACCGCCCCCACCGGCACTGCCCTGTTCAAGGCGCCCCTTGTGTTCGGCAATGACGGACACGTTCAGCCTCACCAGCGGGCGGATGTCGGCCGCCAGCTGGCCATCACTGTTTGCAACCAGCACCATCTCATGCATGCCGGCCAGCGACAGCATCACCTGCTTAACCCGGGGATCCTGCTTTCGTGCCAGGCTGTCGAGGTGGCGCAACAAATCGACCTTGTCGGATTCGCTGAAGGAGTCGAGCGGATTTCCGGATGGGTATAAATTGTTCCCGGTACAGAACTTCCAGCTCTGCACCGAACCACCGTGGCCGCCACGGGCAATCGCACGCGCTGCCTTGCAGGATTCCAGCAAGGCCGGCAGGACAATTTCATCGGAATAGGCAAAACCGCTTTTCTCGCCCTTAATGGCCCGGATGCCAACCCCCTGGCTGAGGTCATGTCTCGCATCCTTGACGATCCCGTCTTCCAGCGACCAGGCTTCCGACTTGCGCAACTGGAAGTAGATATCCCCGCTGTCCGCAGCAGAATCCAGCAGGATGGAAAAAGCCTGCGTCAGGTGGGTTTCGTCCAGTCCGGAAGGGGCCAGAATGGTTTCTTGTGCCAGTGCCAGTGGGTTTTCCATAGGGTTCAACCGTCCGTCATACAGTATGTTCAAAATTCATTTCAGTCTTCGATGCTGGATGCAGGGAAAGGTTTTTCGCCGCGACTCAAGATACTCCAGGTTCACACCGCCAACGGCAATGCCCGCACCCTGCTTGACCCGGTTCAGTATCACCCCCCACGGATCCACGATCATGCTGTCACCGTACGTCGTACGGCCACTTACATGATAACCGCCCTGTGCGGAGGCGATCACGTACATGACATTTTCGATCGCACGGGCACGAATCAGGCTTTCCCAGTGTGCCTGACCTGTAGCTGCAGTAAATGCAGCAGGAAAAACAATAACTTGTGCACCCATGTCCAGTAATCCCCTGAACAGTTCTGGAAAACGCAGGTCATAACAAACCGCCAGGCCTATTCTCCCAAAGGGCGAGTCAACGACCTGCAGCCCGGTTCTCCCGTACTCGATGGTTTCGGACTCATTGTAGCTTTCACCGGTCTCCACGAGGTTGACATCAAACAGATGGATCTTGTCATAGCGCGCCACGCACTGGCCCCGGTCGTCATACACCATGCAGGCCGCAGAAATCTTGTTGGGGTCCTCGCATTCCAGCGGCACCGTACCTCCTACTAACCAGATATTGTGGTGCTTTGCCTGTCCGGCGAGAAAGTTCTGTATGGTCCCGGAGCCGGGCGGTTCCCGTACCTCGACCTTGTCTTCCTCCTTAACCCCCATGATGGCAAAATTTTCCGGCAACACGACTAGGCCTGCACCGGCATCCACGGCCTGGCGTATCAGGCGTCCTGCCTCGTGCAAATTGGCATCAACATTGGGCCCGGAGGCCATTTGTACGGTAGCAACTTTCTGCATCATGGTCCGTCAGTATCCTTTCAATAGTTCTCGCGATAGGCCCGGTGACCACACAACCTGTCCATGCGGGGATTCGCTTGATTCAAGACATCGACCTGCCGGGACTAGGGAGTTTCCTGAAGTGGTTCGGATTCCGCAATTTTCTGTGCCACGGGCTCGATCAGTGGATCGTCCCAGTTTCCGGTCATGTGATACTTCACTTCTACAACCTTGTCCACAACCTCGTCTACATCAATTCCGACCTTCTCGCCGATTTTCCCCAGAATATAGATTCCTCCCACACCCACCGGCCCGAGACCGATGCCAAGCCACGGCAACCCGCCGGTAACGTGCGGTGTCACGGTAATGATCTGGTCGTAATCCCTGGCCACGATCCCTGTTCTTCCGGCAATCTGCATGTCCGCAGATGGACCATCGAACCGCAAATTCTCGGTGGTCATGTTTCCGTCCTTGAACACCAGGGTGCCACGGATTTTATCAAACACGTAGCCTTCGGAGAAAAAGTCGGAAAAATCGAGTGTCAGCCTCCTCGAGACCTCGGCCAGATTGAACAGCCCAACCAAGCGACCGGCACCACCGGGGTCGACCGTCGTGATCTCCCCGTCCTTGAGTCTCAGGGTCGCGGTGCCAGCAAAAGATTCCAGCGAAAACTGGTCGGGCATGCCGGGCCAGCTGAGCTCTGCGGAGACGACGCCCTTGCCCTTGTCCACGGCGGTCTCTTGCCCAAAATCGGTCAATGTATCGTGCAGGTTACGCACGGCCAGCTCAAGGGTCATGTCCGTGCTGTGAATCCCACGAACATTCATGTCCCAGGTGCCATTGGCCTCAAGCCGGTAACCGTCCCCTTCCGCGGCCAGTGAATTGATGATCATCCCCCGCGCAGAAGGTTCGGTTTTCAGGCTGACATTGCTCATAAGAAGGCCGTCCGACTCGAACTGCTCGATGGAGATGTCCAGTGCCGGAAGATCACGGGGATTTACGTCAAACGTGAATTCCTCATCGAGATAATCGTAGTGCAGGTAATCAAGCCTGGCTGCAACAATGCTTTCGGCATCATGCTCCAGCGGATACTCGAACGTTCCCCGTACCGTCTGGGAATGGACCGCTCCGGTCCAGGACTCCACATCCTTCTGCAGGCTCAGGCCCACGTCGGTCAGCGTCATATCGGACAGGGAAATCGTACTCGCCCGGATATCGACTTCGCGCAACTCAAGAGAGCCTCCCATGTCTGCAGGCCCGAGCAGGTCCTGCCACCGGTTCATGTCCAGTTGCCCAAAGGTTCCGGACACCCTGATACCCTCTGCAGGCAAGTCAAAGCGGTCATCGCCAACCCTGATTTCCAGTGCGCGAAACTGTCCCGACCCCGTATCCAGCAGGCCCTGTGCAAATATCCGGTCTCCATAGCTGAACGATAGTGTATTGGGGCTTCCGGCCATAAATTGCGAATGCATGTTCAGGGTCATGGGCGTGCCCGCCTGCTTGCCAAAGGGCTCTGGAAGCGCGAGGGCAATGTCCACCAGATCACTCTCCATGCTGATTTCCAGCGGCTTCTCCTGCCCCGTGCCGTCCGCTGGATGGAGGTCGACGGTCACGGACACCGGGGCCTTGCCCCGTACGTGCGGGGCAAGCCAAAGATCACCGGCGTCCAGCCAGGTATCGAGGTCCAGCTCGCCGCGAATCTGCACGCGTGTGCCGCCACCCTCGAGGAGGAAGGCATTCGCATGGAAATCCGAGCCGTGCAAGCGGGCACTCAGGCCTTCGCTCTCAATCCCGGCATCACTGAATGCCAGTGTGCCGCTCAGGTCGGTAAATGCCAGGCCCATCGTCAAGTCGACGTCTTTGAACTCGATCGTACCCGCAACGTGCGCCTCCTCATCAACTGCATCGGTCAGGGGGAGACTGAGGTCCAGGCCCAGATCCACCGTGCCTGCCATGGAAACGTTGGCCGCTGCCTCGTCATCTTGCGGGATCAATGAAGACTTTTGCAGTACTTCCAGAATGTCCGGGGCGGGCCCGCGAATGCTTCCCTGTACATCCAGGCGTGGTTGCAAAATGTTGGCAATGGCAATGTCCAAAGCGTTGATCGATGTATTCGATATCTGTCCCTGATCCCCGTGGATGTTCAGCCGCTGGTTTCTGACCACAAGATGCGCCCCAAGATCATGTACTTCAGGCCGCTTCTCATGGGCGTCCAGGGAGACCCCCTGAATGTCGGCGCGGATTTCGAGCCGGCCTGGATGATGCTCGAAAGGAACGTGCCTGGGGTCCCCTTGCAGCAAAAGCCTGACATCGTTCAAGGAACCGCCCGTCTCGTTCTGCTCAAGCCAGGATGCCAGTTCAGGCCCCGGTTTCTCGTCCGGCAGCCACGCCTTGAGGGCTGCGATCTGCACTTCGGCAAAGCCGGCCTGGATATCCACATGGGAACTGTCGGCTTCCACGTTTGCAATGCCCTGCAGATTGGCCAGCAGCCCCTCGGCCTTCAGCGAGACATTTTCCAGTGCAACCACTGTGCCGCGGTCCGTAAACTCCCACAGAAGCCGTCCGGTGACGCCCTGCTCCGGAAATGCGTGCTCCTTGAGCTGCCGTGCACGAATCTGTACGGCCGGTGAATCGATCGAGAAGCTGCCGTGCAGGTGGTCACCCGCGACCTCGCCGGACAGCGGGGACAGTTCCAGCCCATGCGCGGGCACGGACACGTCTACCCCCTGCAAAACGGTCTGGTACGTATACTTCACCGGCTGTTCGTCTTGCAACTGCAGCTGGACCCGGGTGTCGGTGAACTCCCCGTCGATCCGGGCCTCCGTGAGCAAGGCCTGCAAGGGCTTTGAGAAGGCGGGGAAGTGCTGCAGCGTTGCCAGCAGCTTGGCCGAATCGAAATGCTCCAGTGCAACGGCTACCGCGGGTTCTGCGGCATCGCCTCCGCAACCGATACAACGGACCTCATACTCCTCCCCGGCCCACTTCTGCCCGGCGCTTCGTATATCACTTTCGATCAAAGCCAGGTGCCAGGTGTCCTGTGATCTTTGCGCCCGAAACCGTGTATCCAGCGTGGTGATTGCATGGCCATCCTCCACCAGCGAATCCGTCACTGGGTGGTATTCGAGATCCTGGAATGCCAGCCTGCCCTCAAATGACCAGTCATGTTCTGACTCCAGGTCTCCCCAGATCTCGAAGGTGGAACGGCCATCGCGAATGGCAAGCCTGAGTCGCGGGAAGAAATCGCCAAGCAGCTCGAGGTTGATATTTTCGCCTTTCGTGTACAACTCTCCCCGGATGTTATCCAGCCCCTGGTCAAGATCTTCGAGGTCCACACCGAGTGACAGCGAATCCCCGAGTGCATCAGGCAGCGACACCTTCGACGAGACCCTGAGCTTCTCCCCATGAAACCGCAAAACGATGTCAACCTGGTCGAAATGATAGTCGTGTCCCAAGACTTCGTCCTGGATGGAAATCGTGCTCGACAGCAGGCTAAAACGGATGTCCCCGGTCCTGCCGGCCTCTTTCCTGCGGGCAATGCGTTCACTGATGTCAATGCCGTTCAGCACGATCCTGTGATCCTTGTCGCGCACGGCATGCAGGTCGCTGCCGCTCAGCTGCAACTCCTTAATGACAAATTTCCCGCTCATCAGACTGTCGGGCAGATCAAGTGATATCGTTGCTTTTTCGGCGGCCAGCAGGTGGCTGGATTTCGTTTCATCGGAGTACACGGACAAACCTTCCACCTCGATCAGCGGGGTGTAGCCGTACCAGTTCACGTGGATCGCCCGGATGTCGACGGGCTTGCCGATGAGGGAGGTAATATTTTCCTGGATTACCGGAAGATAATCCTGGTACAGGGCCGAAGGCAGGCGGGCAATGCTGCTGACAACCGCAGTGAGAACCAGGATCAGTGCAAGTACATACCAGCTGGCAAGTAACAGTCGGCGCCCCACTGGATCATCCCGACTCACAAGGGCACGACATCAAACTGTTCCTGCGAGTACAGGGACTCAACCTGTAACTTGATGGCCTTGCCGATATGGTCTTCGAGCTCTGCGAGACTGGACGATTCCTCGTCCAGCAAGAGGTCGATCACGGATTGCGAGGCAAGCACCAGCAGCCGGTCGGTTTCGTACTGCCGTGCCTCGCGCGTGATTTCCCGAAACAGTTCAAAGCACACGGTCTCAGGCGTCTTGATGTAGCCGCGGCCTGCACAGGTGATGCATGGCTCACACAGGATGTGCTCCAGGCTCTCGCGGGTGCGCTTGCGCGTCATCTCAACCAGGCCAAGGGGCGAGACGTCATACACCTGGCTTTTGGCACGATCCTTCTCCAGGAATTTCTCGAATGTGCGCATGACCTGGCGCGTGTGTTCCTCGTTTTCCATATCAATGAAGTCGATGATGATGATGCCCCCCAGGTTGCGCAGTCGCAGCTGGCGTGCAATGGCCTGGGCCGCCTCCAGGTTGGTCTTGTAGATCGTTTCCTCGAGATTCCGGTGACCGACGAAACCGCCCGTGTTGATATCGATGGTGGTCATCGCCTCGGTCTGGTCAAAGATCAGATACCCCCCCGACTTGAGCTCCACCTTTCTGTGCAGGGATTTCTGCAATTCCTCTTCAATGGAATAAAGTTCGAATATCGGGCGAGGTCCCGAATAATGTGAAATGCGATCTGCAATTTCGGGGACCAGTTTTCTGGAAAACTCCTGCACGGCCTCAAACGCGGAATGCGAATCCACCCTGACCACGTCGAGATCCTCGACCGAAAGGTCACGCAGGGTGCGCACCATCAACGGCAAATCGGAATATACCTGGTTAACGGACGACATACGCATGACCTTCTCGACGATCGTGTCCCAGAGATCCAGCAAGAACTGCAAATCCCTTCTCAGGTCCGACTCGCTCATGCCCTCTGCAGCCGTTCTCAGGATACAGCCGCATTTTGCATTCAACTCATCCAGCAGGCCCTGGGTGGTTTCAATCAGGCGGCTGCGCTCTTGCGGGTCCTCGATGCGCACGGACAGCCGGATGTCGTTCGAGTATGGCAACAGCACCATGTAGCGGGAAGGAACGGTAATGCTGGTGGTCAGGCGGGCACCTTTCGTTCCAAGCTGGTCCTTGATCACCTGGACCAGCAATTGCTGTCCTTCGTGAAGCAGGTTCGCGATGGACTCGTTCTGGGGTGGCTGCAGGCCCTCTTCGGGTGCCGACAGCAGCACCGAGCTGCTGCCCGAAGGCTTGGGCAGGTAGGCGACATCGGAACTGTGGAGAAAAGCGGCCTTGGGCAGCCCGATATCGACAAACGCAGCATCCATGCCGGGCATGACCTTGCTGACGCACCCCTTGAAGATATTCCCGACCAGGCCCTGTTTGCCGACGCGCTCAACCTGCACTTCCTGCAGCAGGCCGCCTTCAACGACAGCGACCCGTGTCTCCTGGGGCGTGACATTGATCAGGATTTCTTCACTCATGGTGATTTTCTCCATGCCCGGCGGTGTGCCGCGACGGCCGCATCCTGCCGGATTTGCAGCGTATGCGGCTCATGCCTTCGAGTCCCGGTACAAATCATGTTTGCGGATATAGTTCCATACATTGCCAGGCAGCAGGTAGCGGGGCTGTCGGCCTTCTGCAACACACTGGCGGATCGTGGAAGAGGAGATCTCGAATTCCTGTTCGTCACTGAGATAGATCGATCCATGGGGAGCCTGGAGAACTTCTGTTATCTGGTCCGTAGCATGCTTTTCATAGAGCTCGTGCTCGCAACCCCTTCCCGCAAGCCTGTAGCCGGGACGACGCAATAACATGATATGACAAATTGACAGGATTTCATCAAATTTGTGCCAGCTGCAGAAATTCGAAAAGGCATCGATACCGAGGATCAGGACCAGTCCCTGTGTGGCACCGATCTCTTCGCGAAGTTCCCTCAGCGTATCGATCGTGTACGACGGGCCGGGTCGTTGCAACTCACGATCGTCTACAACAAATCCGGGGATTGAGTGGGTCACAAGACCGAGCATGTCGCGCCTGTGCTGTGCACTTGCACCGGCAGCTTTCTTGTGGGGAGCCTGCCGGCAGGGGATGAACCGGATTTGCTCGAAACCAAACCGCTCCTGCAGCGCCAGTGCCGGCTTTATGTGTCCGAAGTGAACCGGATCAAATACGCCACCGAATATGCCCAACACATCTGTATTCCGGTCAATCTGATCCGAACCGGGTAGATGGGTCACCCGGTCCGAAAGGAAACTCCCTGATACCGGTACGGCTATTCACGTATGTTGCCGTCGCCGAGCACGATAAACTTCTGGGAAGTCAGCCCCTCCAGGCCGACCGGGCCACGAGCATGCAGCTTGTCCGTGCTGATCCCGATTTCTGCACCCAGGCCATACTCGAAACCGTCCGCAAAGCGCGTCGAGGCATTGACCATCACCGAACTCGAGTCCACTTCACGCAAAAACTTCTGTGCGACCTCGTCATTGTCCGTGACAATCGCATCGGTGTGCTGCGAACCGTAGGTCTCGATGTGATCGATGGCCTGTGTCATTCCATCAACGATGCGGACAGACAGCACCGGTCCCAGATACTCTTCATGCCAGTCCTCCTCGCTGGCTGCCGAAACCCCCGTCAACAGTGCGCAAGTCCTCTCGCAGCCACGCACTTCCACGCCCTTTTCATCCAGCTGTGCCTGGATCCGCGGCAAGATTTCGCCTGCGATCGCATGGTCCACCAGCAGTGTTTCCATGGCGTTGCAGACTCCGAAACGGTGGGTCTTGGCATTGACGGCAATGGCAACGGCCATGTCCGCATCCGCTTCTTCATGAATGTAGACATGGCAGACACCGTGCAGATGCTTGATCAGCGGAATCGCAGAGTCCCGGATGATCCGCTCGATGAGACCCTTGCCCCCTCTGGGAATCACGATATCGATGTCCTGCCGGGCCTTCAGCAACTCTCCGACCGCCTCGCGGTCCGGCGTCTCAATCACCTGGACGACATCCCTGGAAAGTCCTGCCCGGTCAAGGCCGGCATGGATGCAGTTCGCAATGGCATGATTGGAATGCAGGGCTTCGGACCCCCCTCGCAGGATCGCAGCATTGCCGGACTTGATGCACAGTGCGGCGGCGTCCGCGGTGACGTTGGGGCGCGACTCGTAGATGATCAGGATCACACCGATGGCCACGCGCATCTTTCCGACCCGGATTCCGCTGGGACGCGATTCCATCGAAGTCATCTGGCCCACCGGATCAGGCAACGAGGCCACCTGGTCGAGGCCTTCGGCCATGGCACGGATCCGACCGTCCGTCAGTTCCAGCCGATCCAGCATAGCCTGACTCAAGCCGTGCTCTTTGCCTGCCTGCAGGTCCCGCTCGTTTTCTTTCCTGAGCATGTCGCTTGAGGCAAGAATCTGCCGGCCGATCTCTCTCAGGACCTGGTTCTTCGTGTCCGCGCTGGCGTGCGCGATCTCGCTTTTCGCTGCCGTTGCACGCCGGGTGACCTGTGCGATATAGCGCTGGATTGACCCGTTTTTGTCCTGTGCAGTGTTATCCATGATTTCGTGAAGTATGTCGATGGGTGCCGCTGTACCGGCGGAGAGCCGGCTATCCGGCCATTTGTATGGCGATGCCCAATTGTATCAGTTCATGCCATGGATTTCCGTCACCGCGGCCCTTGATGACCCGGTCCACCCAGGCACATTGCTTGAGCAAATCCGCACTCCCCGGGGCGCGTGTACCTTCGCCCACATCAATGCATTGCCGATGAACACGGCTCAGGCGGGTGAGAGGATCCTGGGTGCGCGACGAGGCCGGGGATGTCGATGAGGACTGCCGGGTTTCGGTGATTTTCCTGGCCTGCTCTGTCATGGCCCACAACAGCAAGGGCGGCTTGACGTCTTCTTTTTCAAGCCCGTGCAGAATGCGCACAAGCCGCGCAACTTGCCGGGTAGCCAGCACCTCCGTGAGTTCCTTCAGGGAGTAATGGCTGCTGTCTGTCAACACCCGGCTCACGGTTTCAAGCGTCAGTTCCTTGTCTTCAGCGAGCAGTGCGATTTTCTCAAGCTCCTGGCGGGCGGCAAGCAGGTTCCCTTCCACCTGCTGGGCAATGAATGCAACGACATCACGCCCGGCCACAAACCCTTCGCTGCTTAGCTTTTTGTGAATCCAGTTTTCCGTTTCTGCATAATTCAGGGGCCAGACCCGCACCAGGACGCCTGCCTTGTCGATGGCCTTGACCCATGCGGAATGCATTGCACTGCGGTCAAGGCGGGGGGCCTGGACCAGCAAGGCGACGTCCGGATGAAGATCCTGAACAAAGCCTACGATCGCCTTCGAGCCGCTGGCCCCGGGCTTGCCGGTCGGGATCCGAAGGTCGACAAGCGTTTGCCCGCCGAACAGGGACAATGCATGCCGGGCCGCCTCCAGTTCGGACCAGTCAAACCCGGGTTCGACGGTGAGTATTTTCCTGTCGGTAAACCCCGACTTTTCCTTGTGGCTGCGAAACATGTCCACGGCGAGCATGTGCTGATACGGCTCATCGCCGGTGACCAGAAAAACCCCGACCTCGGTCCGTTCAAGGCAGGCTTTCAGTTGCGAAAATCGTATTTGCATGCGGAAAATACCCGAGGGCTGGCGTACCTGAAACCAGATGCAGACGTTACATTATAGCCCGCGAACAATACAATCCTCGTGGTAAGCTTTGCGCTTTGCAAAGTGCAGGCACTTCAAAAAATGAACATTGAAACGATCGGCATGATTGGAACGGGCATCATGGGCCGGCCCATGGCCATGAACCTGTTCCAGGCTAACTATACCCTCGCGTTCTACGCACGCCGGGCGGGTTCGCTACAGCCTTTCGAATCCCGGCCCATACGCAAATTCGAAACGCCTGCGGAACTGGCGCACCATTGCGATATCACTATCACGATGGTCTCGGACACTCCCGACGTCCGGGAAATCATTGCCGGGGACGCCGGCATCATTCACGGTGCGCTGCCCGGCCACCTGGTCATCGACATGAGCACGATCTCCCCTGAGGAGACACGGAGCCTTGCCATGCAGTTGGGCAACAGAAATATTGAAATGCTGGATGCCCCGGTTTCGGGCGGGGAACAGGGCGCAATCGATGCCACCCTGTCGATCATGGTCGGTGGCAAGGACGAGCAGTTCGCCCGGGCATTGCCGGTGCTTCAGTGCCTCGGCAAAAACATCACGCACGTCGGTGATCACGGCGCTGGTCAGGTCGCCAAGGCCTGTAACCAGATTCTTGTTGCGCAAACCATGTCAGCGGTGGCCGAGGCCTTCCTGCTGGCGAGATCCTCGGGGGTCGACCCCGCCAAGGTGCGTGAGGCCCTGATGGGTGGATTCGCATACAGCAGGATTCTTGAAGTGCACGGCCAGCGCATGCTGGATAATGCCTACCGTCCCGGCTTCAAGGCCGCATTACACCACAAGGACCTGGAGATCGCCCTGCACAGTGCACGGGAGAACGGAGTGTCCATACCCGGCACGGACCTGGTAGCGGATTACCTGGAAAAGATCGTTGAGACAGGCAACGGCGAACTGGATTCTGCAGCCATTGCCAAAATCATTCTTGGCGAGATCAAGTAGGGGAAAACGTCCGGTCTTCGCTAATCCGGGGAGATTGCCCGCACGCGTTGCACGATCCGTTGCGCGGCTTCTCGTCGCATCTCGTGGAGCAGTTGCTGCTCTTCTTCACCTGAGCCGAGTACATCGTGCTTGTCGAACACCAGCACCCGGTGGATCCGGACCTTTTGCCGGGACAGTGCATCATCGCTGTTCGTACCCCGCACCTCGAAGACCACATTGAGCATCAGGTCATATTCGCGTGCCTTGCCGCTGGCATCCAGCGAAAGCACCTCCCTGGCCGTCTCCTCCGACAGGATATCCAGATGGATGTCAGCATGGTCAGCCTCCACGCCATCGGTTCGGCCGGGGCCCAGAGATTTGCGGACAAAATGTACCAGTTCATGATTTGCAGACCCGCCTTGCACAAAGACGTTTTGCAGGTGGGCTGAATCCCCGCTGCCGGCCAGCCGGAATCCGCAGCCCGGCAGCAGGCTCAACAGGACCAGGGTCAATGCCATGAATGCCGTGATATACCGCATGGCGTTAGTGTACAACGATATTGACGATGCGATTTGGCACAACAATCACCTTCACAATCTTTTTATTCTCGATAAAACGCATGACGCTCTCGTGAGCGAGGGCCGCTGTCTCGATGCCAGCGTCATCCGTACCGACGGAGACCTGTATGGCTGCACGCTTTTTGCCATTGACCTGCACCACCATCTCGATGACGTCCTTTTTCAGGGCCTGCGTATCCACGCTGGGCCAGGCTGCCTGGTCGACCGGCCCCTCATGGCCCAGCCGCTGCCATAGTATATGACAGACGTGTGGCAGGACAGGTGCAAGCATCAGTACCACCGATTCCAGCGCCTCCTGGCAGATGGCGCGCCCGGCCAGCGACCCGTCCCCGAAGCTGTTCACCTCGTTTACAAGTTCCATGTTTGCGGCAATAGCCGTGTTGAAGGCATAACGCCGGCTCATGTCATCGGTGACCTTGCGGATCGTTTCATGGGTCTTGCGACGCAGGCTCACCTGCTCTTCGCTCAACTCCTCAGGAATGACGCTGTCGGTGCGGGCCGTGCCGGATTGCGCATGCTCCTCGACCATGCGCCACAGTCTGTTGATGAACCGGTACGCACCCTCGACCGCGGAGTCCGACCATTCCATGTTGTGTTCGGGTGGTGCTGCAAACATCACGAACAGGCGCACGGTGTCCGCTCCGTAGCGGTTGATCAGTGCCTCGGGGTCGACGGTGTTGCCCTTGGACTTCGACATTTTCGTACCGTCTTTCAAAACCATGCCCTGAGTCAGCAGCTTGACGAAGGGTTCGTCATTTTCACACAGCCCCAAGTCGCGCATCAGCTTGTTGAAAAACCGGGCATACAGGAGATGAAGAACGGCATGCTCAATGCCGCCGACATACTGGTCCACCGGCATCCAGTACTGCACCCTGTCATCCAGCATGGAAGCCTCGTTCCCCGCGCAGCAGTAGCGGGCGAAATACCAGCTCGACTCAAAAAAGGTATCGAAGGTGTCCGTTTCCCGGGTGGCGGGTGCCTGGCACCTCGGGCAATGGACTTCATGAAACGCCGCTAATGATTTCAGCGGCGAGGCTGCCCCGTCGAAGTCGACCTCTTCCGGCAGGCGCACCGGCAAGTCCTCGTCCGGCACCGGCACGATCCCGCAGTGATCGCAGTGAATCACGGGGATCGGGCACCCCCAGTAGCGTTGCCGGGATATGCCCCAGTCGCGCAGACGGTAGTTCACCTGTCGCTGCCCCGTACCCTCGGACTCAAGCATGCCGGCAATGGCATCGAATGCCTGGCGAGAATCCAGGCCATCAAACTGGCCGGAATTGTGCAGCCAGCCCTTCTCGATAAAGGCACCCTTGGAGAGGTCGATGTCGGGGCTGTCCTTCTCCGGGAACACGACGGGCTTGATCGGCAACTCGAATTTGCTGGCAAACTCCCAGTCGCGCTGGTCATGGGCGGGTACCATCATCACGGCACCCGAGCCGTACTCGATCAGCACGAAGTTCGCGACCCAGATCGGAATTTTCTCGGAAGTCAGCGGATGCACTGCGTGCAGGCCCGTGTCGACCCCCTTTTTCTCCAGCGTGCTGATCTGGGCCTCGGAGGTCCGGGTCTGTGCACACTCCTTCAGAAAATCGGCCACCTGCGAAGAGCCTTTGCCAGCATGCACGGCCAGTGCATGCTCGGGGGCGACGGCCATGCATGTGACGCCAAACAGGGTGTCGGGGCGCGTGGTGAAGACCTGCAGATCCTGCTGGCCTTCCACGGGAAAAATGATTTCGACACCTTCCGAGCGGCCGATCCAGTTGGCCTGCATGGTTCTGACCCGCTCCGGCCAGCCGTCCAGCTGTTCCAGATCATCCAGCAACTCCTCGGCATAAGCCGTGATTCTCAAAAACCACTGGGTCACTTCCTTGCGCTCGATTACGGCACCCGAGCGCCAGCCTCGCCCGTCGATTACCTGCTCATTGGCAAGCACGGTCTGGTCCACTGGATCCCAGTTGACGATGGCCTTTTTCTTATAGACCAAGCCCTTCTCGTAGAGCCGGGTGAAAAACCACTGCTCCCAGCGGTAGTATTCCGGGCTGCACGTGGCAAGCTCGCGGCTCCAGTCATAGGCAAAGCCCAGCCGCTTGAGCTGGTCACGCATGTAACGGATGTTCTCGTAGGTCCACTTGGCAGGCGGAACCTGGTTCTCGATGGCGGCATTCTCTGCGGGCAGGCCGAAGGCATCCCAGCCCATCGGTTGCATCACGTTCTTGCCCTGCATGCGCTGGAACCGGCTGATGACATCGCCGATGGTGTAATTGCGGACATGCCCGATATGCAGGTGTCCGCTGGGATAGGGAAACATCGACAGGCAGTAGAACTTTTCCCGGGCCTCGTCTTCCACTGCCTCAAACGAGCCCTGCCGTTCCCACTCCTGCTGGACCAGCGGCTCGAGATCGTGCGGGTTATACGTGCCTGCCATGCTCAGCGCCCATAGGCGTCTTCGAAACGTACGATATCGTCCTCGCCCAAGTAGGAACCGGACTGCACTTCGATGAGTTCGAGCGGCTCCGTTCCCGGGTTTTCCAGGCGGTGGCGGGTACCTGCAGGAATGTAGGTCGACTCGTTCTCGCCCAGCTGGAACTTGTCTTCTCCCCGGGTGACCAGCGCCTTGCCCTTGACCACGACCCAGTGTTCGGCCCGGTGACGGTGCATCTGCAGGGAAAGCGCCTGGCCCGGGTTGACCGTAATGCGCTTCACCTGGAAGCGGTCTTCCATATCGATGGTTTCGTAGGCGCCCCAGGGCCGGTACACCTTGGGGTGAATCTCCACTTCGCCGCGTTCCTCGTCCCTCAGCCTGGCAACGATGTCCTTGACCTCCTGGGCCCGCTCGCGAGGGGCCACAAGAATCGCGTCCGCGGTTTCTGCCACGACAAGGTCCTCGGCACCCACCGCAGCCACCATGCGGTGACTCGCGTGGATGTAACAGCCCTTGCAGTCCTCGGCGA
>JAPOYL010000002.1 GCA_026706595.1 Gammaproteobacteria bacterium | reverse complement strand
GTGGGGGATGCAGTGGTCCCTTTCCGCTTCTGGTTCAGGAAGGTGAAGGCTCGATTAATTGTTCCTGCACTGTATTCCTCCTGTATCTGATCCGTGATGTGCTTGCGCTGCACCCATCCACCTGCGGCATCCAAATGTTCGATGATGTCCTGAACGCACAGATCGCGTTGGTTCACAGGATTCTCACTAAGCACTTGCTCGGCAGTTCCGATGATCATGTTCTCCGGATCGAACTTCACCGTTGCTGTATCGGGATGCGGACTGGAATCGTCCGTCTCGATTGTAAACGGGATAGCCCCCTGGGGTTTGGCTTGCTGGGATTTCACAACTGCCATCAGTCGGATAAATTCTTCTGCTGGGTGCTGTTGACTGGGGGCAAATGCAATGACTGTCCTGGCCACCTGTCCAAATGCTCCTGATCCGAGAATCCGGTCAAGCACGCTGCCGGTATCCTTCTGCCCTGATCCTTTCCTGAAGTGCATCAGAGCAACCACGGTGCAGCCCGTATCCCTGCATA
Source organism: Gammaproteobacteria bacterium (assembly GCA_026706595.1). Classification (GTDB taxonomy): domain Bacteria; phylum Pseudomonadota; class Gammaproteobacteria; order UBA4575; family UBA4575; genus WTFY01. The sequence goes on along the minus strand of JAPOYL010000002.1, from coordinate 9,565 downwards.
TTCGCTGTAAGGGTGCAAGCATGGTCCGCACGTCGAGCACGTCCTTGATTTGCAGCTTGTGGCCCAGCATGAGATCGACTGCCGGATCTATCACAAGCAGGCCGACATTCTTATCCCGGACCTCTTTGATAAGGATGTTCGCATCAATCCCAAGTGCAGTTGCATTTGGATGTTTGCGGGCAAGGTGGATTTGCGACAGGTCTGCCTTCTCGTTGATCAGGCAGGGCAGCGTATCCTCTTCGAAGTCGTCTTCGTTGCTGTACAAAAGGATGCTGGTTTTGTTGGCCGGGAATCCGGCAAAGTCCTCCCCTCGGCTGCACGCCGCTATTAATGCACAAGCGGCCTTGCTCTTTCCCTGCCCAGGAGGGCCTGCGAAAATCGTCACCCGCCCGCGCTGGATCAGGTTCGGTACAAGCCAGCGCCGGGTCCGCACCTGTAGCTTCTGATCGTCTGCCCGGAGAATCTCCGTGCCGTCTTGATACAGGAGGGCCTGCGGGTGTTTCGACTCGAACTCTTGATCGGTCTCTACGTCTTGGATGGCAAGCCTTTCTTCGACCTGCTCGATCGTGGGGTTATCCTGTGCCCCGTTTCCCCTTGTGTTCGGATTTCTTCCATCACTCATTGGGTTGCGCATCGATCCATGCGCGCACATCAGACACAGGCCAGCGCCTGCACATTCGAGAAAAGACTTTGGGCCTGGGAAAACCGCGGCGGTCCATCCAGTCATAAATCGTAACGCGCGATACCCCGAAGAGATTGCACAGTTGTTTTTGCGTGAAGAATTCCTGCTCTAGTTCTACAGGAGGTGAACTTGTGTCCATCTTTTGACCCTCAGAATAGTTACACACACATGGCGCAATGCGCCCCGTGCTCTATCCGCAAGTGTCAAAAGTTCACATATACTTGACTTCAGGTTTCGGAGTAACCTTGCGGCCCTTTGCAGAGCTTGTGTAAAGTCTGGCACAAGCCCTTGTGTTCTGCAAGCAGGAATCCACAACATGTTGTATACTAGTGGTTCGTTGTTTCCATCAACGATCCTTCGGCAGGCGGGAGAGCGGCTTACACACCCGCAAGTCTCCCGCCCCGCCATCACGAATCTACGTTGTAACTATTGTTGTAACTAAAATCAGGTATTCTGATTTTCTTTAGCATATACAATAACTTACATTAATACACTGGCGGAGAGGGAGGGATTCGAACCCCCGGACCCTTTCGAGTCAACGGTTTTCAAGACCGCCGCATTCGACCACTCTGCCACCTCTCCGGTCAGGCTGGGAAGAATACCCGAATGGGACCGGGAACTACCAGCGCTGATGTTGTCTAAAAAGTAGCAAAGATGACTTGAATTCGTCTGGAAAACCATTATGTTAGTAGTATCAAACATTTATTTTATTCTGGAGAACAAGCAAATATGAGCGATCCAAGACTGCAAATGAGTAGTGTGAGCCAGGCTAGTGTCTTAGCCACCAACAAGGTGCTGCGCAATACCTATGCACTTCTTTCAGCTACCCTGATTTTCAGTGCACTGATGGCAGCCTTGTCGACTGTACTGCACGTCGGTCACGGTACCAGTCTGATCTGTTCCTTTGCCGCCCTGGCGCTGATCTGGTTCGTGCTGCCCCGTACGGCTGAATCTGCGGCCGGTATTGCCGTTGTGTTTGCCTTTACGGGCTTGCTGGGCTTTGGGCTTGGACCGGTACTGAATTTCTATCTGAACATGGCACATGGCGCACAGGCCATTGCAACGTCCCTCGGGGGTACTGCGGTTGTGTTCATCGGACTTTCAGGCTATGCACTGGCCACGCAACGCGATTTCAGCTTCCTGGGAGGATTCCTGTTTTCCGGGCTGATGGTGGTGTTGCTGGCTGCACTGGCCGGAATCTTCCTCAACATGCCGGGCCTGTGGCTGGCCATCAATGCTGCGGTCATCCTGATATTCAGTGGCTTCATCCTGTTTGATACGAGCCGTATCATCAATGGCGGGGTCACCAACTATGTCATTGCCACAACCTCGATCTACCTGAGCATATACAACATCTTCATTTCCCTGTTGCACCTGGTAGGGTTTGCTGGCAACGACTAGACCGGGTCGTCGATGGACTGGATGAAGTTTGCCTATGCGGCGCTGGTCGTCGCCCTGCTCATCTTCATCTTTCCCGCAGCAAAGTACTGGCTGAAGAATAGCCCGAAGGCCGAGCGAGGGGACTGGCAGGCATTCCTGCTGCCAATCAGCCTGGTGGTGCTGTTCGTTATCGGCCTGATGTGGATTGTCAGCCAGTAAGGAAGAAGCCCTGATATTCAGGGTTGTTGCAGTTCTGCGCTGACCAGCTTCAATCCCGGAAATTGTCAAACTGCACCGGGATGCCAAGCTTGGCATCCCGAAGCATGCTCATCACCTTCTGCAGATCATCCCGCTTTTTCCCGGAAACGCGTACCTTGTCCCCCTGGATTGCGGTCTGCACCTTGATTTTGGAATCCTTGATGAGCTTGACCATCTTTTTGGCAATGCTCTGGTCAATCCCTTGATGCACAGCCAAGGCCTGTCGTGCACGCATGTTGGCCTCCTCCACTTGACCTCTTTCCAGACAACCTACGTCGATTCCGCGCTTGGCCATTTTCTGAATGAGAATGTCATAGATCTGGTCGATCTGGAATTCGGATTGCGCCTCGATGTGCAAGGCGGAGTCTTCCTGATGGATCTTCGCATCCGATCCCCGGAAATCGTACCGGTTGGAGATCTCCCGGTTGGCCTGATCCAGTGCATTGGTCAACTCGTGAGAATCCACTTCCGATACCGCATCAAATGAAGGCATGGTTCAGGGCCCTCCTGTCTGGGCAGGTTGAAAACAGATAGAATTATACTATGTCCAGACTGGCCATCCTCCTCGGTTCCGGCAACGCCGCATTCGCGATTGTACTGAGCGCCTACTCGGCCCATGCACTGCGCCCGGCCTGGCCGGAGTACAGGTACTCGATTTTCCAGATCGCGGTAGATTATCACCTGTACCATGCGCTGGGCCTGGTGGTGATCGGAATCCTGATTGCGCAACACAGCGACAGGGGGCTTCTCAGGATCGCTGCGGCGGTCATGCTGGCCGGGATAATCCTCTTCTGTGGCAGTCTCTACTTCCTGAGCCTGACGGAACTGGCTTGGTCTGGCCGCATCACCCCGTTTGGCGGAGTCGCGTTCATCATCTCTTGGGTTCTGGTGATGACCGCTTATTTAAGGAAAAATTGACCGCGAAAGAAACGTCAGCCCAAAACTAGGATGGTTTGGTGTCCGCAGCTCGCTCTTGCAATACCCTGACCTCGTCACCGACCGCGATTCTCCCCCCTGTCCTGACCGAGGCCGTGATGCCTCCATGATTGCACATGGCATTGAATCCACCATACCCCAGGGCCTGTTCCATTTTGGCACAGGGCTTGCATTCTCCAGTCACCTGCAGCACCGCATGGTTGATCCCGATCTCCAGACCCTTGCAGAGCCCGAGGTTGATGCCCGACACGACGATGTTGCGCCTGAGTATCTCGGGTAAGACTACCTCCTTGCCCAGCAAGGCAGCAATCACCGGAAGGTATTCAGCCTGGATCAAGGTTACCTGCCTGCGGCTTCCCGCACGCTGGCCAGCCTTGTCCCCCTCAAGCCCGTGATCTTGCAGCAAGGTGGCAGCAGCCACGACATTCATGGCTTCGCCCGAGACCTTTCTGAGGCCGATCCACTCGATCTTGCCGCATTGGGAAAAGTGGTCCTTGAGTTCGATGGTCATGGGTGGCAGTCCTCCGATACCTTCACTGTGAAGCAATGATCTCAAGCCCGCCCATATAGGGCTGCAGAACGTCAGGGACACGGATCCTGGCCTGGTCGTCCTGGTAGTTTTCCAGGATCGCCACCAGCGTTCGGCCCGCAGCCAGGCCTGAACCGTTCAGCGTATGCAGGAGTTCGGTTTTCCCGGTAGCGGAGTTTTTCCAGCGGGCCTTGAGCCGTCTGGCCTGGAAATCCACAAAATTGCTGCAGGAGGAAATCTCGCGGTAGCGACCTTCGCCCGGCAGCCAGACTTCAATGTCGTAGGTCTTGGACGCGGCAAACCCCAGGTCACCCGTACAGAGGGTCACGACCCGGTAGTGCAATCCGAGTTTTTGCAGGATGACTTCAGCGTGCTGCGTGAGTTCTTCGAGTGCGCGCCAGGATGCCTCTGGCTTGACAAGCTGCACGAGCTCGACCTTTTCAAACTGGTGCTGGCGGATCATGCCCCGCGTATCCTTGCCATACGAGCCGGCTTCCGAGCGAAAGCAGGGCGTGTGGCAGACATATTTGACAGGTAGTTCACTCTCTTTGGCAATGTGGTCGCGCCACAGGTTGGTCACTGGCACTTCCGCAGTCGGAATCAGGTAATAGGGACTGTCGGTGGCCAGCTTGAACAGATCTTCTTCGAATTTAGGTAGCTGGCCAGTGCAGGTCAGGCTCTCGTCATTGACAATATACGGGACGTAGACTTCCCGGTAACCATGCTCCGAAATATGAACATCCAGCATGAACTGGATCAGCGCGCGATGCAGCCGGGCCACCTGGTCCTGCATGGTGACAAACCGGCTACCGGTGATCCTGGCAGATTTTGCGAAATCAAGCCCTCCCGTGCGCTCCCCAATCTCCACGTGACCGAGTACCGGGAAATCAAACTCCGGAGTCTCGCCCCACGTTCGCACCACGGCATTGTCCGCCTCGGTATCACCATCCGGGACACTCTCGTGTGGAAGATTGGGCAGGGTCAGCATCCATGCACGAATTTCCAATTGCAACTGCTCAAGCTCGGCTTTTCCGGATTCGAGTTCCGCGTTGATCGCCCCCATCTCCTCCATGATTGTTGACACGTCCTGGCCCGAGGACTTTCCCTGTGCTATACGTTTTGAATTCGCGTTGCGCTGGTTTTGCAACGTTTCGACATCCGTTTGCAGTCGCTTGCGCCTTCTCTCACGAGTGACGAACCAGTCCTGGTCAATCGTCAGTCTGCGACGCCCGAGTTGTCTGGCCACCTCGTCCAGTCCAGTTCGCAATATCTTGGGATCCAGCATGAGTAACTCCCCCGCCATCAAAAGGCACGCGCCAGGATCATGCCAAGATAGCAGGCTCCCAGACACAGGACGATACTGGCCGCGACATTGCCCGCTGCACCCAGCACACTGCCCTGCTGGAGCAGATGCAGGGTTTCCAGCGAAAAGGCCGAGAAGGTGGTGAACCCTCCCAAAAGCCCCACCAGAAGCGCCATCCGAATTTCGTCTACCACAACCCAGCGCTCCAGCAACACAATCGACAGCACACCGATCAGCAAGGACCCCGTGACATTGACAAGCAGCGTTCCAAAAGGGAATTTGCAGCCCCACCAGTGTGTGCACTGCACCTGAATCAGGTATCTCAGTACCGAGCCCAGCGCCCCTCCTACAGCAATGCTTGCCAGCGTCAAATCAGGTCTCCTTCTTACGCCTAGCGGTTAATTACAAGCTGGTTTGATCAGTGGTATATTGGCTTGACGCCAATAATGGTACCGCAAGTTGGCGCATCCATGATGAAACTCTTGGCGAAGGCGCCCTGGTGCAAGACAGGGATAGTCAGCAGCCAGTAAGCACAAAGCTCTGTTGGTATGAAAATGCGAGCCAGTCTATCAGAATTGACAAAGCGATTTCACCAGGTTCTGCCGGAGGATGCGGTTCTGGTCAAACATGAACAACTGGCTCCCTATGAATGCGATGGCCTGACGGCGTATCGCCAGGTTCCCCGTGTGGCCCTGCTACCTGCCACCAGCGAGCAAGTCCGGGCTGCAGTGGCACTCTGCAGGGAGCTGGAGCTTCCAATCGTGGCCCGGGGTGCTGGTACCAGCCTGTCCGGGGGTGCGCTGCCACATCCGGAAGGAGTCTTGCTCAACTTTGCCCGGCTTAACCGGGTGCTGGAAATCGACCCGCAAAACCGCACGGCAACCGTCGAGCCTGGAGTGCGGAACCTCGCGATCTCGGAAGCCGCCAGACCGTATGGTCTTTACTATGCTCCGGATCCTTCCTCGCAGATTGCATGCACCATAGGCGGCAATATCGCTGAGAATTCAGGAGGCATCCATTGCCTGAAATACGGGCTCACCGTGCACAACATCCAAGCGTTGAAGGTCTTGACTACCGACGGCGAGATTCTTGAGCTGGGTGGAAAACATCTGGAGTCCCCCGGCTTTGATCTGCTGGCACTGATGAATGGCTCGGAAGGCATGCTGGGGGTGGTTTTGCAGGCGACGGTGAAGCTGTTGCCCCAGCCGCATGCGCGCAAGGTGCTGCTGGCAGCCTTCTCTGACGTGCGGGATGCGGGAAATGCCGTGGCTGCCATCATCTCCCATGGGATCATACCTGCCGGTCTCGAGATGATGGACCATTTCACCATCCAGGCCACGGAGCAGTACTGCAGTCCCGGGTACCCGAAAGATGCCGCAGCTATCCTGATCTGTGAGCTGGATGGCTATGAGGAAGAACTGGCAAATCAGACAGAACGTGCCAGACAGCTGCTCGAACAGCACCAGGCCACACAAGTGCGCCTGGCAAGCAACGAGCAGGAGGCGGAAGTGCTGTGGCAAGGCCGCAAGGCGGCCTTCCCCGCACTTGGCAACCTGACTCCCGACTACTACTGCATGGATGGCACCATCCCGCGCAAGCATCTGGCTGAAGTCCTTGAGGAAATTTATGCACTCTCAGGAAAGTTCGGGCTTCGTGTCGCAAACGTATTCCATGCGGGGGACGGCAACCTGCACCCGCTCATTCTCTATGATGCCAACGAGCAAGGTCAGTTGGAGAAAGCGGAAGAATTCGGAAGCGAAATCCTGCAACTGTGTGTCAGGATGGGAGGCACCATCACCGGTGAGCATGGTGTAGGTGTGGAAAAACTCAACCAGATGTGCGTGCAGTTCAACTCAAAGGAACTACAGACCTTCTATGCCATCAAATCCGCCTTTGACGAACATGGGTTGCTAAACCCGGGCAAGGCCATCCCGACCCTGCACCGCTGTGCCGAGTTCGGTGCCATGCATGTACACGAGGGGAAGCTGCCTCATGCCGACCTGCCCCGTTTTTGAAGACCGGCCCGGAATGTGACGGATACCAAGGAAACCATCGCAGCCCGGATCCGGGATGCGGCCAGACACAAGACTGCCTTGCAACTTCTCGGTGGAAACACGAAAGCCTTCTACGGCCGAAGCATCCAGGCCACGCCCCTATGTCTTGCCGACTACTCGGGAGTTGTCGAATACGAGCCCTCCGAACTCTATATCACCGCACGCTGCGGCACACCCTTGACCGCGATCGAGCAAATCATCGGAGAAGAAAACCAGATGCTCCCGTTTGAGCCACCACACTTTGGAACAACAGCCACTCTGGGCGGTGCCATTGCCGCTGGACTGGCGGGTCCCGGGCGTGTAAGCAGTGGGACCGTACGCGACAGCATGCTTGGCGCAGAAATCATCAACGGAAAAGGTGAGTATCTGTGTTTTGGCGGCAAGGTCATGAAAAATGTCGCCGGCTATGATGTTTCGCGCCTGATGTGTGGCGCTTTGGGGACATTGGGCGTTTTGATGTCAGTCACCCTGCGCCTGCTGCCCAAGCCACAGTGCGAACAAACGGTGGTCATTGCAGAGGCGCCCGTCGATGCAATCCACAAGATGAATGCATGGGCGCTCACACCGATGCCAATCACGGCAACCTTTCACGACGGAAAGAGCCTCTATGTCCGCCTGACCGGTTCTTCATCCACTATTGAAAAATGCCAGGATGAAATTGGCGGCGAGCGCATCGAGCAAAGCGAGCTCTTCTGGATTCGAGTCCGCGAACAAACCCATGAAGCGTTTGCTTCTGATGCGCCCTTGTGGAGGATTCAAGTGCCCCCCTCCACTGACCCCCTCGACATTACAGGCCCTTGTGCAATGGAATGGAACGGCGCCCTTCGCTGGCATGCCACTCACACCGATGCCTCCACGATCCGCGAGGTCACCCGTCAAGCTGGCGGGCAGGCCTGCCAGTTTCGAGGACCAGCCATCGAGCATGTGTTCAACCCCCTGCCATCCGCGCTGCTCAAAATCCATCAACGGCTCAAACATGCCTTCGATCCCGAGGGGATCCTCAATCCCGGCAAGATGTATCCGCAGTTCTGAGATCCATGCAAACCTCTCTCCCGGACAGTTTCCTGCAAACAGCAGAAGGCCACCAGGCAGACAAGATTCTGCGCAAATGCGTACATTGTGGCCTTTGTAATGCGACCTGTCCGACCTATCAGCTGACCGGAAATGAACTGGATGGTCCACGGGGCCGAATTTATCTGATCAAGAACTATCTGGAGGGCAAAACTGACGGCAACATTGGGCTCAGGCATTTAGACAGGTGCCTGACCTGCCTGTCCTGCGAGACGACCTGCCCTTCCAATGTCCGGTTCGGTACTCTTCTCGATACCGGGCGCAAACACATGAATGAGGCTGTAAAACGTTCACTGATCAGCACGATCAAGCGCTACCTGATCATTCGCATATTTTCCAAGCCGTACAGAGTCAGGATGATTCTCTGGCTGGGACGTCTCGCAAAACCATTTTTGCCCAAAAAGCTGGCAAGTAAGATGCCTGTTCAGGCCACCGGTGCACCAAAAGCGGCAAAGGCGAATCCTGATCTGCCCAAAATGCTCACTATCCGGGGCTGCGTACAATCGGTGGTCGCCCCGCAAATCAACAATGCCGCTGTGAAAGTTCTGGAGAGATCGGGGTTTTGTCTTGAAGAGGCGAAAGGCGACTGCTGCGGAGCCCTCGCCTATCATCTGGGCGATCTCAAGAAAGCGGAAAAGACCATCAGCCAGAATATCGATAGCTGGTATCAGAGCCTGAAAGGTAAATACGAATTTTTAGTCGTTTCATCAAGTGGTTGCAGCAGTTTCATAAAGCAATATGGGGAAATAATGCAGGCCAACTCGAACTATACGGGTCGCGCAGAATTCATCAGCGAGCGGTGCAGGGACCTCTCCGAACTGGACATTAGGCTGGAGACACACTCTGCCGGGGAGAATTGCACAGTGGCTTTCCATAACCCATGCACGCTGCAGCATGGCCAAAAGGTATATGGAAAAATCGAGGCGCAGTTGCAGAAGCTGGGCTACAAGCTCGTCCCAACCATGGACCCGCATTTGTGCTGCGGCTCTGCAGGCAGTTACTCCCTGCTCGAAACCGAACTGTCTTCAAAACTGCTGGAAAACAAGCTGGCTTGCCTTGAACATGCCCAGCCCGATGTGATCAGCACAGCCAACATCGGGTGTCTAATGCACCTGCAGTCAGGCACCGAAAGACCCGTCAAGCACTGGATCGAGCTGCTCGTATAACCTGATATCGGGCAATAGATTCAGATAATAGCTGCTGCATTTGCTCGTAACTCCCGCCATCTTCCCTTCTTTATTCTCTCTAATTCTCGATCCTCTATACCCATAAGCACATTAGATAGTGGTATAATCACCATCTTGCTAACGTTACTGGGATTCCGTAGCCGGGTTATCTGCCGAATGCAATAC
>JAPOYL010000031.1 GCA_026706595.1 Gammaproteobacteria bacterium | reverse complement strand
TCAGGTTTGAGTACACGTCGGTGCCGGAGATCTTGGCAATGATTTCCTTGTACCCTCCGTGGTCGCCCTCGCTCTTGTTGAGCACTTCGATTTTCCACTTTTTGTTTTCTGCGTAACGGGAATACATGCGGAACAGGTCGCCGGCAAAAATGGCGGCTTCATCCCCGCCGGTGCCGGCGCGGACCTCCAGGAAGACATTGCCCTGGTCGTGCGGGTCCTTGGGCAGAAGCAGCACCTGCAATTCGCCCTCGAGTTGATCGATGCGCCGTGTAGTGGCTTTGGTTTCCTCCTGGGCCATTTTTTTCAGGCTTACATCCTGATCGCCCAGCAGTTCCTGTGCATAGGCGAGGTCTTTCATGAGGCGTCGGTGCTCATCGAATTTTTTCACGATGGGTTCCAGTTGCGAGTACTCCCTGGAAAGTGCAGCAAACCGGGTCTGGTCCTTGACAATTTCCGCATCCGAAAGCGAGACGGAAATTTCCTCATGCCGCTCCTTGAGGGTCTCAAGCTTGTGGACAATTGAATCTTTCATGGTGCGAACTGTAGTGCAGGAACACCGGCCGGCTGCCGTATACAGGGCCTCCCGGCTGCCCGGCCTGTCATGCCGGAGTACGGCAGATGGGACTAGTATTCATTGGGGCCATCGGGCGGGATATTTAACAGTATCCGCGCGGCATCGATCAACTCGTTTTTGCCTTGCTTGGCAGCCAGGTTCAGTGCTTCGCTGGGGTCGTGCATGAACTTGTTGCTCAAGGTATAGGCTAGGTAGTGCAGGGTTTCCTCCACCGATTTTCCCTGCTCGAGCATTTTCCTGGCTTTCTCCAGCACATCGTCGCGCTGCGATTCGGTCTTGTCACGAAAGGCGCGCACGGTATCGACCACCCCTTGTCCGCGCTGTCGCAGGAAAAATTTTTCGACCTCTCTGGCAATAATTTCCTCGGCGGCCCTGGCTGCTTTCTGGCGGGACTTCAGGTTGTCTTGGATGACATCCTGCAGGTCGTCCACCGTGTACAGGTAGACATCGGAAAGCCCGGCAACCTCGGGTTCGATGTCCCTGGGGACGGCAAGATCCACCATGAAAATGGGCTTGTGCTTGCGTTTTTTCAGGGCGCGCTCAACCAGTCCCTTGCCGAGAATCGGCAGCGTGCTGGCCGTCGCCGTGATCACGATTTCGGACTCGGGCAGGGCGGCGTTGACAAAGCTCAGGCCCACGCCGTGCCCGCCGACGCGCTCGGCGATGTTCTCTGCGCGTTCGACACTGCGATTGGCAACCACGATCTTGCGGATCCCGGCAGCTTTCAGATGTTCGGCTGCAAGTTCAATGGTCTCGCCTGCACCGATCAGCAGGGCGGAATGATGCTGCAGTTCCCCGAATATTTTTTTCGACAGCGAAACTGCTGCGGATGCCACCGACACCGGGTTCGCGCCGATCTCCGTGCTCGTTCGCACTTCCTTGGCCACGCTGAAGGCATGCTGGAAAAGCTGGTTGAGGTCACGCCCGACAGTGCCTGCCTTCGAGGCGTCCTGGTAGGCAGTCTTCAGCTGTCCCAGGATTTGCGGTTCCCCGAGTACCATCGAGTCCAGCCCGCAGGCCACGCGAAAGATGTGGTGTACCGTGGAACGGTCCTGGTAGTCATACAGGTACGGTGCCGTGTGATCGGACCTTAGGTTGTGGAAGGTGTTCAACCAGTCCAGGATGCCCTTTTTGCCTTCATGCATCTGCGTCACCTTGCAGTACAGCTCGGTTCTGTTGCAGGTCGACACGATCAGGGCCTCTTTGACCTGGGGAACCTCGATCAGTTTTCGCAGCGCAGCGCGCAGGTTCTGCTCGCTGATGGCGACAAGCTCACGCACATGAACCGGCGCGGTCGTGTGGTTAATGCCAAGCGTGAGTAAAGCCATGGGAACAGGAAATGTTCACTGCAAATGGGGATCGTGCAGGTTGGGATACGGGCATGACATGGTCTGTCCTAGTCACTGTGGATTCTGCCAAATTGCATATGTAATGCACAGATAACTCAAGTAATATCTGTAATAGTTTAATCGAGTTCTCAACTCAACATAGTATATTGGCAATAAAGTTCTCTATTCTGCAGGTTTTGGAGGGGCCAATCCTGCTTGCGGCTGCGCTCTGGCTGTCCGGTTGTGCCACCGCGCCTGTCGAAACCGCCGAAGCCGAACGCATGCCGGACCCGGATCCGCCGCTTGAGATAAGCCAGGCGCCTGCCTCCGAGTACGACACCCACTCAGACCTGTTGTATGAAATTCTCCTGGGCGAGTTATCTGGTCAGTTCAATGACGTTCACCAGGCGCTGGAGCATTACGTGCGTGCTACCGAACTCAGTGACGATCCGCAGGTGGCCGAACGCGCGACACGAATTGCCATGGTGGCCAGGAACTGGGAAGTAGGTCTGCGGGCGGCACATCGCTGGTCGGAACTGGCGGCTGACGATCCGAAGTTGCACCAGATTCTCGGTGTGCTTGAACTGAGAAACGGGAACGTTGATCGGGCGTTGGTGCAATTTGAAAAAATCATACAGGCGTCCGGGGATGCCCCGCAAAATGGCTTTGGCATCATTGGTGCCATACTGACCCGAGAGCCTGATTCCGAAGCGGCCATGCGGCTGCTCGAGAAGCTGGTCAACGAGCATTTTGAAAACCCCTATGGGCATCTCACGCTCGCCGGCTTTGCCCTGCAGGCCGGGGATTATCTGCGTGCACTGGATGAAAGCGAACTGGCCATCGGCTTTGGGCCGGACCTGACAGAAGCCCGCATCCTGCAGGTCCAGGCCTTGCTGGGGCTTGAGGAAACCGATGATGCCCTCACGAACATGAAGGCGCTGGCCGAGGAAGCCCCGCAAAACCGCGAACTGCGCATCTCGTATGCGCGCATGCTGCTGACTGCAAAACGATACGAAGAGGCCGAGGCCGAGTTCGAGGCACTGCATGCGGAAAGTCCCGAAGACAGCGAATTGATCTACACACTCGGCCTGCTGCATTTGCAGCAGGAGCAGTTTGAGGTCGCCCGGGAAGATTTCACCCGCTTGATCCAGCAGGGCCAGCGCAAGGATGAGGGACATTATTACCTGGGCCGGATCGCCGAGGAGCAAAACGACTTTCAGACAGCCATCGCCGAATTCGAGAAAGTAGGGAAAAGGCAGTATTACCTGGATTCCAGAGCCCGGATTGCGTCCATTTATGCGGATCTCGAAGGCCTGGAAAGGGCCCAGCAGTATCTGGTTGAATTTCGCGCTCAACTGGACTCGACGGACGACGTGGTCCAGGTGTATTTGATCGAGGGACAGCTGTTGCACGATCAAAAGCTCTACGTGGCGGCCATCGACTTGTATAGCGAAGGGCTGCAAAAGTTTCCGGGCCATAGTGACCTGCTGTATGCACGCGCCTTGATGGCCGAAGAAATCGACCGGATCGACATGCTTGAATCCGATCTGAGAGCTATCCTGTCCAACGACCCGGACAATGCCTCGGCATTGAATGCCCTGGGATATACCCTGGCCGATCATAACTTCCGCATTGATGAGGCACTGGTATACATCCAGCGTGCCCTTGAGATCCGCCCGGATGATCCTGCGGTCATCGACAGCATGGGCTGGGTCCAGTTTCGCCTAGGCAATTACGAGCAGGCGGAGCAGTACCTGCGCAAGGCATACGGGCTGCTCAAGGATGCAGAAATCGGCGGGCATCTTGTGGAATTGTTCTGGGCACAGGGAGATCACGACGGTGCAAGAAAAATGATGCAGGAAGTGTTGGAGCGCTTTCCCGATGAGGAATACCTGCTGGAACTGCAAAGAAAATTCCAGCAGTAAGGTGCATGGTCCGATGCACCGATCCGGTATTTTTTGTGCTGTCCTGCTGGTGCTGGCTGCATGCGCAACCGTTCGCGAACCGCCCGTTCCTTCGCTTCCCGATTCCGCCCGCCAGCAGGCGTGGGAAAATCACCACGCGCACCTTGGAAAGCTGCAGACATGGGGCCTGAAGGGCCGGGTGGCCGGGAAATCGGATGACGAGGGGTTCCAGGCGGGCGTGCGCTGGGAGCAGCGCCTGCAGACATTCAGCATCGACTTGCACGGTCCGCTGGGAGGCAAGACCGCGGCCATCTCCGGAATGGCGGGGAAGGTGGAAATCCAGACCTCAAGGGGAGAACATTACCTTGCAAAAGACCCGGAAACCCTGATGCGGGAGTTGTTCGGCTATGCATTGCCCGTGACCGGATTGCGGTATTGGGTGCGTGGTGTCCCCGATCCCGACCAGAAAGTCCTGTCGCTGGAGCTCGATGCACAGGGCCGTCTCAGGCACCTCAGCCAGGCAGGATGGAGCATTGACTATAATCGCTACCACGAGGGGTCACCGGCATTGCCGGCGTTGATTGTGATTTCAAGCACCAGCCTGGATGCGAAAATCATTGTGGACCGGTGGTTTTGAATACGCCATCGAACCAGTCAGTGGAGCCTGTCGCAGACTGAAGGAGCGACATTGAATACCGACACACGCGATGGTCGGGCTGGCGGCACATGGCCGGCTCCGGCAAAGCTGAACCTCTTCCTGCATATCGTGGGCCGCCGGGCCGACGGCTATCACCTGCTGCAAACGGCTATCCAGTTTATTGACGTCTGCGATGAGTTGAGTCTCGCAGTCAATGAGGATGGAGGTATCCGGTGTACCGATGCCGATAACGGCATGCCTCGTGGCGACGACTTGACGGTGCGTGCGGCCAGGCTGTTGCAACGCGAATGCCGCATGCAAAAGGGCGTGGACATCCGTCTCAGGAAGGTCATACCGACCGGTGCGGGTTTTGGTGGCGGCAGTTCCGATGCGGCCACGGTGTTGCTGGCGCTCAATCGTCTCTGGGACTGCGGTCTGGACGTCAGGGCCCTGGAGGCAATTGCTGTGCAACTGGGTGCCGATGTTCCGGTGTTTGTGCGCGGGGAGGCCTGCTGGGTGGAAGGAATCGGCGAGCAGTTGCAGGCCATGGATTTCCCCGAGCCCTGGTACGTTGCGGTATTTCCCCGTGTGCATCTCGACACCCGGAAAATGTTTTCCGAACAGGATCTGACACGGGACTGTGCACCGATTTCGGCACACGACTTCACGCTGGCGCGAACACAGAATGTATTCGAGCCGATCGCCCGTCAACATGCCGATGTGGAGCGTGCCTGGCAATGGCTTAGCCAGCATTCGCGTGTCCGGCTCACGGGCTCGGGAAGCGGTCTGTTTGCACCCTGCGAGTCCCTCCACCAGGCACAGGCCATCGCCGCGGATTGTCCGGCGGAGTTTACGGCTTTCGTGACGAAGGGCATGAATCGTTCGCCTGTGTATTCGCTATGCGAGTATAATCGCGTATAGTCGCGTACCTGAATATTTGGGCCGTCGCCAAGTGGTAAGGCACCGGGTTTTGATCCCGGCATTCGCAGGTTCGAATCCTGCCGGCCCAGCCAATGTACCTATTTGCACAAGCAAGGCGCTATACCAATATGATTCGTGAACGAGAATTGCCGGTCGACAGCAGCCTCATGGTGTTTTCCGGTAACGCACACCCTACGCTCTCGCAGAATATAGTCGACCACCTGAACATTCCTTTGGGAAAAGCATTGATCAGTCGCTTCAGCGACGGGGAAGTGCAGGTGGAGATCCAGGAGAACGTGCGCGGCAAGGATGTCTTTATCGTCCAGCCGACCAGCATGCCGACCAATGATCACATCATGGAACTGCTGATCATTGTGGATGCCTTGAGGCGCGCCTCGGCAGAACGGATTACCACGGTGATTCCCTATTTCGGTTATTCGCGCCAGGACCGTCGCGTTCGTTCGATACGGGTCCCCATATCTGCCAAGGTCGTGGCCAACCTGCTTTCAAGCGTCGGGGCAAACCGGGTGCTTACCGTCGACCTGCACGCCGACCAGATTCAGGGCTTTTTCGATATTCCTGTGGACAATGTGTATGCTTCGCCCGTGCTGCTGGGAGATATCTACAAGCGCATGCATCCCAATCTGATCGTCGTGTCCCCCGATGTGGGCGGTGTGGTGCGCGCCAGGGCCCTGGCCAAACGCCTGGATGACGCCGACCTGGCCATCATCGACAAACGTCGGCCCCGTGCCAACCAGGCCAAGGTCATGCACATCATCGGAGAGGTGGAAGGCAAGGATTGTTTTATCATTGACGATCTGGTAGATACTGCGGGCACTTTGTGTCAGGCAGCCAGCGCCCTGAAAAAGCACGGCGCCAGTGCGGTCCGGGCGTATGCCACCCACCCGGTGCTTTCCGGCAATGCCATCAAGAACATCGAGAACTCTGAACTGGATGAGTTGGTAGTAACTGATACAATCGCCCTGCGTGAAGATGCCCGGGCATGTTCCCGGATACGTCAACTGGAGGTTTCGGCGCTGATTGCCGAGTCCATGCGCAGGATCAACCAGGAAGAGTCGGTCAGCACCCTTTACATGGATTGACGGGGATAGCAGCCGGGGCGTATGACGCCTCGAAAACAGTCGGAGAAAAGCATGAGTATCGATTTCAAGTTAACTGCCCATGCCCGCGATGAGCGCGGCAAGAATGCAAGCAGGAGGCTGCGTGCAGCAGGCAAGGTGCCGGGCGTCATCTATGGTGGCGGAGAGCCTCCTGAAGCGGTGACCTTTGAGCATGACACCCTGATGCACAATCTGGAAAACGAGGCGTTCTATTCACATATCCTGACTGTAGACGTGGAAGGCACGTCCCAGAAGGCCATCTTGCGCGAGCTGCAACGCCACCCGCACAAACCGACCGTACTGCATCTGGACTTGCTTCGTGTGCGTGAAGACACGCGCATCAATGTCCATGTCCCGATTCATTTCATGAATGAAGACACTTGTCACGGTGTCAAGCTGGACGGCGGGGTCATCAGCCACAACATGGTCGAGGTGGAAGTTTCATGCTTGCCCAAAGACCTGCCGGAATTCATCGAAGTGGACATTCAGGATCTCAAGCTGAACGAGTCCATCCACCTCAGCGGCGTGCAAGTGCCCGAAGGAGTCACCATTATGGAACTGACACACGGTGAAGGGCATGATCATACCGTGGTGTCCGTGCATGCCAAGCGTGCCGAAGAAAAGCTCGAGGTCGAGGAGGAAGTCGAGCAGGAGGAGACTGACGATCAGGATCAGGCTGGAGAAGAGGGTGACGCTGAACAAGATGATGCCTCATGATCTCTAGCCCACCGTGCCTGCCCAACACCGCATACGGCTGATAGCCGGTTTAGGCAATCCCGACGAGAAATACGCACAGACCCGGCACAATGCCGGGTTTTGGTTTGCGGATGCAGTGGCAAAGCAACGGGGTGCCGTATTCCACTACCAGGAAAGATTCAAGGGCGAGGTCGCGCATTTTATCTTTGAGGACGAAAAGATCTGGCTGCTCAAGCCGCTGACGTACATGAACAGGAGCGGCCTGTCTCTGTATGCGTTTGTGCAGTTCTACAAGGTTTCCATCCAGCAACTGCTGGTCGTCCACGACGAGATCGATTTGCCCAACGGTTCCGCAAGGATCAAGCGCGCAGGTGGTCATGGTGGCCATAACGGGCTGCGAAGCACCTTTGACCACCTGGGGCCGGACTTTCTGCGCCTGAGGCTGGGGATCGGGCATCCGGGCCACAAGGATGATGTGACAGACTATGTGCTGAGAAGGCCGGGCACCCAGGAACGCCAGGAAATCGATTCTGCAATTGAGCGGGCTTCAGGCACGCTAGATGAACTCCTGAGAGGCGATGCAGAAGCTGCGATGAGACAACTTCATACCCAGGCACCCGATGGGGTTTAGGTGCGGAATCGTCGGCTTGCCCAACGTCGGCAAGTCCACCTTGTTCAATGCGCTTACCGCGGCCCGGATAGCAGCCGAGAACTATCCGTTTTGTACCATCGACCCGAACGTCGGCGTCGTGCCCGTACCCGATGCAAGACTGGCTACGCTCGCACGGATTGCAGACCCTGAAAAAATTATCCCCACGACGATTGAATTCGTGGACATTGCTGGTCTGGTGGCCGGTGCCTCGAAAGGAGAGGGGCTCGGAAACCAGTTCCTCGGACACATCCGCGAAACCGACGCGATTGCTCACGTGATCCGCTGTTTTGACGATGAGAATGTCATTCACGTTGCCGAGAAGGTCGACCCGCTCTCGGACCTTGAAACGATTTCAACCGAGCTGATTCTGGCGGACCTGGAGACGGTGCAAAAAGCCATCGGCAAGACAGAACGTGTTGCCAAGTCAGGGGACAAGGAAGCGGTTGCACGACTGCAGTTGTACGAACGCCTGAAGGAGCACCTGGAGGAGGAACGGCCAGCACACAGGTTCACCGTGGAACATGAGCACATGCATGTTCTCAGGACCCTGCACCTGCTGACCGCCAAGCCCGCATTCTATATCGCCAATGTCTCGGAAGACGGATTCGAAGGCAATCCGCACCTGGACCGTTTGCAGGAATTCGCAGCACAGAAATCGGTGCCGGTCATTGCGGTGTGTGCAAAAATTGAAGCCGAGCTGGCACAACTGGATGATGACGACCGGCGGGTCTACCTGAGCGAACTCAACCTGGAGGAGCCCGGTTTGAACCGGATCATCCGCACCGGCTACGAGTTGCTGGAGTTGCAGACTTTTTTCACGGCCGGCCCCAAGGAGGTCCGGGCTTGGACCGTGCAGCAAGGTGCGACGGCTCCGCAGGCGGCCGGAAAAATCCATACGGATTTTGAAAAGGGCTTCATCCGTGCAGAGGTCATCGGCTACCAGGACTATGTGGATGCGAACGGTGAATCAGGTGCGAAAGAGCAGGGGAAGTGGCGGCTTGAAGGAAAGCATTACCTGATCCGGGAAGGAGATGTCGTGCATTTCCGCTTCAACGTCTAGGGTTGTTGACATTCCCCCGGGCGTTTCTGTACCGTTCATGACCTTTCTGAACGTGGCTATGTAGCTCAGCTGGTTAGAGCACAGCATTCATAATGCTGGGGTCGTTGGTTCAAGTCCAACCATAGCCACCATTTCAAAATCCAACGACGTCTTGTAACGTCTTCATCTCCCCATAATTATCACGCACTTGTAGTTAAGCTGCGGTCCATTTTTCAATGCTACGGGCCGAAGTCCCCCTCGCAGATGGAGGGAGTTGGCGCCTGTATGGATATTGGAGTATAAGTTCCCCTAGGGGCGCGACAACGACAATTATTACCCGAGCCCGGTTTCTATCACGGGGTGCGTGCGGGAGGAGGGCCATCATGGACCAACTGAACTCAATCATCAATTCCATCA
This sequence comes from Gammaproteobacteria bacterium, assembly GCA_026706595.1. GTDB lineage: Bacteria > Pseudomonadota > Gammaproteobacteria > UBA4575 > UBA4575 > WTFY01. Next base: position 52,628 of record JAPOYL010000031.1, on the reverse strand, counting down.
ATTCGTTCGCATGGGGACCGCCCATGCTGGGTATTCTTGGAGTGACCGGGTTGCTGCTGACGCTTGGGCTCGTGTTCATGCCGTGGCGCAAGGTTGGTTACGGGTTCCGGCTGTTGTTCGACAAGGATCAGGTGACGGGTGAAGGTGAAGTCAAGCCTTTCAACGCACTGATGACCGCGCTGTCCGCCACGGTGGGAACCGGTAACATCGCCGGCGTGGCGACCGCGATTGCCCTCGGCGGCCCCGGGGCTATCTTCTACATGTGGCTCATCGCCTTGTTCGGGATGGCGACGAAATACGCGGAAGCCGTCTGCGCGGTCACCTATCGGGAAGTCGACGCCAACGGCAAGTATGTCGGCGGCCCGATGTACTACCTGAGCAACGGCGTCGGGGAATTTGCTCCGGAACTCGGCAAGTACCTTGGGCTTGCATTTGCCATCTTCGGCGCGATCGCCGCGTTCGGCATCGGCAACGCGGTCCAGGTGAACTCGATGGCCGTGGCACTTGGGAACAGCTTCAGCGTGCCCCAGTGGGTGACCGGAGTCGTTGTTGCTGGACTCGTCGGCGTGGTCATCATCGGGGGCATCCGCAGGATTGGTGAAGTGGCCGGGAAACTGGTGCCCGCCATGATTGTGCTGTACCTCGGAGCGGCGCTGCTCATCATTGCCATCAACATCACCAAAGTCCCCGAGGCGATCGGGCTCATCTTCACCTACGCCTTCACGCCTGCTGCTGCAACGGGCGGGTTTGCCGGAGCGGCCGTGGCCGCAGCCATCCGTTTCGGGGTGGCCCGCGGCGTGTTCTCGAACGAGTCTGGCCTCGGATCCGCGGCCATCGCCCACGCGGCCGCGCAGACCAACAGCCCGGTCCGGCAGGGCATCATCGCCATGCTCGGCACGTTCATCGACACGCTCATCGTCTGCACCATGACCGCGCTGGTCATTCTCACCTCTGGTGCCTGGACCATGACCGGCGCGGACGGCGGCGGGCTGACCGGGGCGGTACTCACATCGACCGGCTTCCAGGAGTCGATCGCCGGGGGCCAGTACATCGTCACGATCGCCCTGGCGGTGTTCGCGTTCACCACTATCCTCGGGTGGAGCTACTACGGCGAGCGTTGCTGGCAGTACCTGTTCAGCGAGCGAAGCCTAGTGATCTATCGCGCGCTGTGGGTGCTGGCGGCACTGTCCTTCGCGAACGTGAAGGTGGATTTCGTCTGGAACCTGTCGGACACCCTCAACGGGCTGATGGCGGTGCCGAACCTCATCGGACTGCTGCTGCTTGCACCGATGGTGTTCCGGGTTACAAGGAAGTACTTCGATGAACGGGGAGAGCCGCTCGTGCGAGCTGCTTCACCGGGCTGACAAGGCCTGCAGAAACTGCTGCGGCACAGTGGCTTATCGCTCGTGGTTACAGCAGCTGTGTGTTCGTGGCGTATATCTTTTGAGGCGCCACCGTCCTGTATTCAGGGAAGAGACTCGTGAAACTGCCTTCGTTGCAGGCATGAAACCAGCTATCCTGCTCGCCAAGGGAGTAGTTATAACTGCTCTTGCACTCGGACTCAGTGACCTTTTAGCTGCACCTCCAGGGGTGCCGGTACAGCCGGAAGTCGTGGACATCAGGACTGGCGAGGTTCTGTATGCACAACATTGCGCATCCTGCCATGGGGCACGCTTGGAGGGTCAGCAGGATTGGCGCAAGCAGGCTGCAGAAGGGGTGTACCCGGCCCCTCCTCATGATGAAACAGGCCATACCTGGCATCATGGGGACGGATTGCTGTTTGCCTACACCAAGTATGGCGGTGAGGCGACATTCGCTGCGCGGGGACTCGAGGGCATTAAAAGTGGCATGCCAGGGTTCGGTCATGCGCTGAGCGACCAGGAGATCTGGAATATCCTGGCGTTCATCAAATCGACCTGGTCGGAACGTATGCGTAAGGTGCAGGCAAAGCACACCGAGGCTGAACAGCTGGATTCACCCTAGAAGCTACAGAGTAGCGTTTCTCGTGTCGGGAAAGCCAGATACTGCCTGGTGAGACGGCAATGAATGTATCCAACCATTGGAAGGGCACTGGGCAGACGGTTCATCTGCGGCCAGACACAAAGCAGATGGGTTCCTATGAGACCGGCCCATGGGGTCGTCCGCTTGGACCCCGACCGGGTTTACGGGCCGCTGATTTCTGCAAGCCGGGCCACGGCCACGCGCAGCGAATCGGCATGCGGGTTACTGACAGTGTGCTCGATGAGTATGGCACGGGGACTCCTGGTCTCGTCGCCATAATAGGTATGGTTGAGATCCTCGCGAACCTTGAGCACCGCGCCCTCCGCACTCACACCACCGTAAAACCCCTTCGTTCTTGAGAATGCCAGGATATCGGCAGACTTGCCCTTGATGTCCACGGACTGGGCTTTTGCACCGGCGCCGATGGGTCCGGTTGCAATGCTGATGTCGCCTCCCAGCTTGAATGAAGAGGTAAGCAAGCCGTCCACGCCCCGATCCGTCATGATGATCAGGATCAGTTCTGCCACTTCAACCCCGGCCTGGAATCCAATGGTGCCGGAACCCATCGTGTAAAATGCGGGGTAGCTCCAGACATTGCCTTCTCCCTTGGTAAGCAACACCCCGCTGCCTCCGGACCCGCCAAAGAAGAACCCGCCCTTGATCAACTGGGGAACAATCAGGATGGCCCGGGCCTTGTGCATGTTGTGACGCAACCACTCCATGTCCGGGTCAATGGAAAATGTTTCCACCGATGTTGCAGCGGCATCCACCAGTGCCCGGGTATCAATGTCACTGGCATGAGCATTCTGCAAGCTGAGGATTGAAAACAAACCTGCAAAAATCAGGCGAATCAGAGTGTGTCTTAGCATGCTGTCCTCTGGCATTGGGTGTGTGCGGTTAGTGTATCAGAATCCTTGTCCGGGTCTAACTTGAAAGAGGCTCGTTCCGTTGCAGGCACGTCTTGAGAATACGGTCCATGCAATGGTACGTGTAACGGTAGCCTGCAGCCCACTGGCTGTGACGCGGACCCGCGACATTCAGACATCTGACATCAAATTTGCGGAAAAATTCCAAAGCCAGACCCGCGGCCTGCGCACTGTCCTGGCAATGGGCATTGAGCAGAAGAAAGGGCCTTTCATGCTGGCTACAATAGTCTGCCGTGAGGGCTGTGCCGCCTTTCATGATCTGTGAGTAAATGATCAACGTGCCATGACTGTGGATGACGTTGGCAAGCGTGCGCTTCGCATAATCCGCGCTGGTGTGTTCCGTGAGCGGATAGCGGGCGGGTATGGTTCCATCCTCGGCCTTGCGGCCTTTCGGACAATAGCCGCCGCACGGGAACCTGTGATGCAGTGCAACATCCAGTGCAGCCCGGTCGACACCGGTCTGGCCACCCGAAATGATTTTCTCGAGAGGATACGTGCAGCGTGAAGTCATCCGATACAGGGTCGGCAGACAGCACGCAGCCAGGGTACAGAAGAGAGTCCCATGAACATCCTGTCATGGGACTCGATACACAAGTGATTTGCGTCAGGCAGCCTTGCTCTGCAGGGCAGAGGTGATCTTCTCCAGCTCGGTCAGCAGGGTCTGTGGTATACGGTCGCCAAACTCGGCGAAGTATTCACTGATGGCCACCGTTTCCTGTTCCCACAGCGCAGGATCCACCGACAACAGGGCCTCCATCGTCTCACTGGAGACATCGATACCATTGATGTCGATATCCTCGACCTTGGGCACGAACCCGATCGGGGTCTCCTTGGCATCCCGTTCGCCTTGACAGCGTTCCACAATCCAGGCCAGGACTCTCATGTTTTCTCCAAAGCCCGGCCACAGGAACTTGCCGTCCTGATCACGTCGGAACCAGTTTACACAGAAGATCTTGGGCAACTTGTCTGATTTGCCCCCGAAGCTGAGCCAGTGTGCAAAGTAATCTCCGAAGTTATACCCGCAGAACGGCTTCATGGCCATGGGATCGCGCCGGGTCTGTCCTGCCCCGCCAATCGCGGCCGCTGTCATCTCCGAGGCGCAGGAAGCACCGACCAGCACGCCATGATCCCAGTCCTTCGCTTCGTACACCAGCGGTGCCACGTCCTTGCGGCGTCCGCCGAATACCACGGCAGAAATCGGTACGCCGTCCGGGTGGTCCGCCATGGGAGAGTAGACAGGATTGTTCTTGGCGGACACGGTAAACCGTGAGTTGGGATGGGCCGCAGGACCCACCTCGGCATCGTACGGGTTGCCTTTCCAGTCCAGCACCGGCTCCTTGCCGTCATCCTTTTCTTCCCACCAGGGCTCGTTGTTGGCCGTGACCCCGACGTTTGTAAAGATCGCATCGCTTTTCAGGGTGTCGTACGCGTTTTTGTTGGACCATTCGTTGGTGCCGGGCACGACTCCGAAATAACCGGATTCGGGATTGATCGCCCAAAGCCGCCCGTCGTCGCGCAGATGCATCCAGCAGATGTCATCTCCCACCGTGGTCACTTTCCATCCCTCGTACTGTTCCGGGGGAATCAGCATGGCGAGGTTGGTTTTCCCGCACGCGGACGGGAAAGCACACGCAATATAGTGGGTCTCACCCTGCGGGCTTTCCAGCCCGACAATCAGCATGTGCTCGGCCAGCCAGCCTTCCGTGCGGGCCTGCCAGCTCGCGATGCGCAATGCATGGCACTTCTTGCCCAGCAGCGCATTGCCGCCGTAGCCCGAGCCGATGCTCTTGATATACAGCTCTTCAGGGAAGTGCAAGATGAAACGTTTCTCAGGGTCCAAGTCGCCGATGGAATGCAGTCCCTTGACGAACGTGCCATCCCGTTCAATCCGTTCCAGTGCCGGGGTCCCGATACGTGCCATGATCTTCATGTTGGCCACTACGTACGGGCTGTCTGTGATTTCCACCCCGTTTCGGGACAGGGGGGAGTCGATCGGCCCCATGCAGTAAGGGATGACGTACATGGTCCGGCCTTCCATGCAGCCTTCAAACAGGCCGTCCACCATGGTGTGCGCCTCGTCCGGGTCCATCCAGTGGTTGTTGGGACCCGCGTCTTCCTCGTCCCGGGTACAGACGTAAGTGAGATGCTCCACGCGTGCCACGTCGGAGGGATCTGAGCGATGCAGATAGCAGTTGGGATGCGTCTCCTCGTTCAGTCTCATCAGCGTGCCGCTTTCAAGCATCTGGTCTACCATTCTGTCGAACTCGGCGTCGCTGCCGTCACACCAGACGATCTCTTCCGGCCGGGTTCGTGCTGCCACTTCGTCTACCCACTTTGCGAGGGCGTCATTCTTCGTTGTCATCTCAAATTTCCCTGTAGATTCAGTAAGAGTTTATAGAGTCCGGTGATACTGGTGAGGACCACCGAAAATAAAAATCAGAACCGCTAATTATACATCGTGAACGTAAATATATAAGTCTTAAAACATTTTTATCCGTGCGTTTGCCGCATTCCTATCCCTAAAGAGACATGCACACATCGGGAATTGCGCGTTTGTTGTGCGAGGTGCACCGGATTCCACCGTGTGAGAGCAGAACCAGTCGGGATTCTGTATTTTTATTGGAAACCGCGCGATGAATGGAACAAACTCTCATCTCAGCAAGCCGATAGACGACAGCGCCATGGACAATCTGTATCGACTGGTCAACCTCATGCAACTGCTGCGCGACCCGGAGCGTGGCTGCCCCTGGGACAACCACCAGACCTTCGCCTCGCTGGTTCCCTATACCATCGAGGAGGTCTACGAGGTAGCGGCGGCGATCGACAAGCAGGATTTTCCGCTGCTCAGGGAGGAGTTGGGGGACTTGCTGCTGCAAATCGTTTTCTATGCGCAAATGGCAAGGGAGCAGGACCTGTTTGATCTCGATGATGTAGCGAGAAGCATCAGTGACAAGCTGGTTCGCCGTCATCCCAACATTTTTGAAGAGCAGGCCGGGCCTGGCGGGGCGACCTGGGATGACATCAAGGAGGCGGAGCGCAGGGCGAAACCGGGCTCAGGCACCTTGCTGGATGACATCCCGGATGCGTTGCCGCAGCTGCTGCGCGCCTGGAAAATTCAGGAGCGCGCGGCCTCGGTCGGCTTCGATTGGCAGGAAGCCCGGCCGGTGCTCTCGAAAATCGCCGAGGAACTCACTGAACTCGAGGAGGCGCTTGCCGCGCAGGATGCGCAAGACCGGCTCGCCGAGGAGCTGGGAGACCTGCTGTTCTCGGCAGTCAATCTGGGCCGGCACCTGGATATCAGCGCAGAAGATGCGCTGCGCAAAAGCAACGAAAAATTCCGGCGCCGGTTCCGCTTCGTCGAGCAGCAGATGGCGCAGCAGGGAAAAAGCCTGGCGAACTGCTCGATGGAAGAAATGGAGCAGGCCTGGCAAGCCGCCAAGCTCGAATAGCCCGGCAATACCGCGACCTCAATCGAAGCGCATGGAGAAATCCACTGCCTGAATGTTCTTGGTGATGGCCCCGACGGAAATGTACTGCACCCCGGTCTTGGCCACCTCGCGGACATTGTCCAGGTTGATGCTCCCGGAAGCCTCCAGTTTTTTGCGGTTCTTGTTCAGGGCCACGGCCGCCTGCAGTTCGGACAGGGAGAAGTTGTCCAGCAAAATCGTATCTGCCTCGGTTTCCAGGGCCTCTTCAAGCTCCTCGCAGTTCTCGACCTCGATTTCAATTTTCAGCGCAGGGAAATGCTTTTTGGCTAGCCCCGCCGCCTTGTCAATCGAGCCTGCAGTGGCAATGTGATTCTCCTTGATGAGAATGGCGTCGTACAGCCCCATCCGATGGTTCATGCCGCCGCCGCACTGGACGGCGTATTTCTGTGCATAGCGCATCCCCGGCAGGGTTTTGCGGGTATCCAGGATTTGTGCGGAAGTTCCCGAGATGCGCTCAACGAATTTTCGGGTGCAGGTGGCCGTCGCCGACAAAGTCGCTAGGAAGTTCAGCGCGGTGCGTTCCGCACTGAGAATCGCTTTTGCCGAACCCTCCATGGTGCACACGGTCGCATCTTTTTCGATGGCATCGCCGTCCTGCATTTTCCAGTCGACCCGCAAATCGGTATCCAGCTGGCGCAGGGTTTCATCGAACCAGTGCTGGCCGCACAGGACTGCCTCCTCCCGGCAGACCACCGCAGCCCGGGTCTGCTCCCCTGTGTTGAACAGCGACGCCGTCACATCGCCCTGTCCGATGTCCTCTTTCAGGGCGGCCCGCACGGTGCGCCAGATGTCTTTCAGCGCATCCTCGCTATGGGTGGCAGGTTTCATTTCCACACCTTATTTTCATAGCGGCTCCCTGCGATACGTTTGTCACCAGCTTTCTTTTGCACATGGCAACGTGTGGATTCCCCATGAACGGACCGGATGACGGGGGCCGGTCATGTATTCCATTGCAGGCACCGCCTGTACACTCCGGTCAGACAGCTCCTGCTTGCAATGCTACCCCGAAAACGGGAGTATATCTAATGGCCACGGACTTGCCTCTTAAGCGCTTCCAAATCAAGGCGTTATCCCACCAGGATGCACAGCAAACCTTAAAGCACGACGTGCTGGCGGGCATGCTGTGTGCACCGCGCAGCCTGCCGCCCAAGTACTTCTACGACGAGGCCGGCTCGAGGCTGTTTGATGCCATCTGCAAGACCCGGCACTACTACTTGACCCGCACCGAGTCCGCGCTGCTGAAACGGCATGCCGATGAGATCATTGCTGCTGCGCGACCGCGGACCTGCGTGGAACTGGGTGCAGGAACCTCCGTGAAAACAGAAATCCTGCTCTCCGGGCTGGCAGCTGGTTCACGACCCTTCACCTATGTGCCGATCGATGTTTGCGAGGAGATGCTGATCGAATCCGCTGCGCGCCTGCTGTACCACTACCCCCGATTGCGAATCGAAGCCCTGGCAGGCGAGTACCTGAGTGCCCTTCACGCCCTGCCCAGGCTCGACGGGCCGGTACTGTTTGTCTTCATCGGCAGTTCGATCGGCAATTTTACCGAAGCCGAGGCGATGGAGCTTCTCGCCGGGGTGTCCGGGATCATGGGTCCCGAGGATGCCTTTTTGCTGGGCCTGGACCGGGTCAAGGACAGGAAGCTCCTCGAGCAGGCCTATGATGATGACGAAGGCATCACGGCCCAGTTCAACCTGAACGTGTTGCAGGTGCTGAACACCCGTCTGGGAGGAAATTTCAGGCTCGAGAACTTCTCGCACCGCGCCGTCTATCAGGAAGCCCGGGAACAGATCGAGATGTATCTGGTGGCCCGGCAGGCCCAGCAGGTTACGCTGGCAGATCTCGGCGAGACCCTGGACATTGCAGCGGGGGAGACGATCCTGACCGAAATCAGCCGAAAGTACACCCGCGCCTCCATTCGCCAGCTGCTCGAAGGAAGTGCCCTCAGCGAGGACATGCACTTCGCACCCGGCGATGAGCATTTTTCGCTGGTGCTTGCAAGAAAACGATGATGCCGGGCAGCGGATGCACCCGGTGCATCAGCCCATCAGCATTTCAAGCAGGGCCTTTTGCGCGTGGAGCCGGTTTTCCGCCTCGTCCCAGACCACACTTTGCGGGCCGTTCAGGACTGCTTCGGTGACCTCTTCATCCCGGTGTGCAGGCAGGCAGTGCATGAACAGCGCATCCTTGCTTGCCAGTGCCATCAGGGACTCGTTCACCTGGTAGGCCTTGAACACGTCCAGGCGTTCATCGGCTTCCTGCTCCTGGCCCATGCTGGCCCACACGTCGGTGACGACCAGGTCGGCTCCGTCTACCGCTGCCGCAGCCTCGCCCATCAGACGGATGCGATCTCCGGCAGGCTCCAGCACGTAGGCCTTGGGAGAATACTTTTCAGGGCAGGCAATGTTCAGCTGGAAGTCGAACTGGCGCGCCGCATTGATGTAGGAATGACACATATTATTGCCGTCTCCCACCCAGGCGACCGTGGCTCCGCAGATGCTGCCCCGGTGTTCCAGCCAGGTCTGCATGTCGGCCAGCAGTTGGCACGGGTGATAGCGGTCGGTGAGCCCGTTGATGACGGGTACCGAGGAATGCGCGGCAAACGTCTCGACGTTGGCATGCTCATAGGTGCGGATCAGGACCGCATCCACCATCCGGGACAGTACCCGCGCACTGTCCTCGATGGGCTCGCCGCGACCGAACTGGGTATCGCGGGGTGACAGGAACAGCGCTTGCCCGCCCAGTTGAATCATGCCCGTCTCAAACGACACGCGGGTGCGGGTGGAGGACTTGTCAAAGACCATGGCCAGCGTCTTTTGCGCCAGCGGAGTATGGGTCTTACCGGCTCTCAGCCACTCCTTCAGCTCGATCGCTCGCGCTAGCAGGTCTTGCAGCGTCTGCGGTGCAAGATCCAGCAGGCTGAGAAAGTGGCGCGTACTCATGGCAAATCCCCGTTGCCCGGTTTCTCGGATTCAGCAAAGCGCTGGATGCAGCCGGCCAGGATGTCGACGAGCTGGTCGGCCTGCTCCTGCTCCAGGATCAGGGGCGGCAGCAATCGTATGACGCGCTCTGCGGTCACGTTGATCAGCAGCTTCTGCTCCAGGCACAGATCGACCAGCGACGCGCAGGGTTGTGCAAGTTCAATCGCAAGGATCAGGCCCTTGCCGCGAATTTCCCGAACACTGGCGCAGTCCGAAAGTTGGGCCCGGAGCGCGCCGAGCAGGTAGTCCCCCAGCTCGCCTGCACGCGAACACAAATCCTGGTGCTCGATGGTGTCCAGTGTTGCGAGCGCGGCCCGGCAGGCCAGCGGGTTTCCGCCAAACGTGGAGCCGTGGGCTCCGGGTGAGAACAGTTCCGCCACGGGCTGGCGGGCCAGGCACACCCCGATCGGCACCCCGTTTGCCAGCCCCTTGGCGGTGACCGCGATGTCCGGGAGCACGGCCTCGTGCTGGTAGCAGAACCACTTTCCGGTGCGCCCGTTGCCGGTCTGTACCTCATCCAGGATCAGCAGCGCCTCGTGGTGGTCGCACAGGGTGCGCAGCCCGGACAGGTAGCCCGGGCTCGGGATGTTGATTCCACCCTCACACTGGATCGGTTCCACCAGTACGGCCGAGCCCCCCGGATTTTCCTCCAGGGCGGCCTGCACGGCCTCCAGGTCGTCGTAGGGCACACGTGTAAAACCGGGCAGCAAAGGTTCGAATCCGGACTGGAACGCCGGGTTTCCTGTCGCCGTCAGGGCCGCCAGGGTGCGCCCGTGAAAGCTGTTTTCGGTGACGATGACCCGTGCGTCCGGTTGCTTGCGTGCATGGGCATGTCGTCGGGCCAGCTTGATCGCGGCCTCGATGGCCTCCGCACCGGAATTGCAGAAAAAAGCCGCATCCAGTCCCGACACCTGGCAAAGCCGTGCCGCCAGTTCTTCCTGCAACGGGATCGCGTAGATGTTGGACGTATGCATGAGCTTGGCGCTTTGCTCGGCAATGGCCGTACTCACGGCCGGGTGCGCGTGGCCCAGGCCGCAGACCGCAAGCCCTGACAGTGCATCGAGATAGCGCCCGTTCTTATCGTCTGCGGCATACAGCCAGACCCCTTCGCCGCGTTCGAACGCGACCGGTTTGCGCGCATAGGTGCTCATCAAGTGTTTACTGTCCATCACGATCTGTCACATTGTCATTCAAATATATAAATAAAAAACGGCAGCCACTCGGGCCGCCGGAATGCATGTTCACACTTTTTGTCTGGCGATCAGTAGAAGCCGGGTGCGAACTGCAGGTCAGGCGCGACCTGCGGTTCGCCTAATCTCAAATAAAGAAACCATGACCAGCTGCAACCATGCATGCCAGCATGGGGATCGAAAGGAGGGTATTGGTTCGCGAGGCCATGAAGGCGACCTGCTTGGCCTTGGCCTTTTCATCATCGCTGGCCTGCACCATGCCAAGCACTTTTTTCTGGTTGGGCCAGATCAGCACCCAGACATTGAAGATCATGATGGTGCCCAGCCAGGCGCCGACACCGATCGTCGTGATTCCCTCGGTCGCAAAGAAGTTCTGGTTAAAGCCGCCGACATACTCGAGAGCCCAGGCCCCCGTCAGCCAGGTGACGACCGCAGCCCAGCGAAACCACAGCAGTGCACGGGGCGCCACGTACTTGCCGATCGCGGCCGGACCCGGTCCGGACTGGTCTGCCGTCGCCTCGCCCATGGCCGGAACCTGTACGAAATTGAAGTAGTACAGCAGACCGATCCAGACGATGCCGGCCAGGACGTGCAGCCACACGGCCAGGGACCATGCCACCAGCTCAATCGCAGGCGCAAAACCAAGACCGATCAAAATCGAAAGGACGACACCCGCAACGATCGTGCCCGTAATTGAGTTCAGGGGGTTCATGCCATACTCCTATTCAAAAGCTTTCCACTGTCTGTTCGAAACTGCTGTTTTGACTTGTTGTGCATGGGTATTATAACGAATCCGCCCACTAAACTTAACCATTTATGGCCGCCACATGAACCCGATCGAGCTCAGTATTTTCGCCCGCAGGATTGATGCGGTGTGCGAAGAGATGGGTGCACAACTGCGGTTTGCGGCCTTTTCCCCGAATATCCGGGATCGCCTGGATTTCTCCTGTGCCGTGTTCGATGCACAGGGCGGGCTGTGTGCCCAGGCCGCACATATTCCGGTGCATCTCGGCAGCATGGCTTATGCCATGCAGCAGATCGTCACACAAAGGAGCTGGGCGCCCGGGGACTTCGTTGCCCTGAATGATCCCTATCTCGGTGGCACCCATTTGCCCGATGTGACGGTGGTCTGCCCGGTGTTCATCCGGGAAAGGCTGATGGGATTCGTGGCCAACCGGGCCCACCACGCAGACATCGGCGCAGAAACCCCGGGCTCGATGCCGGTGTCCACGGACCTCTCGCAAGAGGGCGTGGTGATTCCCCCGACCGTGATTGGCCGTGGTGGTGAAATCGACCAGCAGGCGATCACCGAGCTGTTCCGCGACGCCAGGAACCTGCGCGATACGCTGGGTGACATGGCGGCACAGTGCAGCGCAAACAGGCGTGGCATCGCGCGCCTCGAGGAACTGGTCGAGAAAACCGGCGAAGCGCAGTTCCTGCAGGCGCTGGGTGAGCTCAACGACTACGGCCGGCAGATTGCCTGCGCCATGATTGCGAAAATTCCAAACGGCAGCTATACGTTTACGGACTACATGGACGATGACGGACAGGGCGGTACCGATCTAGCCATTTGCGTTTCACTGCAGGTCGGCGACGACAACATCGTGGTGGACTTCACCGGCACGGCAGCGCAGGTTGCGGGCAACATCAACTGTCCCCTGTCGGTGACGGCGGCTGCGGTGTTTTACGTATTCCGGTGCCTGATGCCGGACGAGACCCCGGCATGCGCCGGCAGCTTCGCCCCGTTCCGGCTCAAAGCGCCTTCCGGTTCGCTGCTGAATGCGAAGCGCCCGGCCGCGGTGGCGGCTGGCAACGTGGAGACCAGTTCGCGCATCGTCGATGCGGTGCTCGGCGCCCTGGGGCAGGCATTGCCCGATGCCATCCCGGCCTGCAGCCAGGGCACGATGAACAATCTGGCCCTCGGCAGCTCAAGCGACACGCCCTGGGGGTACTATGAAACCATTGCCGGAGGCATGGGCGGCTCGAAACATGCGCCCGGCCTGTCCGCCGTACAGACCCACATGACCAACACGCAAAACACCCCGGTGGAGGTCCTGGAGATCAATTTTCCGTTGCGGATCAGGCGCTACGCCATCCGTACAGGCTCGGGGGGGCCGGGCTGGCACCGCGGTGGAGACGGCTTGGTCCGGGAACTCGAATTTCTTGAGCCTGCGACGCTCACGATCCTGTCGGAACGCCGCACCCGAAGCCCCTGGGGGCTGCACGGCGGCGCTGAGGCCCGACCCGGTGCGAATTTCCTGAATGACGAACCGATGCCGGGCAAGGTCTGGCGTGAGGTGTGTGCCGGGGATTGCCTGCGCATCGAGTCGCCCGGCGGGGGTGGCTGGGGTCTTGCCAGCTGAATCCTGATGTGCGGCATCTGCGGCGAGCTGCGCCTTGACGGCACTGCGCCGGACCCGGGCACGATTGAGGCCATGTTGCAGGCCCTGCGGCGTCGCGGGCCCGATCACGAGGGTCGCTATTTTTCCGGGGCGATCGGTCTCGGCCATCGGCGCCTGTCGGTCATCGATCTCTCGGCGAAGGCCAACCAGCCGATGTTCGATGCCGACACGCAACGCGCGATCGTGTTCAACGGCGCCATCTACAACTACCCGCAGCTGCGCGAGCAGCTGATCGCACAGGGCCACACGTTCCGCTCCCATGGAGATACCGAGGTCATCCTCAAGGCATATGCGCAGTGGGGACCGTCCAGCGTCGAAAAGCTGGTCGGGATGTTCGCCTTTGCCATCTGGGACGTGCAGGCGCAGGAGCTGTTCCTGGCCCGCGACCGGCTGGGCATCAAGCCGCTCTACTACACGCAGGACAAGGGCTTTTTCCGCTTTGCCTCGAACTCGCAGGCGCTGCTGTGCACCCGCGGGGTGGACACCCGCATCGATGCGCCCGGTCTGCACCACCACCTGAGCCTGCACGGCGTGGTGCCGGCTCCCGGCACGATCCTGCGCGGGCTGAAAAAGCTGGCGCCGGGACACACCCTGCGGGTGCCGGTGCGCGGGGCAGCGAAGACGAAGGCCTACTGGCAACTGCAGGCCGACTCCGACGGGGGCCATAAAAGTGAGCGCGAATGGCAGCAGGCCATTCAGGCCGCGTTGCGCGGGGCCGTGGAAAAGCGCCTGCACGTGGCCGATGTGCCGGTGGGCGTGCTGCTGTCGGGAGGCCTGGACTCCAGCCTGCTGGTAGGTCTTCTGGCCGAGTCCGGGGTAGGCGAGTTGCGCACCTATTCGGTGGGGTTTGAAGACCAGCCTGAGGAGCGCGGCAACGAGTTCGAATACTCGGATGCGGTCGCCGAGCACTTTGGCACGCGTCACCACAAGTTCCTGATCGACAACCGTGAAGTGCTCGAGCGCCTGCCGGAGGCGGTGGAACACATGGCCGAGCCCATGGTGGGCCAGGATGCGATTGCCTTCTACCTGCTGGCCGAGCAGGTCAGCCAGCACATCTCGGTAGTGCAGTCCGGCCAGGGCGCCGATGAGGTCTTCGGCGGCTACTTCTGGTATCCCAGGATGCAGGCCGAGGCCTCGTTCAGTACGGAGAGTTTTGCCAAGCACTACTTTGACCGCAGCCATGCCGAGATACGCGAGGTGCTGCCCCCGGACCTGGTCAGCGAGGATTTCACCTCGACGACCGTGCAGCGATTGCTGAGGCAGGCCGGCACGCAGGAGTTTGTGCGCGCCGTGTTGCACATGGATGTCACGACCCTGGTGGTCGATGACCCCGTGAAACGCGTCGACAACATGACCATGGCGCACGGGCTGGAGGCCCGGGTGCCGTTTCTGGATCACGAACTGGTGGAGCTGGCCATGCAGATGCCGGTGCAGTACAAGCTGGCGCAAGGAGGCAAGCACGTCCTCAAGCAGATTGCCCGGGGCCTTTTGCCGGCGCAGGTCATCGACCGCAAAAAGGGGTACTTCCCGGTGCCCGCCCTGAAGTACATCCGCGGCGAATTCGTGGAATTCATGCGCGAGGTGCTGCATTCCGAGGCCTGCCGGCAGCGCGGCCTGTTCCAGCCGGACCATGTCGAGCGCCTGCTGGGCGAACCGGAGCAGCACATGACTCCGCTTCAGGGCAGCAAGTTATGGCATCTGGCCCTGCTTGAGCTCTGGCTGCAGCGCAATGTGGATGTAGCGCTTGCCAGCTAGCCGCCTCACAGTACAATAGAAGGCCACAAGCGAAATGTTTCAGGAGAGTATGACCATGGATGTGTTGGATCGGATCAAGGAACAGGTGGAGTCAAATCCTGTCATCCTGTATATGAAAGGCACGCCGCAGATGCCCCAATGCGGTTTTTCGAGCCGTACCGCCGAGGCGCTCAAGGCCTGCGGTCACGAGTTCGCCTACGTGAATGTCCTGATGGACCCGGAGATATTCGAAAACCTGCCGCGTTTTGCCGACTGGCCCACGTTCCCGCAACTCTATATCCAGGGCGAACTGGTGGGCGGGTGCGACATCACCCTGGACCTGCACGAGCGCGGTGAACTGCAGAAGTTGGTGACTGCGGCCGCCGGCAGCGACTAGACGGGTTGCCCTGGCCGCTGTTTTTTCAGGCCTGCATTTCCCACCGGTTCATCACCTCGCAGAATATCTCGGCAGTCTTTTCGGCATCGTAGACGGCCGAATGCGCGCTGCTGGACTCCCAGTCGAGATTGGCGGCCACGGCAATCCTTGACAGTACGGTCTGGCCATAGGCCAGCGCGCCCAGCGTGACCGTGTCGAGGTTGCTGAACGGGTGAAAGGGGTTGTTCTTGATGCCGGTGCGCTCCACGGCAGCCTTGATGAACCCGAGGTCGAAGAAGGCATTGTGGCCGACCAGGATGGCCCGGGTGCACTGGTTTTCCTGGACGTGCCTGTGGACCGGAACAAAAATCTTCTGCAGGGCTTCCTCTTCGGGCAGTGCGATCCTCAGTGGGTGGAAGGGGTCGATGCCGTTGACCTCCAGCGAGGCGGGGTCCAGGTTGGCGCCTTCGAAGGGCCGCACGTGGGCCGCGATCGTGCGCTGGCAAAAAAACTGCCGCTTCTGGTTCATGCTGACGAGCACGGCGGCCACCTCAAGCAGGGCATCGGTACTGGCATTGAAGCCGCCGGTTTCCACGTCCACCACCACCGGGCAAAAGCCGCGAAAGCGGTTGCCAAGGGGAACGCAATCCTGGGACGGTGTGTAACTCATCGGTGATTTGTCAGAGCGGGTTGCAGCTTTAGGCTATAATTCGCAGGGCGGGTTCGCCCGGTCATTTCATCCACTGTTCAAACGCATAGTATGTCATCAGTTCGAAAAGTTGTACTTGCCTATTCGGGCGGTCTGGATACCTCGGTCATCCTCAAGTGGCTGGCCGAGTCGTACCAGTGCGAGGTCGTTACGTTTACCGCGGATATCGGCCAGGGCGAGGAAATTGAGCCCGCACGCGCCAAGGCCGAGGCCCTCGGTGTCCGGGAGATCTACGTCGAGGATCTGTGCGAGGAATTCGTGCGCGATTTCGTCTTCCCCATGCTGCGGGCCAATGCCGTGTATGAAGGGGAGTACCTGCTCGGCACCTCGATTGCCCGTCCCCTGATCGCCAAGCGTCTAGTGGAAATTGCCCGCGAGGTGGACGGCGATGCCATTGCGCACGGGGCCACGGGAAAGGGCAACGACCAGGTGCGCTTTGAGCTCGGCGCCTACGCACTGGACCCGGAGATCAAGGTCATTGCACCCTGGCGTGAATGGGACCTGAACTCGCGAGAGAAACTGCTGGATTATGCCGCCCGACACGACATCCCCATTGAACAAAAACAGGGCCACTCCTCGCCGTATTCCATGGATGCCAACTTGCTGCACGTCTCGTATGAGGGAGGCGGGCTGGAGGATCCGTGGGCGGAGCCCGAGGAGGGCATGTGGCAGTTGACCTGCTCACCTGCGCAGGCCCCGGACGAGCCCCGCTACGTTGAAATCGGGTTCGAGCAGGGCGATGCGGTCAGCCTGGACGGCGAGCGCCATACCCCGTCACAACTGCTGCGCGAACTGAACACCATCGCCGGCATGCACGGCATCGGCCGCCTGGATATCGTCGAGAACCGGTATGTCGGCATGAAGTCGCGCGGCTGTTACGAAACCCCGGGAGGCACGCTCTTGCACAAGGCCCACCGGGCCATGGAGTCCGTGACACTGGACCGGGAAGTTGCACACCTGAAAGACGAGCTGATGCCCCGCTATGCCGCCCTGATCTACAACGGTTACTGGTGGAGTCCGGAGCGCGCCGCCATGCAAAAGCTGATCGATGCCACGCAAGCCGAGGTCAGCGGTACGGTGCGTGCCAAACTGTACAAGGGCAGCGTGCAGATCGTCGGGCGAAAATCGGAAACACACAGCCTGTTCGATCCGGGGATTGCCACGTTCGAAGACGATAAAGGTGCTTACAATCAACAGGATGCGGACGGGTTCATAAAATTGAATGCCCTGCGGATGCGAATTATGGCAAAATCCAAGGCTTCACAAAGCTGAAACACTGGATGCACGGGTTGAAACAGGGATGAAGATAGCACCGTGGCGCGCCTGGGCCATTTTCGTAGGCATGCTGCTGTGCATGAGCGCTGTGGCAGAAGACCCCTGGGAAGGGCTGAATCGCAAGGTATTCGCCTTCAACGAAACCGTGGACGAGTTCGTGCTGACCCCGGTGACCCGGGGCTACCAGGCGGTGGCACCGGACCCGGTCGAAACCGGCATCAACAACTTCTTCTCGAACCTCGGTGACATCGGGGTGGCCACCAACAACCTGTTGCAGTTCAAGTTTGCCGAGGCGGCCTCGGACACCGGCCGTGTGCTGGTCAACACGACGCTCGGCCTGCTGGGATGGTTTGATGTGGCCAGTCAACTCGGCCTGACCAAGCACGATGAGGATTTCGGGCAGACCCTGGGGTACTGGGGGATCGGTACCGGACCCTACTTGGTGCTGCCGTTCTTAGGCCCCAGCAACCTGCGGGATGCCCCAGGCCGGCTGGCAGACATCACCCTGTGGATGAACAGCTTCCCGGAACTTTCAGCCTCGGAGGAAAGGGCGCTGGTTTCGCTCAATGTCATCAACGAACGCAGCCAGTACCTGAAACTGGAGGAAAGAAGCGAGGGACTCGGTCATGAACGTTACGTTTTCATCCGCGACGCCTACCTGGACAACCGCGAGTTCCTGGTCCGCGATGGACAAGTCCCCCTGGATGATGATCTCTACGAAGAGCTGGATGACGAATAGTGCCGGGTTACACGGGTTTTAACTGTCCTGCCTCAAGCTGCTATGATCACGGCGTTAGCGCCAAGGACACACCGATATCTGGAGTTTGCGCATGAACAGAAAAGCGCTTGAAATACTGGCCGGCGGTCGCTATCTGCAGGAGGACGTGGTTGCGGACGGGGAGGAGCGTGATCCCGAGCTTGAGGCCGGGGTACGCAAGGTGTTGCAACTGCTCGGCGAGAATCCCGGGCGTGACGGCCTGCTCGACACCCCCAAGCGCGTCTCAAGGGCCCTGCATTTCTTGACCAGTGGCTACGAGCTCAGCGTCTCGGACGTGGTCAGCGATGCCCTGTTCGAAGAGCACTGCGAGGAAATGGTGATCGTCAAGGACGTGGAATTCTATTCCCTGTGCGAGCATCACATCCTGCCGTTCTACGGCCGTGCGCACATCGGCTACCTGCCCAAGGAGCGCGTCATCGGCCTGAGCAAGATTGCGCGCGTTGTGGACGTGTTCGCGAGGCGTCTGCAGGTACAGGAAAGGCTGACCACGCAGATCGCGAGCGGCCTGCTGGACGTGCTCGATGCACACGGCGTGGCCGTGGTGCTCGAGGCCAGTCACTTTTGCATGATCATGCGCGGCGTACAGAAGCAGAACAGCAAGACGGTCACCAGCTCCATGCTCGGGGCGTTCCGCGATGACTCCCGCTCGCGTGCCGAATTCATGGAACTGATCCGGTAGTACCGCGAACTCACGGGGCCACGGTCCCGCAGACCTGCAATGGCTTACGGCAGGACTCGTTTGAAAGGCTTGACCACCACCTGTTCATAGACCCCTGCTGCAATGTAGGGATCGGCATCGGCCCACGCCTGTGCCGCCTCAAGGGACTCGAATTCAGCCACGATCAGGCTGCCCGTGAAGCCGGCCTCTCCCGGGTCGGGACTGTCCACGGCCGGGTGCGGGCCTGCCAGCACCAGACGGCCCTGGTCTTTCAACTCGTCAAGGCGCGCGATATGCTGGTCTCGGACCGACTTTCGCTTGGCTAGACTGTCGGCTACGTCCTGGCTGATAATGGCATAAAACATGGTGGCTCATTCAGGGGTGCGGGCCGCTGGGTGTCCTGAAGGACCCGGACCACAAACACATATTTTTGTTGCGCAAAGGATAGCAGATTAAGCGCTCACTACGTACCCGGACAGCGTCTTATGCGCGTATAATCCTTCTTGAGCCATCGCTTCTTCTTGTATGTCCCAGTATTTCGTCATCCATCCCAAAAGAGCACAGAAACGCCTGATCCAGCGCGCCGTGCAGATCATCGACCAGGGCGGGCTGATCGTGTACCCGACCGACTCCTGCTATGCGCTCGGCTGTCACATCGGCGACAAGCACGCCATGCAGAGGATCCGCAGGATTCGCCAGGTCAATGAGAAACATCACTTCACCCTGGTATGCCGGGACCTGTCCGAGCTGTCCACTTATGCCATGGTGGACAACAGCGCCTACCGGCTCATGAAGCGTTGTACCCCGGGACCCTACACCTTCTTGCTGAAGGCGACCCACGAGGTGCCGCGCCGCCTGCTGTCCCCCAAGCGCCGAACCATCGGGCTGAGGGTGCCCGACCATGCGGTGGCCCTGCAGCTGTGTGAAGAGCTCGGCGGGCCACTGATGAGCAGCACGCTGATTCTGCCCGGCGATGCCGAACCCATGTCGGACCCGCAGACCATGCGCGAGCGCCTGGAGCATGAGGTGGACCTGGTGATCGATGGTGGTTATTGCGGCGTGAAGGCGACAACCGTCATCAACCTGACCACGGAAAGCCCCACCATTGAACGGCAGGGGAAAGGGGATACCGGCTGGCTAGTGGATGCCGCGTAATGCAACTTGCCTGCGATGCGGCGTATAATAAACGCTCGCCGATGAATGTCATGCAAACCATTGCCATCTGGGCCATCCCGGTCCTGCTGGCTATCACGCTACATGAAGTCGCGCATGGCTGGGTCGCCAAGCAGTACGGCGATCCCACGGCGGCCATCCTCGGTCGCCTGAGCCTGAATCCCTTACGACACATTGATCCCCTGGGCACGGTTCTGGTACCGATCGTTCTGGTCGTGCTGGTGGGGTTTGGTTTCGGTTGGGCCAAGCCCGTTCCGGTGAATTTCGCACAGTTGCGCAACCCCAAGCGGGACATGATCTGGGTGGCAGCGGCGGGCCCTGCCGCCAACGTGGTGATGGCCCTGGGCTGGGCCCTGGTCATGAAGCTGGGCCTCCTGATGCTGGACCACTCGCAATGGGTTGCTGCGCCGCTGATCCTGGCCGGGCAGGCGGGGATCATCATCAATCTGGTGCTCTGCCTGGTCAACCTGATTCCCATCCCGCCGCTGGATGGCGGGCGGATCCTGGCAGGGCTGGCGCCTGCGCGTTTTCTGCCGGCGCTTGAGAAAGTGGAACCCCTGGGGATGCTGATCGTGTTCGGGCTGCTGGCCCTCGGGGGCCTGTCGTTCATCCTGCATCCGCTGCTGCAGTTTTTCTCCTCTGTCATCGGCAGACTGTTCGGAATCCCCGTCTGAAGCCGATGGACCCGAACTCCTCGCAAAGCCAGCGCGTGCTTTCAGGCATGCGACCTACCGGGGCACTGCACCTTGGGCACCTGCACGGCGTGCTCTACAACTGGCTCAAGCTTCAGCACACGCACGAGTGCTTTTTCTTTGTCGCCGACTGGCACGCGCTGACCACCGAGTACGACAATACCCGCGTCATCTCCCAAAGCGTGATGGACATGGTGGTGGACTGGCTTGCGGTGGGCGTCAACCCGAATGCGGCCACCCTGTTCGTTCAATCGCACATCCCGGAACATGCGGAACTGCATTTGCTGTTGTCGATGATCACGCCCTTGGGCTGGCTGGAACGTGTGCCGACCTACAAGGACCAGCAGGACAAGCTGAAGGAGAAGGACCTGGCGACCTACGGGTTTCTGGGGTACCCGCTTTTACAGAGTGCGGATATTCTGGTATACAAGGCAAGTCATGTGCCCGTCGGTGAAGACCAAGTGGCGCATGTCGAGCTGACTCGCGAGGTGGCACGGAGGTTCAATTTCCTGTATGGGAAAACACCGGATTTCGAGGAAAGGGCGAAGCTTGCCATTGCCAAGATCGGCAAGAAGAATGCCAAGCTGTACCGCCAGTACCGCAAACGCTACCAGGAACAGGGAGACCAGGAGTCCTTGGAGATAGCGCACGCCTTGCTGCAGAGCCAGCAGAATATCTCGATTCGTGACCGGGAATGCCTGTTCGGCTACCTGCGAGGCGAAGGGAAAACCATTCTGCCCGAACCCCAGCCCCTGCTGGCCAAGACCCTGAAGATGACCGGCCTGGACGGGCAGAAGATGTCCAAGTCCTACCAGAACACCATTTCCCTGCGCGAAGAGGCGGCCGTCGCCGAAAAGAAAATACGCACCATGCCGACCGACCCGTCGCGCGTGAAGCGCACCGACCCGGGCGAGCCGCAAAAGTGTCCGGTCTGGCAACTGCACAAGATCTATTCCTCCGACGAGGTCCAGCACTGGGTTCAGGAAGGCTGTCGCAGTGCCGGCATCGGCTGCATCGAATGCAAGCAGCCGGTCATCGATGCCGTCGAGTCCGAGCTCAAGCCGATCCGTGAGCGGGCCCTCGAATACCAGCAGGATGTGTCCACCGTGCGCGGTATCATCCGAGAAGGCTGTGACAAGGCACGGGATGTGGCGCGTGCCACCCTGGACGATGTCCGCGAGGCCATCGGCATGGCCCACGGATAGCATTGCCATGAGAAAGGCCGACTCCCAGTCACCGGACCACCCGCAGGCGGAGCTGCCGTTTGCCGTCGTCAAGGGCGAGCCGATCACGGTTCCCCCCGAAGACCTGTACATTCCTCCCGATGCCCTGGAAATCTTTCTGGATGCCTTCGAGGGCCCGCTGGATTTGTTGCTGTACCTGATCAAGCGTCAGAACCTGGACATCGTGGGTCTGCCCATCCTTCAGATCACGAAGCAGTACATGGAATACATCGGCCTCATGAAGGAGTTGCGCTTGGAGCTTGCCGCCGAGTACCTGGTGATGGCCGCCATGCTGGCGGAGATCAAGTCACGCATGCTGCTGCCCCAGCCGTCGATCGAGGAGGACGAGGAGGATCCGCGCTCGGAGCTGATCCGCAGGCTGCAGGAATACGAGAGGTTCAAGCAGGCCTCGGAACAGATCGATGCGCTGCCGCGCATGCACCGGGATACGTTCGGAGTGTCCATCATCCAGTCCGAACACAACCTCGAGCGACCGCGCCCGGACGTGGACTTCAAGGAATTGCTGTTCGCCTTCCAGGAAGTCGTGCAGCGGGCGCAGATGTTTGCCAGCCATCACATCGAGCGCGAGCGCCTGTCCGTGAGGGAACGCATGTCCAGCATACTGAGCATGCTGGGCGTGGAGGACTTTGTCGAGTTTCCCAGGCTGTTCGATCCGCAGGAAGGGCGCGGTGCGGTCATCGTAACGTTCCTGGCGCTGCTGGAACTGCTGAAAAACCATGCCATTGAACTGGTCCAGTCCAAGCCCTTCGCGCCCATCTATGTCAAGCCGGCGGTCAAGGGCCCCGTGGAGGAGCACAGCGATGAATGATACCGAAGTCAAACGAGTCATCGAGGCGGCCCTGATGGCCGCAGATGGCGCACTGAGCATCGACCGGCTGATGCGCCTGTTCGAACAGGACACAGACCAGCCGACCCGGGCGCAGGTGAGGGCGGCCATTGCCGACCTGCAGCGCGACTGCGAGGGCCGGGGCGTTGAGCTTCGCAAGGTCGCCAGCGGCTGGCGTTACCAGACCCGCGCCGACGTGCAGCCCTGGGTGGCGCGCCTGTGGCAGGAAAAGCCTCCGCGCTATTCAAGGGCCCTGCTTGAGACCCTGTCGCTGATCGTGTACCGCCAGCCGATCACGCGTGGAGAGATCGAGGAAGTGCGCGGGGTCAGCGTCAGCAGCAACATCATCAAGACCCTGCTTGAGCGCGAATGGGTACGCGTGGTGGGCCACAAGGAAGTTCCCGGGCGCCCGGCCCTGTACGGCAGCACCCAGCAGTTTCTCGATTATTTCAACCTGAAGTCGCTGGAAGAGATGCCAAGCCTCGCCGAGCTGAAGGACCTGGACCTGGCACATCCGGAACTGGATTTGCCGCAGCCACAAAAAGACGAGAAATCCCCCTTGCGCGTGGTGGCAGACTCCGGGGATCTGGTGGAGGCCCAGCAAACCCGTCATTGACTTCACACCCCGGGCGCCGGTCCTGGCCCCCGGCATGCCCCGGTGGCCTCACCAGGAGTAGCGCAGGTGTCACAACGGATTCAAAAGAGACTGGCCCACCTGGGGATTGCCTCGCGCCGACAGATTGAAAGCTGGATTGCATCGGGTGATGTGCTGGTCAATGGCAAGCGTTGCCTGCCGGGGCAGCACGTCCAGGGCGATGAACGTATCTTGGTGTGCGGTACCCCGGTGGACCTGCACGCGCGCGTCCCCACCCGGGTCCTCCTGTACCACAAGCCGGTCGGTGAAATCGTCACCCGCAGCGACACGCAACAGCGCACCACGGTTTTCGATCGATTGCCGGCCCTGGAATCGGGCCGCTGGGTCGCGGTGGGTCGCCTCGACCTCAACACCTCGGGCCTGTTGCTGCTGACCACCGACGGTGCGCTGGCACATGCGTTGATGCACCCCGGCAGCGGCCTGGAGCGTGAATACCGCGTGCGTGTCCATGGAACGATCACGGAGGAAATGGTGTCTGGGTTGCGCTTGGGTGTGGAACTTGAGGACGGTACAGCCCGGATGGACGTGCTGGATGTGCAGGCATCTACGGGGGCCAACACCTGGAGTCGGGCTGTGTTGCAAGAAGGGCGAAACCGCATAGTGCGCAGGCTGTGGGAGTCACAGGGACTGGAAGTCAGCCACCTGGTCAGGGTCCGCTTCGGCCCGCTCCGTTTGCCGGATACGCTTCGAGCCGGTACATCGCTTGAGTTGTCACCCGCCGAGGTCGGGCAACTGTATCGGGCCATCGGCAAAAGCCCAGGCCATGCGCAAGGCCACCAACCCTGAGCTGCGTACACGAGGGCGGTGGGTCGTGCGGGCCCATGCGGCGTTACTTGAGCAACATGGTCCTCAGGACTGGTGGCCAGCTGAGGACAGGTTCGAAGTCATGGTCGGGGCCATCCTTACGCAAAACACGGCCTGGACGAACGTCGAGAAGGCTATCGCAAACCTGAAGGGAGCCGACATGCTGCGCGCCGATGCCATCGTGCAGGCCGCCCCAGACGTGCTGGCACAGTTGATCCGCCCGTCCGGTTATTTCAATTTGAAGGCCAGGCGGCTTGCGTGCTTTTGTGACTGGTATGTATGTGCGGGCGGCTACCGGAAGCTGCGTTACTGGTCCACGCAGCTTTTGCGAAAAGCCCTGCTGGGCGTGCACGGGGTGGGTCCGGAGACCGCCGATGACATATTGCTGTACGCCTTTCACCGGCAGGTGTTCGTGATCGATGCCTACACGCGCAGGATCTTTGCCCGCCTGGGGACCATCCGAGGGGATGAGTCGTACGAGGAGCTTCGCGCGGCCTTCGAACACCAGCTGGCCGGGGGCACCAGGGGCTTTGCACAGTTCCACGCCCTGATCGTTCGCCATGGCAAGGACGTCTGCCGGCCTGCACCGAGGTGCGGGGCCTGCTGCCTGAATGCGACCTGCCGGTTTTACCGGCACCGGCATCAGCCGGTGTAGTCGGGATTCATTTTGTAGTTGGTACCCGTGGTGCCGCGGCTGTCCGGTCCGATGAAGTACAGGTATGGGGCGATAATGTCTTGCGGCTGCGCGTAGGCTTTCGGGTCCACCCCGGGGAAATGTGCGATTCTGAGCTTGGTGGACACCGGGGCCGGGTCCACGCCGTTCACGCGAATGGGCTTGTCGCCGTCAAGTTCGTGCGCCAGCACCTCCATCAGTCCCTGCAATGCAGACTTGGCCGCGGCATAGGCCCCCCAGTACGCACTGGTGCATGCGTGGTTGGAAAACACGATGCTGGGGTCTGTCGAGGCCTCGAGCAGCGGAATGCAGCAGCGAACCAGCAGGAATGCCGCGTGCTGGTTGATGGTCACGGTGCGAAGCCAGGTGTCCAGCGGGTAATTCCTCACACCCTGCAGGGCCGCAATGTAGCCTGCGTTGATCACCAGCGAATCCAGTGGGCTGTCCTGCTTGTCCAGGAATTCCGCAAAGCGCAGATAATCGATTTCACCTGAGCGCGCGTGGTCCATCGCATAGTGCAGGTGGACCGGGCCGGAGTCCCGAGTCAGCTGCTGGCGCAGCTTCTCCAGTTTGCGCTCGTCTCTGGACATCAGCACGAGCCGGGCCCCGTGTTCGGCGCAAGCCGATGCGAGCGCCTGGCCGATGCCGCCGGTGGCCCCGGTAATGAGTACCAGGTGACCTTCAAGGCTGCCCGCGTCCATGCGGTAATCGTTAAGCTGCAGGTTCAAGAGAGGTGAAGTCCAGGTGGCCCTCAGGCATGGTCGGCCTTGTCTTTTATGCGTGCAGACGATTCGACCATTTTCAGCTCGGGAATCTCTTTTTTCTTCTCGATTCCAAGCTCGTCGAACTTTCGCGCACCCGGCAGCACCTGCCGGTCCAGCGAGCCGGTCGCCTTGTTGAACTGCTCCACGCTGGCATCCAGGTTCTTGCCCAGTTTCTGCAGGTGTTCCACGAAAGTGGCCAGGCGTTTATACAATTCCTCGCCCAGTGTCCTGATCTCCTCGGCGTTTTTCGCAACCGACTGCTGGCGCCATCCGAAGGCGACCGCACGAAGCAGGGCGATGATGCTGGTGGAAGTGGCGAGGATCACCTTGTTGGAAAGTGCATCTTCCAGCAGCTGCGGATCCAGTTCGAGGGCCGCAGCGAGGAACTGCTCCCCGGGGATGAACAGCACGATAAAGTCCGGGGAATGGCTGAACTGGTTCCAGTAGGCCTTGCTGGCCAGCTCTCGCATGCGCTCTCGCACATGGCGCGCATGCCGGTGCAGCAACTCCTCTCGCTCTTTGCTGTCCCGGGTCTGGACCGCGCTCAGGTAGGCGTCCAGCGGTGTTTTCGCATCCACGATCAACTCTCTTTGGTCCGGCATTCGAACCACCATGTCCGGGCGCATGCGGCGGTCATCTTCCTCGCCTGACTGCTGTTCGTAGAAGTCGCAGTAGTTCACCATGCCCGCGAGTTCGGCAATGCGCCTGAGCGTCAACTCACCCCACTGTCCGCGCACCTCGGGACGTCGCAGGGCCTGCACTAGGTTCTGGGTCTCTGTGCGCAGCTCGCTCTGGGATTCGTTGATCAGCTTGAGATGCTCTGTCAGCGAGCCGTACGACTCCTTGCGTTCCTTCTCGATCGCCCGGATCTGGGATTCCGTCTGTTTCAGGGCCTCGTTGATGGGCGCCAGCAGGGTTTCAATGGCCTTTTCCTTCTTCTCGAGGCTGGCTTCCGCCTGGATCTGGTATTGCGATAGCTTCTCCTTGGCCAGCCTGAGGAAATTCTCGTTGTTGGACTGCAGGGCCTGCTGTGACAGGCTCGTGAAGGTTTGCTGCAATTGCAAGCTGACCGCCTCGATGCTCTGCAGCTTCTCGGCATGGCGCTCTTTTTCAAGTTCGAGCTGCATGCGAAGGCGTTGGACCTCGGCTTCAAGGGCATCGAGGGCCCTGCGCTTTCGAAGGTGCACCAGCCATGTGCCGAGCGCGGCACCGAGCACGAACAGGCAGGTACCGAGCAGGGCCAGCAGGCCGGGATGTTGGAGGTCTGTAACGGGCATGACGTCAGGCATCAGCCGTGCAGGCTCAGCCAGTCCTTCAGTTCCAGGGCCGCCTCGAGCACCACATCCGCGCCCCAGTCATGCGGGTCCTGGTGGTCCTGGATGTAGCCGTAGGCCGCCACCGCCGTTTTCATTCTGGCCGCCTTGCCGGCCTGGATGTCGCGTGGGTCATCCCCCATGTAGAGGCATTCGGCCGGATCGACCTGCAGCAGGTCCGCGGCTGCCGAGAGTGGCTCGGGGCGGGGCTTTCTCTCCGGCAGCGAGTCCCCGCTGATGGTGCAGCTTGCCCTTGGGGTGAGCTGCAGCTTCTCGACCAGCGGCTCGGTCAGCCAGCCCGGCTTGTTGGTCACGATGCCCCAGGGCAGCCCGGCCTCGTCCAGGTGGTCAAGCAGCGCCAGCACGCCCGGGAACAGGCGCGTCTTGTCATGCAGGCGGCGGGCATAGATCTGCAGGAACTCATCACGAAGCTGCAGCGTCTCGTCGTCGTCCAGGGTACCGTTGTAGCCGAGCTTGATCAGCGCGAGGCCTCCCCGCGAGGTGTGTTTTCGCACCTCCTGGTAGTCCAGCGTTTGCCGGCCGTGGCGCATCAGCAATTCATTCAGGGAATCGCTCATGTCCGGGGCCGTATCGGCCAGGGTCCCGTCAAGGTCGAAAAGGACCGCACGCACCTGGGATGGACTGGGCATGTGGAAAGGCTAGGTGGACCTGCAGGCATGCACCAGGTAGTTGGTGCCCAGGTCATCGGACAGGCGATAGGTCTTGTTCAGCAGGTTGTAACTCATCCCCCGGATCTCCTGCGCATACATGCCGGCACGGCGAATCCAGCGGTCGAGTTCGCCCGGGCGGATCAGCTTCTCGTATTCGTGCGTGCCGCGGGGCACCATCTGCATGACGTATTCGCCGCCCACGATCATGACCAGCAGGGCCCTGAGGTTGCGGTTGATCGTGGAGAAGAACACGTCGCCACCCGGTTTGACCAGTTGCGCACTGGCCTCGACGATGGATGACGGGTCCGGCACATGCTCGAGCATCTCCAGGCAGGCGACCACATCAAACGATGCGGGCTCCTGCTCGGCCAGTGCCTCGGCTGCGATCGACTGGTATTCGATCTCAAGCCCCTGTTCGTCCGCATGCGCGCGGGCTACGGCCAGGGAGGCCTCGCCCAGGTCGATCGCCTTGACCTCGGCCCCTCGTCGGGCTAGGCCTTCTGCCAGGATGCCGCCGCCACAGCCGATGTCCAGCACCTTCTTGCCGGTCAGCTCCGCACGGTCCTCGATAAAGTCCAGGCGCAAGGGATTGATGTCATGCAGGGCCTTGAACGCCCCGTCCCTGTCCCACCAGCGCTGTGCCAGCGCTTCGAATTTCGCCAGTTCGCTTTCGTCAAGATTCGAGGGTGTAGACAGCATGCTTTTATGCTCGGGGATCCTCCGGGTGGAAGGCATCGGGTTGCGGTTACCTATAGTGTAACGCGATACATCAGTGGATGTTTTTGCCGTTCGAGATTTTTTTGTTCCAGTCCCGGGTTTCGGCCAGGATGTGCTCGGCATCCAGGGTCTGCAACTGCCGCTCGTGCAGCAGCAGCCCGCCTTCCACCCAGACATCACACACCTGCGCCCGTTGCGTGGCATAGACCGCATGTGCCACCGGGTCGTACAGCGGCTGTGCCTCGATCTGTTCGATGTCGATGACGGTGATGTCCGCGGCCTTGCCGACTTCCAGTGATCCGGTCCTGTCGTCGATCCCCAGGGCTTTTGCGGCATTGATCGTGGCACATCGCAGGGCAGTGTGGGCCGGCAGGGCCGCTGCATCGCCTGCGACACCTTTGGCCAGCAGGGCCGCGGTTTGCATTTCTCCCAGGAGGTCCAGGTCGTCATTGCTTGAGCAGCTGTCGGTGCCGACGGTGACGTTCACTTGGGCATTGAGCAGCTTTTGCACTGGGCAGAAGCCGCTGGCCAGTTTCAGGTTCGACTGCGGGCAATGCACGATGCTGGCCCCGACCTCGGCCAGCAACTCGATTTCCTCGTCTTGCAGCTGCGTCATGTGCACGGCCACCAGCCGGTCGTTGACCAGCCCGAGATCGTGCAGGCGCTGCAGGGGCCGACACTGGTACTGCTCCAGGCTCATCGAGATTTCGTTTTCGGTTTCATGCAGGTGGATGTGGACCGGCAAGCCATACTCGTGCGCCAGTTCGGCGACGCGTTTCAGCGGGCCGTCGGAGACCGTGTAGGGGGCGTGCGGGGCCAGCGTGCACTGCACCCGGGATGGGGTGCTGTGACGGTGATACAGCTCTAGCCCCTTGTCCAGGTACTCGCTGGCATCCTTGGCGTAGGCGGTGGGAAAGTCCAGCACGATCATGCCCAGGTGCGCACGCATGCCGGACTGCATCACTTCTTCTGCCGCGATCTCGGCAAAGAAGTACATGTCGTTGAAGCAGGTGATGCCCCCGCGAATCATCTCGGCCATGGCAAGCCGCGTGCCGAGGCGGGTAAAATCCTCGTTGCACCACTTTTGTTCGGCGGGCCAGATGTGGTCGTTGAGCCACTCCATCAGGGGCAGGTCGCTGGCCATGCCGCGAAACAGCGACATGCCGGCGTGGGTGTGCGCGTTGATGAGCCCGGGTATGACAAGATGATGATCGTACGTATATGATGCATCGGATGAGTACCGGCTCTTTGCGGCAGCACTCGGCAGGATGTCGACGATGCTCCCTTCATGCACTGCAATCGCAGTATCGTCCAGCGCTTGTCCACGGTCATCGACCGGGATGACATGCTTTCCATGAATCAGGGTGTCTACGTGTTTCATTACGCGTCCTGCGGTACGGGGCGTGGCTTCATCGGGGAACGGCCCACGCATTATGCTATGGCATGCTTTGCACAGGCAACACGGCCAGGCTGCCCACATAGCCGAGACCACCAGGCAGCATGGCCTCGCTAGCCGATCAGGCCATCCGCTGGCACGAGGACCGTCTGGTACTGCTGGATCAGAGGGCGTTGCCGAATGAGGTCCGGTTCGTTGAATGCACCCGGGCCGGCGAAGCAGTGGATGCCATTCGCGAGATGGTGGTGCGTGGGGCACCGGCTATTGGCGTTTGTGCGGCCTACGCAGTAGTGCTTGCAGCACGCGAACATTTCGCAGCCTCCCCCGACGACTGGATCGAGCACATGGAGGTGGACCTGCAGGCGCTGGCGCAGGCGCGCCCCACGGCCGTCAACCTGAAATGGGCCATCACGCGCATGCGCGATGTCATGCAACGTGCGGGTCCCGGGGATCCCGAGCCTGTATTACTGGAGGCGGCCCGCAAGCTGCATCTTGAAGACGTGCAGGCGAACCGCGCACTGGGCGAGCACGGCGCCTCACTGCTCAAGGACGATGCGGTGGTGCTGACCCACTGCAATGCAGGTGCTTTGGCCACCGGAGGCTACGGCACTGCACTGGGTGTCATTCGCAGCGCGCATGCGCAACACAAGATCAAGGCCGTGTACGCCGATGAAACCCGGCCCTGGTTCCAGGGGACCCGGTTGACGGCCTGGGAGTTGCTGCAGGATGACATCCCGGTCACGGTGATCTGTGACAGTGCCGCAGCCAGCCTGATGCGCGAGCAACAGCCCGCCTGGGTCATCGTGGGCGCGGACCGCGTGGCACGAAACGGGGATGTGGCCAACAAGATCGGCACCTATGCCCTGGCCGTGATGGCCCGCGAGCATGGCGTGGGTTTCATGGTGGCCGCCCCCACCAGCAGCATCGATCTCGAGGCAGATACCGGGGCTGCGATCGAGATCGAGGAGCGCTCACAGCACGAGCTGACGGAATATCACGAGGTGGTGCTTGCACCGGCAGAGGCCGGGGTCTGGAACCCGGTATTCGATATCACGCCTGCCGGGCTCGTGACAGCGCTGGTCACGGAAAAAGGGGTGGTGCACGCACCCTGCGAGGAGAAAATCCTGGCCCTGCTGCAAGGCTGAGCCAAAAATCTCTTTTTTCTTCTGGCTGCAGAAAATAACGCACGCGTAAAATTCCGAATTTAGCTTCCAAGGCATTTTTATTTCGTTTTGGATGCCTTTTTTTCAACGCTACTGTTCGGGACGTGTGTTATACTTTAGGGCCTGAAAATGAGTATTAAGTCCCTCCCCGCGTTTCGCTGATGGCTGTTATCGCCAAAGAAGTCCTTTCCGTCAATCTCGAGGACGAGATGCGCCAGTCGTATCTCGATTACGCCATGAGCGTGATCGTCGGGCGCGCCCTGCCGGATGTGCGTGACGGCCTCAAGCCGGTGCACCGACGGGCCCTGCACGCCATGAACGAACTCGGCAATGACTGGAACAAGCCGTACAAGAAATCCGCGCGGGTCGTGGGCGATGTCATCGGCAAGTACCACCCGCATGGGGAGTCGGCCGTGTACGACACCCTGGTGCGCATGGCGCAGCCGTTTTCCATGCGCTACATGCTGATCGACGGACAGGGCAATTTCGGTTCGGTGGACGGCGATGCGCCGGCCGCCATGCGCTACACCGAGGTGCGCATGGCGAGAATCACCCACGAGATCCTGGCCGACCTGGACAAGGAAACGGTCGATTTCGCATCCAACTACGACAACTCTGAATCCGAGCCGACGGTGTTGCCCACCCGGATTCCCAACCTGCTGGTCAACGGCTCCTCGGGGATCGCGGTGGGGATGGCGACCAACATCCCGCCACACAACCTGACCGAAGTGATCAACGCCTGCATCGCCATGATCGAGAATCCTGCCATGGACGTCCTGGAACTGATGCAGCACCTGCCCGGACCGGACTTCCCGACGGCGGCCATCATCAACGGTCGGGAAGGCATCCATGAGGCGTATAGCACGGGGCGCGGTCGCGTGCACATGCGTGCCCGCACCCACATCGAGCAGGATGCCAAGAGCGGTCGCGAGCGCATCGTGGTCACCGAGCTTCCGTACCAGGTGAACAAGGCCAACCTGATCATCAAGATCGCCGACCTGGTCAAGGAGAAGCGCCTTGAAGGCATCGCTGCCAACGGCCTTCGGGATGAGTCGGACAAGGACGGCATGCGCATTGTCATCGAACTGCGCCGCGACGAGGTCAACGGGGTCATCCTCAACAACCTGTTCAAGCACACGCCCATGCAAAGCGTGTTCAGCATGAACATGGTGGCCCTAGTGGACGGGCAGCCCCGGCTGCTCAACCTCAGGCAGATCCTGCAGGTGTTCATCCGCCACCGTCGCGATGTCGCCACTCGCCGCACCATATTCGAACTGCGCAAGGCACGTGAACGGGCCCACATTCTTGAAGGCCTGGCCGTGGCCCTGGCCAACATCGACGAGATTATCGTGCTC
Source organism: Gammaproteobacteria bacterium (assembly GCA_026706595.1). Classification (GTDB taxonomy): domain Bacteria; phylum Pseudomonadota; class Gammaproteobacteria; order UBA4575; family UBA4575; genus WTFY01. The sequence continues at coordinate 20,661 of JAPOYL010000031.1, read as the reverse complement.
ATCAAGGGCTCAGCCAGCCCGGCCATCGCCAAGGACGAGTTGATTGCCCGGACCTGGAAGCCTGGTGAGGTCACGCACATGTTGGAGCGCTCCGGGGCCGATGTTTCGCGCCCGGAGGGACTGGAGGAAGAATATGGGATGCAGGTTAACGAACAGCGCATAGCCCCAGTCCCCGAATACCGCCTGTCCCCGGCCCAGGCCCAGGCCATCCTGGATTTGCGCCTGCACCGCCTAACCAGCTTGGAACAGGACAAGATCGTCAAGGATTACGGCAGCCTGCTCGACAAGATCAGAGGCCTGCTGGATATTTTGCAGGATCCGGAGCGGCTCATGCAGGTCATCCGCGAAGAACTCGAGACCGTCCGCGAACAGTACGGGGATGCGCGGCGCACGGAAATTTCTGAGGAGCGGGTCGACCTCACTTTGGAAGACCTGATCCAGGATGAGGGCGTGGTGGTGACGCTGTCCCACGGCGGCTACGCCAAGTCCCAGCCCCTGGATACCTACAATCCCCAGCGCCGTGGGGGCAAGGGCAAGGCCGCCACCTCGGTGAAAGCCGAGGATTTCGTTGATCAGCTGTTCGTCGCCAACACCCACGACACCATCCTGTGCTTTTCCAGCCACGGCAAGGTCTACTGGCTAAAGGTCTACGAGCTGCCGCAGGCCGGTCGCACGGCGCGCGGCAAGCCGATCGTCAATCTCCTGCCGCTGAGCGAGGGCGAGCGGATCAATGCCGTGCTGCCCGTCAAGGAGTACGGCGAGGATGCCTACGTGGTGATGGCTGCAAGCAGTGGCACGATCAAGAAGACCCGCCTGACGGCATTTTCCAGACCCCGTGCCGGCGGCATTATCGCGGTGGACTTGCGCGACCAGGATTACCTGATCGACGTGGTCATGACGCACGGCGACACCGACCTCTTGATGGTCAGTGATGCCGGCAAGGCGATTCGCTTCAGTGAAAAAAATGTTACGGCTACCGGGCGCACCAGCCGGGGAGTGCGCGGCATGCGCCTGGACGAGGGCCAGAAGGTTATCAGCCTACTGGTGGTTCGCCCGGACATGGAGGCCACGGACATCCTAGTGGCCACTGAAAACGGCTACGGCAAACGCACCCAGATCGAGGATTATCGGGTGCAAAGCCGTGGAGGGAAGGGCGTGATCACCATCCAGACCGGAGAACGTAACGGAAAGGTGGTCGGAGCCATGCCGGTCTCCAGCGAAGATGAAATCATGCTGATCACCGACAACGGCACGCTGGTTCGCACCCCGGTCGAGGGCGTATCCAAGACCGGCCGCAACACGCAGGGGGTGCGCCTGATCCGCCTGTCAGAAGAGGAAAAGCTGGTCGAGGTCGAAAGGATCGAGAAACTCGACGATCCGGACTGACGGCCCATCCACGGGCCTGAACACATTCCATGCAGGAAGTCTTTTATTTTGGTTCCGGGCCTGCTGCCTTGCCCCGGCCGGTCCTGGAAAAAATCCGCCACGAGCTGCTGGACTACAAGGGCACCGGACTTTCCGTGCTCGAACTGCCGCACCGCAGCGATGCGTTTTTCGAGATTCGCGACCAGGCCGTGCAGGGGCTGCGTGAGCTGTTGCAGATCCCGGAGGAGTTCGCGGTGCTGTTCATGCACGGCGGGGCCACCAGCCAGTTCTCCATGGTGCCCCTGAATTTCCTCGGGCCAGGGCGTTTCGCAGACTACCTGTGCACGGGCTTCTGGTCTTCGAGGGCCTGTGCCGAGGCCACGCGTTTTGCCGAGGTGCGCAAGGTCCAGGCCTTGTGCGAGGGCGAGTCGTTGAGCATCGCACCCGAGCATGAATGGGATCTGGACCCGCAAGCCACCTACCTGCACTTCTGTGACAACGAGACCATCCAGGGGATCTCATTTCCCGGGGTTCCGGAGGCGCCCCAGGGGGCACTGGTGTGCGACATGACCTCGTCCCTGCTCATGCACCCCGTAGAGATTCCAAAATTCTCACTCATCTATGCCAGTACCCAGAAAAACCTGGGCATCGCCGGGCTTTGCGTGGTGATCATCCGAAAAGATCTGCTCAAGCAAGTGAACGAGCCGGTCCCGCGCCTGTACGATTACCGGCGCTATGTCCGGGAGGACTCCGTGGTGAACACCCTCCCGGTGTTTGCCATCTATGTCCTGCGCGAGCTGCTGGACTGGGTGCGAGAGCAGGGCGGTCTGCCCGCCTTGCACCAAAAGAGCCTTGCGCGATCGGCACAGCTGTACCGGGTGCTCGATGAAAGCCGGCTGTATGAAAACCGGGTCGCCCCCGAGTTTCGCTCAAGCATCAACATCCCCTTTGCGATTCGCGATGCCGGGACCCTGGAAGACTTTTTGCGCCAGGCGGAGCAGCGCCAGTTGCTCGGATTGCAGGGCCATCGGAGTGCGGGCGGTGTCCGGGTGAGCCTGTACAATGCGATGCCCGATGCCGGCGTTGATCGCCTGACAGAATTCATGTCTGAGTTTGAAGCCAGGCAGCAGTACACTTGAGCGTTCACAAACCCGTCGCTTGTTGTACCATATCCCCCCGCCAGGTACTCCCGGGCAACTGGGAGCAGGCCTGTATCGTGTACCGGTAAATCAGGGACGAGGCGTAGGATAATTCGATGATTGCAATTGAACAGGTGCTGGAGGTGCTGGCGGAATCCTTGCCCCTGCCGGAGACCACCTACGAGATGGGAGAACAGGCGCCGCTTCTGGGCACCATCCCGGAACTGGACTCGATGGCCATCACCGGCATCATCGCCGGACTGGAGAAAAGCTTTGACATCGTGTTCGATGAGGACGACCTGGATGCCAAGGCGTTTCAAACTGTAGGCACGTTGCGCGACCTGATCGCATCGAAAATGGAAGACCGGCCCTGAAGCTTGCTGGCCCCGCCCTCGATCCTGCAGCCCACATACCTGTACCTCAAACCAGAATTTCACGGGGCCTGGGATGGCTCAGGAATTCCAGCGGGCTGGCACTGTAGCCGTATGCTCCGGACTGGAACACCACGAGCAGGTCGCCAATTTCGGCTTTCGGCAAATCCATGTCCTTGGCCAGCATGTCCAGTGGGGTGCACAGCGGCCCGACGACGGTGACCGTCTCGGTGTGCCCGCCCAGCTTGTTGCCAATGGTGATCGGGTAGTTTCTGCGAAGTGCCTGACCGAAGTTGCCGCTGGCAGCGAGGTGGTGGTGTAGCCCGCCATCGGTCACCAGGTAGGTAGTGCCCCTGGAAACCTTGCGGTCCGTGATCCGGGCCATGTACAACCCAGCCTCACCCACCAGGTAGCGGCCGAGTTCAAGAATGATTTGTGTCTCGGCAAAGGTTTCCCGGTATTCGGTGAGCAACCCCTCCAGGTGTTCCATCACCGGGGCTACTTCAAGCGGAGCATCGCCCGGGAAATAAGGAATGCCGAAGCCGCCACCGATGTTCAGGGTCTGTACGGGCACTTGGGCATGGTCTGCAAGCTGTTTGGCCAGAGCAAAGGTTTTCCTGTGAGCCTCGATGAGAGTCTTGGCCTGCAGGACCTGCGAGCCGCTGAAAATATGAAAGCCTCTGAACTCGACAGCGGATGTAGATATTTTCTCCAGCAACTCCGGTGCGGCCTCCGCATCCACGCCGAACGGCTGGGGCCCGCCCGAGGTCTTGATGCCGGAAGCCCTGAGTTCGAAATCCGGGTTGATGCGCAAGGCCACTCGTGCCACCTGCCCGGTTTCTTCGCAAAGGCTCAGGATACGGGTGAACTCGACTTCCGATTCGACATTCAGGGTAATGTCGGCGGCGATCGCGGCCTTCAATTCCTGCAAGGACTTTCCGGGGCCGGCAAAGCTGATGTTTTGTGCCCGGATGCCGCTTTGCAGAGCCGCCTTGAGTTCATTTCCGGAGGAGACATCCAGTCCGTGCACCTGCTCGGCCACATAGTCAATCACCTCCTGCATCGGATTGGCCTTGACCGCATAGTGCAGATGCACGCGTGCAGGCAGTGCGGCTTTCAGGGCTGCGATACGATCATTAATCGCTTGCTTGCTGTAGATATACAGCGGTGTGGGCCCGCATTGTCCGGCGATATCCATCAAGGTTTGACCGGCGACTACGAGATGCGGCCCTTCTCGGTCAAAGAGCTTTTGCGGGCTGTAATGTTGTAGTTGCGGGCGGTTCATGCCATCACGTCCTCGTCACGCTCGCCTGGTACTGGCTGGCCAGTCGCTTGCGGTCGAACTTGCCATTGTCGTTGCAGGGGATCGCGTCCGTCCAGACGTAGTGCTCCGGAACCATATACAGTGGTAGGACATCTTTCAGGTACAGGTCCAGCTCAGCTTCTGCCCGTTCGGGCTCCTGGTCGGTGGTGCAGGTCAGCACGATGGACTGGCCGCGTTGCGGGTGGGTCACACCAAAGGCCACGGCTTCGCGAACGGCGTCGTGTTGGCAGGCTGGTCCCTCGATCTCGGCCGGACTGACTCGGTAACCCGAGGTCTTGATCATGTCGTTCTTGCGCCCGACGAAGTAGAAGTACCCGTCGCCGTCCTGACGGGCAAGGTCCCCGGACCAAGCCACGACCTCACCGGCCTCCCGGGAGTCTGCAAGGCTCGCCGCAAGCGGCCTGAACCGCTCCCCGGTTTCCACGGAGTGGTTCCAGTACCCCTGGGCCACCAGGGGGCCGCCATGCACCAGTTCGCCGACCTCATCCGGGTCACAGGGGGAGCCGTCCGGGTGCACGATCTGGACCCAGGCGCCTGGGATGGCCTTGCCGATCGATGTGGGCCGGCGATGGATCTCCTGTGGCGGCAGGTAGGTGGACCGGAAGGCCTCCGTGAAGCCGTACATCAGGTACATGTCAGTCGCCGGAAGCTTCTCGGTGAGCATCCTGACGGTGGTCTCGGGCAGGACATCGCCTGAACTGGTGATGTAGCGAAGCGTCTCGCCGGCAGCCTTCGGCCATTCAAGCCGGCCAAGCTGTTGCCACAGGGCAGGAACGCCGGCCAGGCCCGTAATCCGGTCACGCTCGATGGCCTTTAGAATATCCTGCGGCAGGAGGTAGTCGAGGATCACCACCGTCGCCCCCACACTGAATGCTGTACTCAGCTGACTGAACCCGTAGTCAAAACTGAAGGGCAGCACGGCGAGAATCCGGTCCTTCGATGTATTTTCCAGGTACGCGGTCACACTTTCTGCCCCCGCGCACAGGTTCTTGTGGGTGAGCATGACCCCCTTGGGCAGGCCGGTGCTGCCGGAAGTGTAGAAAATGGCCGCAAGATCCGTATCCTGCAGGTCCATGCTGGCCGGTGCGGACCGTGCACAAAATTCCCGCCAGCCTTCGATGCGGACCGCTTGGTCGGAGTCGCTGGAGGGCATTGCCTCCTGGTCGATCAGAACCACCGTGTGCAACTGGGAGTCGTGCATGAGTGCCTCGTGCAGTGTGTCGAGCCGGCTCGAGGTCGTCACCAGCAGTTCTATGCCGCAGTCCTCCAGGATGTGGCTCGCTTGCCGGGACTTCAGGGCCGGGTTGACCGGCACGAGACAGGCGCCCGCCTGCAGGGTTCCGAAAAAGGCGACTACCGCCTCGATACATCGCGGCAGGTACACGCCGATGCGGGCTCTGTGTGGGAGTCCGACTCGCTGGCAGCCGCCTGCGAAATGCTCACACGCCAGATTCAGGTCGTGATAGGACACCTTTTTTTCACGGTATTCGAGTGCAACCTTGTCAGGCCGTTCCCGGGCCTGCGCCGGCAAGAGCGAGTGGAGTGGCAAGGACATGGGCACAGTCTATTCCCGAAATCTTGTTCAAGACAAGATGCTGCCGGGTCCGCCGTGTGGCCAGAACAGGTCCCTGTCAGTAAACTTGGCGGCAGGATCAATTACCATGGGTCCGAACTGACCCACATCCAACGCTTGACGGGGAGTTTTCCATGAATCTCAGCAATCCCTCGCTGTTTTGCGAGCAGTGCTACATCGATGGCACCTGGGTGGATGCGGACGATGGCGGCAGGATCGAAACCGACAATCCGGCCGATGGCACGATCATCGGCTCGGTTCCCAGGATGGGTGCCGCCGAGACCCGGCGTGCCATCCAGGCGGCCAGCGCGGCATTCCCGAAATGGCGGGCACATACCGCCAAGGAGCGGGCGGGCATCCTGCGCAACTTGTTTGAGCTGATCATGGAAAACCAGGAGGACCTCGCCGTTCTCATGACCACCGAGCAGGGCAAACCGCTGGTGGAATCGCGCGCAGAAGTCGGCTACGGGGCTTCCTTCGTCGAATGGTTTGCAGAGGAGGGCAAGCGCATCTACGGCGACACCATTCCCGGTCATCAGCAGGACAAGCGCATTGTGGTGATCAAGGAGCCGGTGGGTGTCGTGGCCTCGATCACCCCCTGGAATTTTCCGCTAGCCATGCTGACGCGCAAAGTTGCACCGGCACTGGCCGCCGGATGCACCGTCATCGCCAAACCTGCATCCCAGACACCCCACACGGCGCTTGCCTTGGCAAGGCTCGCCGAGCAGGCAGGCCTCCCCGAGGGCGTGCTGAATGTCCTGTGTGGCATCAGCTCCGAGATCGGTGGCGAGATCACATCCAACCCGGCCGTGCGCAAGCTCAGCTTTACCGGTTCAGCCGAGGTCGGCAAGCGACTGACGGAGCAATGTGCCGAGACCATGAAGAAGGTGACGATGGAGTTGGGTGGCAATGCACCGTTTATCGTTTTTGACGATGCCGACATCGAGTCCGCCGTCGAGGGTGCAATGCAATCCAAGTTTCGAAACGCCGGGCAGACCTGCGTCTGCGCGAACCGTATATTCGTGCAGGACGGCATCTATGACCGCTTCAACGAGAAGCTGGCCGCGGCGGTCAGCGCCCTGAATGTAGGCAACGGCCTGGATGAGGCAACCGAAATCGGGCCGCTGATCGACCAGCACGCCATCGAAAAGGTCGAACACCATGTTCAGGATGCCTCCACCAAGGGTGCCCGAGTGCTCACCGGCGGACAACGTCACACCCTGGGGGGGAATTTCTATTCACCCACGGTGCTGGTGGATGTAACTGCCGACATGGCGCTGAGCCGGGAAGAAACCTTCGGGCCACTTGCACCGGTATACCGCTTCAAGACCGGCGAGGATGCAATCAGGATGGCCAATGACACGGAGTACGGTCTTGCAGCCTACTTCTATACCCGGGACATCACTCGTGTCTGGAAGATCGCCGAAGCCCTGGAATACGGCATCGTCGGCATCAATACCGGACTGATCTCAACCGAGGTGGCACCCTTTGGGGGCATGAAGGAATCCGGCATCGGCCGCGAAGGGTCCAAATACGGCATCGAGGAATACCTGGAAATCAAATACCTGTGCATGGGTGGCATCACCTGAGGGCGCCAGGGCATCCGATGCTGGGATGAGGTTCGGGTCCCCACAGGGCAAGTCCTGTAACACGTTCCGTTACTGGCCCGTAAAGACGGCCTGCACTACAACTCTGCCTCGCTGCGGTGGCATGTGATCGAATGGCCATGACCCAGGTTGCGCAAGGGAGGCGCTTCCTGATTGCATGTTCCGGCGATGGCCAGCGGACAGCGGCGGTAAAACGGGCAACCCCTGTCAGTGATCTCTACGGCCCGATCGATACTGGCCTGGGTCTCGCGCATCTCAAGGGTTCTCTCTAGCCAGCCCTGGCTCAGTTCCGGAACCGAGGCAATCAGCAGGCGGGTGTAGGGATGGTAGGGCGGTGCAAGCACACGGTTTGCGGGACCCTGTTCCACTACCAGCCCGGCATAGAGCACGGCGATATCATCGGCAAAGGAGGCAATCGCGGACAGGTCATGACTGATGAAAACAAAGGAAACATCGGTTTGCTCGCGAAGGCGCTTGAGGAGCTGGATGATGCTTGCGCCAATAATCGTGTCCAGGGCCGAGATCACCTCGTCACACAGCAGGATCTCGGGGGATGCGGCGAGTGCCCGAGCCAGGTTGACGCGCTGTTTCTGGCCGCCGGACAATTCTTCGGGGTAGCGTTCGGAAAATTCCGCGGGCAGTTCAACCATGTGCAGCAGCTCGGTGATGCGCTGTCTTTTTTCCTCGCCCGAGAGTCCGAAGTAGAACTCGAGAGGGCGGCCCAAGAGCTGGTCGACCCGCTGGTGCGGGTTGAGCGCGTTATCGGCCATCTGGAAAACGAACTGGATCTTCTGTAATTGCCGGCGCTCACGCTGCCGCAGGCTGGGCTTCAGTGGCTGGCCCTTGAGCAGTACATCACCTTGCATGGCGGGGAGCAGTCCTGAAATCACCCGGGCAAGTGTTGATTTGCCGCATCCGGACTCGCCGATCACGCCCAGTGAGCGACCCTGTCCGACAGCGACATGAACATCCCGAAGCACCTTGACCGTGTGCCCGCTCGCATGTTTTCTCCCGTAGCCCGCAGTCAGGTCTTTCACCTCAAGTGCAGGTACGTCTTGTCTTGTTTCTTCTAGACTTTCCGGCCTCAGGGTGCTGTCCGGAGGCGGGCGCACAGCACCGATCAGCTGGCGTGTATAGCGATGCTGCGGGCGGTTGAGGATATCATCGACGGTGCCGTATTCCTCAACCTCACCGGCATAGAGTACGACGATGCGATCTGCGATCTGAGCCACGATGGAAAGGTCATGGGTCACGTAAAGTGCGGCGGCGCCTTCCTGGCGGATGACGTCCTTGAATGCCTTGAGGACCTCAATCTGCGTGGTCACATCCAGCGCCGTGGTGGGCTCATCCAGAACCAGCAGGTCAGGCTTGCCGCACAGGGCCATCGCGGCCATGAGCCGCTGCAACTGACCACCTGAGACCTGGTGCGGGTAGCGCCTGCCCAGGTGATCCGGGTCTGGTAGGCCCAGGGCCCGATAGAGGTCGGTTGCACGCCGGTCGGCCTCGGTTTGGGAGAGCTGTCCGTGGAGCACGGAGGCTTCGGTCACCTGTGCCCCGATCCTGAGCGCGGGATTGAAGGCCGCGGCGGCACTTTGCGCAAGGTAGGAGACCCGTTGTCCGCGAAGTCTTCGTTTCTCATCCGCCGGCATGGCAAGGATGTCATCTCCGTTGAGCCGGACTTCACCTGCCCGGAACTCCAGGCCCGGCTTGGCGTACCCCAGGGTCGACAATGCGAGGGTGGTCTTGCCGGAACCGGACTCGCCGATCAATGCCAGGACCTCGCCTGCATCGAGCTGCAGGCTTACACCATTGATGACAGGCGCCGGACTGGCCCCACCGCCCGCAGCCTCGATGACCAGGTTGTCGATTTCCAGGAGCGCGGGCATCAGATGATTTTCTCCGCAAGCTTGCCGCCGTGGTGGGCGGAGATGTCGTCGACGACCAGGTTGATGGCAACGGTCAGGCTGGCAATGGCAAGGGCCGGGATCAGGGGTGCTATGGCCCCGTAGGGCAGCCCGGCCAGATTTTCCCTGACCATGCTGCCCCAGTCGGATTGCGGCGGCTGTACGCCCAGCCCGAGAAAGCTCAGGCCCGAGAGAAACAGGATGATGTAGACGAACCGCAGGCCAAAATCGCTTGCCATGGGCAGGATCATGCCGGGCAGAACCTCGCGGCGGATGATCCATCCGAGTCCCTCGCCGCGCACCCGTGCAGCATCGACGAAATCGCTGACCATGATGTCCAGTCCGAAGGCGCGCGCGATCCGGAACACGCTGGATGCGTAAATCAAGCTGGTGAGGGCGATCAGTACAGGGAGGGTACTGCCGTATGCGGAGATCACGACCATGCCCAGCATGATGGTCGGCATGGACAGTACGGCATCATTGAGACGGCTGAGCGAACTGTCCAGGACCCGGCCTCCTGCGGCAGCCGCGATGCCAAGTGTTATGCCGATGAGGTAGGCCAGCAAGGTGGAGAGCAGCGAGACTCCGATCGTCGTGCGGGCTCCGTAGAGCAGTCGCGAAAGGGTGTCGCGACCCAAGTAGTCTGTGCCCAGGTAGGCAACGTCCCCCGGGGGCAGGAAGTCGGTGGCAGGATAGGGGTCATCCAGGCCGGGTTCGATGAAAAGTGCCTCGTCCAGGAATTCCGCCTCGTGAAAGGGGGCCACCCAGGGGCCGATGAAGACCATGGTGATCCAGAACAGGATGACGACGATTCCGGTCTTGCCGGCGCCGGAAAACTTCAGACTGCGCCTCGGCTGTTCCTCGGATATGGCACCGGTCTGCCCACTTTCCCCCGTTGGGTTGTTCACAGGAGTACTCATTGAGGATAGCGAAGCCGGGGATTGGACAGGATCGAGGCCAGGTCGGCAATGAAGACCAGCAGGATGTATGCGCTGCAGAAAATCATGGCACAGGCCTGCACGAGGGGCAGGTCGCGGGTCTGGACCGCATCGACCATCAGTTTGGCAAGACCCGGGTAGGCGAAGATGGTTTCAACGATCACCACCCCGCTGATCAGGTAGGCCAGGTTCAGGGCGATCACGTTGACGATGGGTCCGACGGCATTGGGCAGTGCATGGTGCAGGACAATCCTCCTGCGCGGCAGTCCCTTGAGGACGGCCATCTCGATGTAGGGTGAACTCATGACGTTGAGAACACTGGCCCGGGTCATGCGTATGATCTGTGAGGATGCCACGATCACCAGGGTCAGGGTCGGCAGGGCCAGCGTCTTGAGCAGGGCCATCCCGGTTTCCGTCCCGCTGACGTAGGCGGTCGCCGGAAGCCAGCCCAGGTACACGGCAATGACCAGCACCAGGGCGGTGGCCACCAGGAACTCCGGAACGGATACTAGGCCCAGGGTGCTCAGCGTGATGCTGCGATCCAGGCGGGTTCCAGGGTATGTGGCTGCCGCGAGTCCCAGCCCCAGGGAAAGCGGCACGGCGATCAGGGCAACCGCACCTGCAAGCTGTACGGTGTTGATCAGGCGCGGCGCGATCATCTCGGAGATCGATGTGCCGCCAGTCCCGGCGCCCGCGCCAGCCTTGGAAACACCGAGATCCCCGCTCAGGAGATCACCCAGCCACAGGAAGTAACGTACGTAGGCGGGCTGGTCGAGACCGAGCGTGCTGCGAAGGGCTGCCAGGGATTCCGGTGTGGCCATCTGTCCCAGGATGATGCTCGCGACATCTCCCGGCAGGACGCTGGTACCAAGAAAAATCAGCACCGACACTACGACTAGGGTGACCAGGCCGGTGGCTATCCGATGCAGGACGGCACGGATCAGCATGGGCGCATCGGCCCGCAGTTCAGGCTCACTCGCTCATCCAGGCAAATTCAACCCACTCGTAGGCTCCCATCGCACCCAGCGGGACCACAGGAATGCCATGAATCCTGTCACTGACGCCATCGAGGATGTTGATGTGGCAGGGGATGACCATGCCACTGCCCTCGTGCACGAGGCGCTGCATTTCACAGAGCATCTCGTAACGCCGGGCGGGGTCAGTTTCGGCCAGTTGCATCTGCAGCAGTTCGCCGAACCGTGGGTTGTTCCAATACGTGTCGTTCCACGCGGCACCCGGTGCAAACTGGATGGCAAGCATGGAATTGGCCGTCGGTCGCATGTTCCAGGAAACCACGTTCATTGGCTCCTTCATCCAGACGGCTCCCCAGTACCCGTCAGTCGGGACCTGCCGAATGGACAGGTCGAAACCGATTTTCTTCAGGTTGGCCTGCATCAGCAGACAGGTTTCCACAATGCCGGCGGCCACCGGGGCAACGAAAAGCTCGGCCGACGAGATTCCTGCCTGCTTCAGGTGCCACTTGGCCTTGTCCGGATCGTATTGGCGCTGCGACAGTTCTGTGCAATGATCAGCCCCGTAGGCGGGCGAAATCGGATGATCGTTGCCGACCTGGCCATGTCCTTTGAGAATGGAGCGGACGATGCGCTCGCGGTCCTGGATGTATTGCATTCCCTTGACAAAGTGGTCGCTCTCACCGGGCGGGGTGTTCTTGAGGCAGCAGATCCCGCCATAGCGCCCGGATGGCGTCGAGTTCACGTGCACGCCTTCGGTGCTTTCGATCAGGCGCACACTTCGGGAATTGACCGAGGCGATGAGATGCACGTCTCCTGCAATGAGTGCATTGACCCGTGCAATCGGGTCGGTGATCGCAGTCAGCACCAGCGAGTCGAAGTTCGGTCCGTCCCGCCAGTAGTTGGGGTTTCGCGTATGCAGTGAGCGTACCCCGGGCTCGAAGGATTCGAGTATGTACGGGCCGGTACCGATGCCCTTGCGAAAGTCGGTGGTGTCCTTCTTGACGATCTTGGCCTGTTTTTCACCCAGCTTGACCGGCAGGTCCCGGTCCGGCGTGCTGAGCTTAGCCCTGACCGTGTGCTTGTCCACTTTGCGCCATTCCGTGACCGAGGTGAAATAGGCCTTGATCACTGATGGTGAATCTGCCCCGAGATGACGGTTCATGCTCCAGACGACGTCGTCCGCGGTCAGCGGTGAGCCGTCATGGAATTCCACGCCCTTGCGGATCTTGAAGGTGTATTCGGTGCCATCGCGGTTGGCGCTCCACTCCTCTGCAAGCTCCGGGTGCAGGGTCAGGTGGTCAAGGATCTGGGTCAGGTTGTTGTAACAGGCCCGCCCGCGCGTGTAGTCGATGCCCGATGTGAACACGATCGGGTCCAGCTGGTCATCCGGTCCGTGCAGGTTGTTGGCGTAGATTGCGGTACCGCCCTTGCGCGGGCTCAGTGCCAGGGCACTGGCACTGGCCAGATGGGATCGGGCTCCTACAGCAGAGATACCAAGTGCACTGAGGGCTGCAAGGAAATCGCGACGGCTGATGCCGCTGTCCCTGAATTTTTGCTGCAAGGCCCGGATATCCTTGCCTGTGGTTTCATCCCCGTGCATTGGTCATGGCTTTGCTGGCGTGAAGGTCCATTATAGGGAGGATTGTCCCGCCCGTCCTTTGCACGTGGAATCCGGATCCGATTTTCCGGGTTTGGTTGATCGATTCTTGTTAATATCCTACGCTCTTGCGATTCGCACATTAATTAACATCGTTTTCCACCCTTGAAGCCACTTCGTTTACGTCCCCGACGCTGTTTCCCATGAGTGATGAACTAGAAAACCTGCGCCGCAAGATTGACTCTGTAGACCGCTCCCTGGTGGAGCTGATCAATGAGCGGGCGAAACTGGCGTTGCAGATCGCGCAGGTGAAAACGGATACCTGCAAGAACCAGAGCTACTACCACCCGGAACGCGAGGCACTGGTCGTTCGCAACACGATCAAGCACAACCAGGGGCCGCTGTCCGACAAGGAAATGGCGCGCCTGATTCGCGAGACCATGTCCGCATGCCTGGCCCTGCAGCAGCCGCTGCTGGTGGCGTTTCTCGGGCCGTCCGGAACGTTTACCGAAGAGGCCGCACGCAAGCATTTCGGAAATTCCATCCGCACCCAGGCGGCGGACTCCATCGACGACGTGTTCCGCGAGGTGGAGTCGGACCACGCTGATTACGGGGTCGTGCCGATTGAAAATTCAACGCAGGGCATCGTCAACAGTACGCTGGACATGTTTCTCGAGTCGGTGCTCAAGATCGTTGGCGAAGTCGAACTGCAGGTCCGCCAGCACCTGATGAGCAAGGCTGCGGACTTGTCCGAAGTCAAGACACTGTATGCCCACCAGCAGTCCCTGGCACAGTGCAAGCGCTGGCTGGGGGCCAACCTGCCGGAGGTTTCGCAGGTGCCGGTGTACAGTAACGCCGAGGCTGCCCGGCGCGCGGCCGAGGAGCCGGATGCCGCGGCCATCGCGGGCATCGAGGCGGCGCGCACCTACCAGTTGACGGTCCTGAAGAAGAGCATTCAGGACGCCGCCGACAATACCACGCGTTTTTTGATCATCGGCAAGCAGGAAATTGGACCGACCGGTACAGACAAGACCACTTTGCTCGTTTCAGCAAAAAACAAGCCCGGCGCCCTCTACAGCCTGCTCAAGCCGCTGGCGGACAACAACGTCAGCATGACACGGATCGAATCCAGGCCCTCGCACTTCGTGAACTGGGAGTACGTGTTTTTCCTGGACCTCGACGGCCACAGGGAAGACCCTTCGGTCAAGCACTCGCTTGAAGCCCTGCAGGCCGAAGCCGGTCTGCTCAAGATCCTTGGATCCTACCCCAAGGCCGTGCTTTGAAGCCGCCGGCGAAACGCATCGATGTTCGATAGAGTTTGTCTGGTCGGCGTGGGCCTGATCAACGGCTCGCTTGCGAAAGACCTGAAACGTCTGGACCTGGCCCGGACCATCACGGGACTCGGGCGAGACCGCGAGCGCCTGGCGGGTGCACACTCTGCGGGCCTGATTGATGACTTCGCCCTGTTGGCAGATGCGGACGTGACGGACGCGGACCTTGTGGTCCTCGGTGTGCCGGTGGCGAAAACAGCGGAGGTACTTGAGGCAATCCACCCAAGCTTGGGCTCCGCGACCCTGCTGACCGATGTTGGCAGCACCAAGTGCAGCGTGATCCAGGCTGCCCAGCAGGTGTTTGATGGGCTACCCGCACAGTTTGTTCCCGGGCATCCGATTGCAGGCAGCGAACAGATCGGCTACGAGCATGCGAAAGGCCAGCTGTTCGATGGGTGCAGGGTGATCCTGACTCCGACCGAAAACACCGACGCCGAGGCACTGCAACGCATCCGGGCCATGTGGCAGGCAGTGGGCGCAAAGGTGGATGAGTTGAGCGCAGACCGGCATGACCTGATCCTGTCGGCCACCAGCCATCTGCCGCACATGGTGGCCTACACCCTGGTGAACTACCTGGAAGCCAAGCCCGAGGCTGACCAGATCTTCGACTATGCGGCCGCCGGCTTTTACGATTTCACGCGCATTGCCTCCAGCAGTCCGGCCATGTGGACGGATATCTGCATGGCCAACCGTGAGCAACTGCTGGTCTCCATCGAGGGTTTCGGGCAGCTTTTGAAGGAGTTGCACTCGCTGATCTCTGACGACAAGGAAGAGGCTCTGTATGCCTTCCTTGAGCAGGCCAAGCACTTGCGCGATCACAATTCTTCAAAGAAGTAGGGCCGCCTTCACGCTCGTGTCCATGGAAAACACCCATTTCCAACTCGCCCCGCAGGGCCGATGTACTGGCCAGCTGGATCCGCCCGGCGACAAGTCGATTTCGCACCGTGCCATCATGCTGGCGTCCTTGGCACAGGGCACCAGCGAGATTCGGGGGCTTTTGCCCTCCGGGGACTGCCTGGCCACCTTGGAGGCATTCCGCAACATGGGGGTACAGGTGCACTGGCTGGCACCGGACAGGCTCCGCGTACACGGCGCCGGGCTGCATGGCCTACAGGCCCCTGACGGCACACTGGACATGGGAAATTCGGGTACGGCGATGCGGCTTCTGGCAGGCATCCTGTGTGCCCAGGCATTTGCCAGCACCCTGAGCGGCGATGCCTCGCTCAATGCCCGCGCCATGCAGCGCATTGCCGACCCCTTACAGGCCATGGGCGCGGACATCACCCTGAGTTCGGCTGGTACCGCACCCCTTGAGATCCGGCCTTGCGGGACCCTGGATGCCATCGACTATGTCCTGCCGATGGCCAGTGCCCAGGTGAAGTCGTGTCTGCTGCTAGCCGGGCTGTATGCCAAGGGCCGCACCTGCATCACCGAGCCGGTGCGTTGCCGCGACCATACCGAGAACATGCTGCGCACCTTCTCCTGTGCGATCGAGCGCGAAGACCACCGGGTGTGCCTGCAGGGAGGAGGCGAGCTCGCGGCCACGGAAATCGATATTCCCGGGGACCTGTCCTCGGCGGCTTTCTTCATCGTCGGCACCCTGATCTCGCAGGACTCGCATCTGACGGTCAAGAATGTCGGCATCAACCCGACCCGCACCGGGGCGCTGGAAATCCTGCGTCAGATGGGCGCGAAGATTGATATTCGCAATGAAAGAAATTATGGTGAGGAGCCCGTGGCTGATCTCGTGGTAACCAGCAGTTCCTTGCACGGCATCGACATCCCGCAAAATCTGGTAGTCGATGCCATTGACGAATTTCCCATCCTGTTCATTGCAGCAGCCTGCGCGACGGGCACTACGCAACTGGGTGGTGCCGAGGAGTTGCGCACCAAGGAATCCGACCGGATCCACACCATGGTGTCCGGCCTGCAAACCCTTGGCATTCGTGCCGAGGAACGACCGGACGGGGTAACGATCACCGGAGGCGAGTTTGGCGCAGGGACGGTGCACAGTGGTGGCGATCATCGAGTGGCGATGGCCTTTGCCATGGCTTCCTTGGCCGCCTCGGGCACGATCACGGTTGAGAATACCGGGTCCGTGGCCACATCCTTCCCCGGTTTCGTGGAATCGGCCACGCAGCTGGGCCTCTTGTTTGAATGAGTGTGCAGGTGATGCCAGAGACAGACGTTCCAGTCGTGACCATTGACGGACCCGCAGGCTCGGGCAAGGGGACCATCGCCGTCAAGCTGGCACAACAGCTGGGCTACCATTATCTCGGCAGCGGCAGCCTGTACCGTATCCTGGCCCACTACCGGCTGAAGCATCTGTCCGGGACGGACGACCTCCAGGAGCTGCTCGAGCACTGTGAAACCCTGCGCATTGTTTTCCAGCCCCAGGGCGATGAGGGGGACGTACAGGTGCTGGTCAATGAGGTGGACGTATCGGATGAGCTGCGTACCGAGGAATGTGGAGGGGAAGCCTCCCGGCTTGCGGTGCGCCCTGAGGTGCGCGAGGCGCTGTTGAAGAAGCAGCTCAGCTTTCGCAAGGCGCCCGGGCTGGTCGCGGAAGGCCGCGATATGGGTACGGTGGTCTTCCCGGATGCACCGCACAAGATATACCTGACGGCCAGTGCCGAAGAGCGTGCACACAGGCGACAGAAACAGTTGAGGAAACAAGGGATTAGTGCTAGTCTTGACCGTCTTTTGGCAGAGATCAAGACGCGCGATACCCTTGATAAGCAGCGTCCCATCTCGCCACTGAGACCGGCCGCCGATGCGGTCAGGGTGGATTCAACCGATTTATCGATCCTTCAAGTAGTGGCGCGTATCGCCGCACTGGTACAGCAAGGATAAGTTTGCATACAAGGAAACGACAGTAGTTTTATGGCCGAGAGTTTTGCCCAGCTTCTAGAAGAGAGCGAAGACAACATCAATACCCAGCCCGGGACCATCATCAACGGTACGGTCGTCGATATCGGCAAGGATGCCGTGGTCGTCAACGCCGGACTCAAGTCCGAGGGCATGATCCCAATCGAGCAGTTCCAGATGGACAATGGCCAGCTGGAAGTGGAAGTCGGCGACGAAGTCGAGGTTGCCCTGGATGCCCTGGAAGACGGCTACGGGGAAACCAAGCTGTCGCGCGAGAAGGCGCGAAGGGCCAGGGCCTGGACCGAACTTGAGCGTATCCACGAAGCGGGTGAGACGGTCACCGGCATCATCACCGGCAAGGTCAAGGGCGGATTCACGGTGGAGCTTCGTGATCTTCGCGCATTCCTGCCAAGCTCACTGGTCGACATACGCCCGGTGCGTGACACGACCTACCTCGAAGGCCGGGAACTGGAATTCAAACTCGTCAAGATCGACACCAAGCGCAACAACATCGTGGTCTCTCGCCGTGCCGTGGTGGAGTCGGAGTACAGCGTCGAGCGCGAAGAACTGATCAACACCCTGAAAGAGGGTGCGGTGGTCAAGGGCATCGTCAAGAACCTGACCGACTACGGGGCGTTCCTGGACCTCGGGGGCGTGGACGGTCTGCTGCACATCACCGACATGGCCTGGAAGCGGGTCAAGCACCCCAGCGAGATCGTATCCATTGGCGATGAGATCAATGTGCGGGTGCTGAAGTTCGACAAGGAAAAGACCCGCGTGTCGCTGGGCCTGAAACAGCTCAACGACGATCCCTGGGGCGGCATCGAGCGCCGTTATCCGGAGGGCACCCGGGTGTTTGGCAAGGTCACCAACATTGCCGACTATGGTTGCTTCGTCGAGATCGAGGAGGGCATCGAGGGCCTGGCCCATGTCTCCGAGATGGACTGGACCAACAAGAATGTGAGCCCGTCGAAGATTGCCTCGCTCGGCGACGAGGTCGAGGTCATGATCCTCGACATCGACAAGGAGCGCCGCAGGATTTCTCTTGGCATGAAGCAGTGCCAGCCCAATCCCTGGGAGGACTTTGCCAGCAAGCACAGCCGCGGCAGCGAGGCTACCGGGATGATCAAGTCGATCACGGATTTCGGAATTTTTGTGGGCCTGGAAGGCGGCATCGACGGACTGGTGCACCTGTCGGACCTGTCGTGGAACCAGCCCGGTGAAGAGGCGGTACGTGCCTACAAGAAAGGCGACGAGCTACGCGCCATGGTGTTGTCGGTGGATGCCGAGCGCGAACGCATTTCGCTGGGGGTCAAGCAACTGGTGCAGAATCCGTTTTCTGCCTGGATCGCGGAAAACCCCAAGGGCAGCATCGTCAAGGGTACGGTCAGCAAGCTGGATGCCAAGGCGGCTACCATCTCGCTGGCGGAAGGGGTTGAAGGCATGCTGAAGGCCTCGGAGATCGCCCGTGACCGCATCGAGGACATCCACACGGTCCTCAAGGAAGGCCAGGAGATCGAAGCCAAGTTTACCGGGGTAGACAAGAAGTCCAGGATGGTCACGCTTTCGATCAAGGCCAAGGAGTCCCAGGAAGAGGCGGAAGCGGTTCAGGACTACAGCAGCAACGAGTCGGCTGCGACCAACCTGGGGGACATACTGAAGGAATCGATCGAGGAAAATAAGGACAGTTCCAAGGAACCAGAATAATAATCAAGCAGGAGAGTGTCATGGGAGCTGGAGATCAGAAAAGCATGATCACGAAATCGGAGCTGATCGAAAATATTGCTTCACAGCAAAATCACCTTGCCTACAAGGACATCGAGCTCTCGATCAAAAGCCTCCTGGAACAGATGAGCACCTCGCTTGCCCAGGGCGAGCGCATCGAGGTGCGTGGTTTCGGAAGTTTCTCATTACATTTTCGACCGCCCCGCATCGGGCGCAACCCCAAGACCGGGGAAGCCGTCTCCCTGCCGGGCAAGCATGTACCCCACTTCAAGCCGGGCAAGGAACTGCGCGAACGCGTGAACCGGTCGCAGACCGACAAATAACCCCGCGGCAACAAAAGCGTTTCATTCCTGATCCCAGAATAGCCGTGCAGGATGGGCCGTCTCAGGCATGACTTGGGCCGACATGAAACGCACACCTTCATCCATTACTGACCAAGGGGCCTGACTGATGCCGGAACTCTACTGGCTGTTGCTGTTGTTGGCAGGCCTTGCAGGCTGGTACCTGGCCTATATCTTCTATCATCAGAAGTCCAAACCGAAAATCCCGGGCGAGTACCTCAGGGGCCTGAATTACCTGCTCAATGAGCAGCCGGACAAGGCGCTGGAGGTTTTCATTGAGCTGGTGGATGTAGACACCGAGACCGTCGAGACCCATCTAGCTATCGGCAACATGTTCCGGCGCCGTGGCGAGGTGGACCGGGCCATCCGCATCCACCAGAATCTGGTTGAGCGCCCGGCGCTGTCCTCCACCCATCGCTCGACCGCACTGCTGGAACTGGCCAAGGACTATCTCAAGGCGGGGCTGCTGGACCGGGCCGAATCCCTGTTTACCGATGTGATCCGGATCGGCTTGCAAAAACGGGAAGCCTACCCCTTGCTGCTTGGCCTGTATGAGCAGGAAAAGGAGTGGGACAAGGCGATCGAGACCGCCAAGGCACTGGAGCAGGTCAACAATGAGGATATGAACCCGATGATTGCGCACTATTGCTGTGAGCTAAGCGAGCAGGCGTTCGACCAGGAAAGTGACGAAGGCGAGGCTGCCGGTAAGCTTGCCAAAAAGGCGCTGTCGTATGACAGGCATTGTGCGCGGGCCAACGTGCTGCTTGGCAATTACGCCATGCACGAGAAAGACTACAAGGCCGCCACGCGGCATTACAAGAGCGTGGCCAAGCAGACCCCGGAGTACCTGCCGGAAATTTTTGCAAAGCTGCACGAGGCCTTCCTGAGCCAGGACGATGCCGAAGGGTTTCGGCAGTTCCTGCTCAAGATCAAGGACTCGAAACTGAGCGGTATCGTGATGTCCTCTCTGCTGACGGACCTGTCGGACGGGGAAGTCGGGAAAAATGAAATCTTGGAACTGCTGCTGGAAAAGCCCGAGCTGTCACTGCTGGAAGTGAACGCGTTCCTGAAGAATGTGCCACTGCAAAACGAGTCTTTCCGTGAGCAGATTTCCGATCGTATCCAGACAAGTATTGAAAACTTCGTCAGCCAGCACAACTCGCACCAGTGCACGCAATGCGGGTTTCATTGTAGGAGGCTCTATTGGCAGTGTCCGAGCTGTCATTACTGGGGTACGGTGATTCCCGTGGTCCCGGGACTAGACTGATGGACAGGCAGGTCCTTGCAAGAAAACTAGTTTGGAATGGGTTTTTGAAATTGAAGACCAAAATACCCGCCGTAAGACAGTCAGCACACACAGGAACAATGAGTGGTGGGAGATGTGCTACCAACAGCATTGGGCGTATGGGCGTTGTTCGAGCGGCCCTCTCGCAGGCACTTTCCGCAAGATGACCAGGAAGCGCATGGACCGCTACCTTGAGGAACTAGAACGGCGATCCAACAACCACCACAACGATCAAATTTTCACAGGTATTATATTAATTAATTATTGGGAATTATGTAGCAAAATCCGTAGAAAATGCTAGCTATCTGTTTTCTAAAGA
>JAPOYL010000003.1 GCA_026706595.1 Gammaproteobacteria bacterium | reverse complement strand
TCAGCATGCCTTTGCGAAGTTCAGGGCTGGAGGATCTTCCAAGCCGGACATCGATGTTCTTGAGAGCCCGGGCTGCGGTGCCCTTGTCCTCGCCCAGAGTGGTCAGGGCGATGTCGATGGCAATCATCACGCCAGTGCAAGCCATTTCGTTCTCAGGAAGCTCGATCATGTTTCTCTCTTCAGTCACATGTGTAGAATCTGCAGGACGAAAAGTGTCCCGCAGTGTTGACCGTGTAATCCTGAGTGGCACATTACGCGCCCACGGCCATATCACCAAGCACAGCCTATCATGGGCCATCCGGATAATTAATCAAGGAAACCAGGGATAGAATGGGGGAATGGGTAGGGAGACCGCATAGTCGAGCTTTTTCCGCGTTGATTGACGTGTCTCTAGCCCAATCGGGGAAAAGGCGACCTGGGTCAGGCCCGTGGCCCTGCACGAAGGCTAGGCGATAAGCTCGCTCTTGGTGAATGTCTGGGGCACCAGGAAGGGGTGCACGCCTTTACGTTTTGCCAAAGAGGCCTCTTGTGCAGATTCATTTCAGTTTGCACTTTTGCTATTGCAGTCCCAGTTGTTGTACTTGACCGTGCCCAGGGTGATGTCCTCGATCCGCAGCGCCAGCTCGAGGCCGGGCTTCAGGGTACCGTCGTATAGCCGCTTGATGGCAGGGTAGGTGCGCTCGCATCTCTTGGCGATCAACGCCAGGCTCGCGCCGGTGCGGTCCACGAATTCGGTGAAAGTCAGGGATTCGGGCATGTCTACTGCTCGTTAGTGATTGTCAGGCAATGTTAGTCTGTAAGAAATACAAGTCAATACGTTCGGTGTGGATAACGCCAGGGTGTATGTCAGGGCTAGGCCATCAGGCCATAGCCCATGGCATATACCCCTCCCACCTACCCTTATGGGTTTCGGTATGGGTGTGGGGAAGAGGTCAAAGCATGTGTTTTAGCGTGTTCCCGGCTTTTTTTCTCCCCAGTGATACAGGCAAAATTCCCCAGCGATACAGCTCAAACTCCCCGGTGATACAGGCAAAATTCCCCAGCAATACAGCTCAAACTCCCCGGTGATACAGGTGTATCAGCAGGGAAAATCAGCATGGACTATTCGCCATCCGATTTCACCGGTTTTGGGGTTTCTGGCTTTAAGGTCGACTACTTTGATTCCTTTTATATTGGTGAAAGGCCCGTCGATCTCGCTCTTGGTCCTGTGCTTCTTGTCACTGAAGCCATAGGCTATCTTTCGGCGATGTTTCCGTGTCAGGATGGGGTACATGTCTATCTCTTTTGCCCACCCGAAACGGCCCTTGGCTCTAGGGACTGGCCGGCGTGTTCTACCAGGTACCCACAAAAGCGAATGTACTCCAATATACGCTCTGTACTCGGCTGCTGAACGCATAGCCAGGCTGTCCAGATGAACGAGATCAATAATAGGCCCGGTCTTAGCTCCTTCAGGGTAAGAGATATCTAGAAGAATAATGTCTTCCATCTGCGGATTTTCAGGCATGCTTCTCAATGCTACTGGAAACCACAGATTTCCTGCATAAGGGAAGGCATACTGATTAAGATTTGTTAGGGCGTGTCGTAACCGTGGCCACTGGTTCCTGCGGTGCCAGCCGTGAGGAAACATACCGTCCCGTAATTCTCGCAAGGTCACCGCCATACGCAGCACGGAGTTTTCCCTTTCGTCTACCGCTACGCTGGATAACGTGCGTATAAATAGACGTTGTTCTAATGGAACCACTCCGTTATGGGTTTTAATAGGCGTCCCATTAGCGTCAACAATGTCCAGCAAAGGAACTGGCACATCTTCAGTCAAACGTTGAAAGAAAAGCAGTTCTTGCTCTTTGATGGTCCTGCCATTGTGGATGCCACCAAACCGCTCTCCTGCTGTACGTGCGGGATGGCTCGATTTTTGGATAGCAGGCAATATACGGGTGTCTTTTCGATAGTGGGGTTCTACCATTGTAATGCGGCTTGAGGAAGCATCAAGGTGATCTTCGTTCGAGGTGGTCCGGGAGTTCTTGTGCGATTTTGCCTTGTTGGTGTTTGCTGGACTGGTTTTCGGCTTCGACTGGTCTGAAACCTCATTTTGTCTTACGGGCCTCTCATCAGGTCTCGGTTGGTTCAACTCTTCCCGAGACATGTTTTTTAGTTCCCCGCGATGATGCTTATCCAACATCTCTGAGGCCTTACCCTGTTTTCTGTTTTCTACCTTGGTATCTGGCATAAGAGATCTTTCTCAGAGAGGGGGTTTTTGTACCAGTGCTGTAGGAGATATTTGCAAATCAAAACATGCCTTGAAGTGTGATCACGCTAGGTCTGATGAGCTATTTCGATGGTTAGTACAAAGACTTCGCCAGACCATCAAATGCTTGTGCTGCTTGATACCGGTGCTGATCGATGTTGCAGATGGTTACAACCTGGACCGGTTTGCTACCAGAAGTCGTGCCCGAGGTGACAACTGTGGCGTGGTGATCCTTGTCTGGACAGATTCGCTGGCCACTGGCCGAAAGGTCCCCTGTGATACTGTCTGGGAGCCAGCACGATATGATCTCCTTTTAGGGAGACTGAGTGGGTGAAAGGTCAGTATCTGGATCAGCTTCGGATTCAGCGGCATCTGAGCCGTTTTCCCCTGTCGCGCGCGGCTGGGCCAGCACCCAGGCATTGATCTCAGATTCGAGCCATCGGACCGCGCGAGGTCCGACCTGAACAGGGTTTGGAAATTTGCCAGCTCTCATCAGCCGGTAAATCGTTGACCGGCCGATTTGAAAGCGGACCTCGATATCGGTCCGTGTGAGCAGTTGCTGGTTGTTCATGGCATCCCCTGTGGTTCCAATGGTCCCAACAGGCTGCCAGACGTGCCCGCAGTTGTCGTGGTGAAAAACTGGGCTAGTTTTTCATCCGGGTCAATTCACCTCGACGCCTTTGAACATGCTCAGAAATAAAGCCTTCTTTTCCCGGACTGTCGATTTTATGGTCTCGGGGGATCTGCATGTTTTTTCGGCTATCAATTTGTAAGCAGCATTATTTGAAAAATGCTTGTCCTGGGTCAAAAACCGGAATGCTGAATAGATGCGCCAATTGATCTCCAAATTTGGCTGTCGACCCTGCGGCCGGTGGACTTTAGCTTCAATAGCCATTTGAAAAGCCCAGGCCTGCAAAGGCTCTGGAATGGGACGCTCGTGCTCTACAAGCACCTTTAAGAGCCGTTGTAATGCTTCGACCCGATGCTGGTCAAACCTCCAGTGCATAATCCACCTTCTGATGACGGCCAGCCGCATATCTTCCATCTCTTTGTGGTCAATCAACCGGTACTCAACTTTCGGCAGGGGCACGCCAAGAGCAGAAAGTTTGTCCCGGGGGATCTCGTCTCGCCACAAAAAAAGCAACGTGTCCGTTGTCAAAAGGTACTTACCGCTTTGCACATCAAGAAAGTCCCGAAGAAAACACTCGTCTTCAGGTGACAATGCTTTAGCCATGGAGTTGCACGACCTTCCCTGCAGTATCTCTTGTCGCGAACGCCCCCCACTGGTCCATCAGTCTCCGGCGCTTGGCCAGCAGGTCAGATCGTGCATACGCCTGTTCAACCGAGGATCCCACGGTGTGGGCCAGCGAAAGTTCCATGACGGCGTGGTCGGCATTGGTCTTTTCGCTGGCCCAGGTTCGAAAGCTCGCACGAAAGCCATGGACCGTCGCGCGGTCCGCAAGGTCGTTGTCTCTCAATACCTTGGTCAAGGCCATGTTCGACAACGGGTTCCCCTTTTTGTGAGGGGAGGGGAAAATCAGGCCGGTATCATCTTGAAGGGCACGCACACCTTGCAATACTGCGATGGCCTGGTTGCTCAGAGGCTGGCGGTGCTCACGTCCGATCTTGGTGCGCTCAGCTGGAATCGTCCACAGTCTTTCGTCCAGATCGATTTCACTCCATGCTGCATGGCGTGCCTCGCCGCTCCTGCAGGCGGTCAGGATCGTAAATTCAAGGCAGGCCTTTGCGGCCCGAGAAGCCCCAGATGCCCTTACGGTTTCGATGGCTTCGGGGAGCTCTTGGTACGGGAGAGCACGCAAGTTCTTTCTCAAGGCCCTCATGGTGGGAAGTCCACCATCGATGACCTCGCCGGCATAATTGATGTCGACAAATCCGTTGGCCTGGCACCAGGAGAATGTCGCCCGGATGCTTCTTCGTACACGGCGGGCTGTTTCCGGCTTGGTGTTCCAGATCGGCGTCAGGATTGAAAGCACGTCTGCACGTCCAATCCTGTCGACACGCATGTTGCCGAAGCGCTGGAAGACATAGCGCTCGAGTTGCTGCATCCAGTTCTTCGCCACCTTGTCGTTGCGCCAGCGCGGCCTGAGGGTCTCGTAGGTTTTGAAAGCGGCCTGCTTGAAGGTCGGTGCTTTGGCCTTGCGCTTTTCCGCGAGCGGGTCTTTGCCGTCCGCGACCTCGAGACGGTTTACAGCTGCACGCCGTCGCGCGTGCTCGGGAGTAATGAGTGGAAATCCACCGAGGCCGAGGTCGTGTCTGCGGCCATCGATCGTGATTCTCTGCACCCAGGATTTGGATCCACCAGGTGCGACATACAGGTACAGTGTCGGACTGTCATGATACATTCCGGGCTCGGTTATGGCCCTGGATTTGGCTATCGTTAATTTCCCCATTTTTTGCTTTCCCCACGCGTTTTCATACGTTCTATCTGGGAGTTTATGGGAATCGAACGGAACTTACAAGCCTATTTTTTCTCTATATATTCAAATGCTTAAGGAACCCATGGGTATAGGTGGGAATTTGCGGTTCGATTCCCAAATTGCCGGGAGAGAGACTCGAACTCTCACTCTGTTTCCAGAACCGGATTTTGAATCCGGCGCGTCTACCGGTTCCGCCACCCCGGCGCATTCTTGAAAAGTTTAGGGTAAATTAGTAGGCCAGCACACCCAGACCGTGACCTACTGAAATATACCACACGTTTTGAATTTAGTTCAGTTCGACTACGAGCTCCCGGAAGCACTTATTGCCCAGTCTCCGCTCGATGAGCGAACCTCCGGCAGGCTGCTGCACTTTGCATGCCATGGCAGCGAATACCGGGACTTGAAGTTCCTGGACCTGAAACACTTGCTGCGTGAAGGCGACTTGCTGGTACTGAACGATACCCGGGTCATCCCCGCACGACTGTTTTGCAGAAAATCATCCGGTGGCAAGGTTGAACTGCTGATTGAGCGCATTCTTGATGCTGGCAAGGTGATCGTGCATCTCAAGGCCAGCAAACCCCCGGCACCTGGGAGCCACCTGGTCTTTGCAAATGATGTAGTCGCAAAAGTCAAAGGCCGAAGGGATGATCTTTTTGTGCTTCAGTTCAAAGACCAGGGAGAAATCGAGATGCTGCTGCAGCAATTTGGCAAGACCCCGTTGCCTCCCTACATCAGCAGAGAACCGGATTCTGGGGATCGTGAACGCTATCAGACGGTGTTTGCGCGACATCCGGGTGCAGTGGCTGCCCCGACCGCCGGACTGCATTTTGATCAGCCCCTGCTTGAGCAGTTGCAGCAACAGGGAGTAGAGCACGCCTTTATCACCCTGCACGTGGGTGCCGGTACGTTCCAGCCGGTTCGCACGCAAAGCATTGAGGCGCACAGGCTCCATGCCGAGCAGGCGCAGGTCACACAGCAGGTGTGCCAAAAAGTGTTGGCATGCAAACGACGGGGCGGACGTGTGATCGCAGTGGGCACCACGGCTGTACGTGCACTGGAATCTGCGGCGCAGGAAGGCAGCCTGCGTTCGTATTCGGGAGATACCAGCCTGTTCATTTTCCCCGGATTTCAATTTAGAGTGGTGGACGGGCTGGTGACCAACTTTCATTTGCCGAAATCGACGTTGCTTATGCTGGTATGTGCCTTTGCCGGGTATGAGACCACCATGGCCGCCTACCGGCATGCCGTGACACAACGTTACCGCTTTTACAGTTACGGCGATGCCATGTTTATCGAGCCCGGGGAATAGGAAATACGACGGACGAGCATTATGCAGTTCAAAATTCATGCAAGGGACGGCGCTGCCCGCAGCGGTTGTTTGATGTTTGAGCGGGGACAGGTGGACACGCCCGCATTCATGCCGGTCGGCACACATGGCACTGTCAAGGCCATGACTCCGGAAGAGTTGCTCACCTCAGGTACGCAGATGATCCTCGGCAACACATTCCATTTGATGCTGCGCCCAGGCGTCGACATCATCCGGCAACATCGGGGACTGCATGATTTCATGCATTGGCAAGGACCTATCCTTACAGATTCCGGAGGATTCCAAACCTACAGCCTGGCGTCTATGAGGAAAATGACAGAGCAGGGAGTCTTGTTCAAATCACCTGTAGACGGTGCAGAGGTCTTTCTCAGTCCTGAACTTGCAATCGAGATTCAGCAACAGCTGGGTGCCGATGTCATCATGGTGCTTGATGACTGTACGCCGCACACTGCCAGCCGAAGCCAGGCCCTCGACTCAATGCAACTGTCCTTGCGCTGGGCCGAGCGTTGCCGGACAGCCCACGGGTCGCACGACAGCACCCTGTTTGCAATTGTGCAGGGTGGGCGCTATGCGGAATTGCGAAAGCAGTGTGCGACTGAACTGGCGGGTAAGGATTTCAGTGGCTATGCGCTTGGAGGGTTGTGCGTTGGAGAGGCGCAGGATGAACGCCTTGTCCTGCTGGATGCCATGACGGAGGTACTGCCCGAAGCCAGACCCCGCTACATGATGGGCGCCGGTCGACCGCAAGATATCATTGAGGCTGTACGGCGTGGCATTGACATGTTCGACTGTGTGCTTCCCACGCGCAATGCCCGCACAGGTTTCCTTTATACCCGAAAGGGACTGCTGCGTATCCGCAACAGCCGCTACCGCGAGGATACGCGCCCGGTGGATGAGGGTTGCAACTGCTATACCTGCAAGAACTATTCACGTGCGTATCTGAGGCATCTGGACAAGTGTGGCGAGATACTGGGTGCGCGCCTCAACACCATCCATAACCTGCATTACTTCCAGGACCTGATGCGCGAAATACGCAAGGCGATCCGGGCTGGGAATTTTTCGGAATTTTCCGAGGAGTTGTACCGCATGCAGTCCCATGATGCGGAGACTGTGGCATAATACGGCGCTGCAAATTCCAAGGAGGCCCGGGTCCGTCGAAACGGCCGGCTTCCAGATCAAAGCAAGGGTGCTATGGTACTGATTTCTGATGCAATGGCCCAAAACACTGCCGGGTCAATGGGCGGAGGATATGAGATTTTTATCATGATCGCGATTTTCTTCGCGATCATGTATTTCATGATCATCCGGCCCCAGCAAAAACGCAACAAGGACCACCAGACACTGATCGGTTCGCTGTCGAAGGGAGACGAGGTGATGACCTCCGGTGGCATGCTGGGCAAAATCCTGAAGGTCGGCGAGAACTCGATCACGCTGGAAATTGCTGACGGGGTGGCGGTCAAGCTGCAGAAAACCTCGGTTTCCTCCGTGCTGCCCAAGGGTTCCCTGAAACATGATTGACGCAAGCGCATAGGCGTTTTTCATCTCTCTGCAAAGACATCTTGACAGGCTAGGCACATGGCAACGGCTCCTCTGAATCAGTACCCCCTGTGGAAGCATTTCTCCATTCTGGCGGTGATCGTGATCATCGGCCTGTACAGCTTGCCGAATCTGTACCCGAGCATGCCGGCCATCCAGGTTTCGCACGAATCCGGAGAGCTGGATGCCGCTACTCCTCCGGTACTCAGACGCGCTCTTCAGGAGAAGGGCATCCAGGCACAGGGTGAGGACCAGGGAGATAACCGGCTGTTACTGCGATTTTCCGATACGGAACAGCAATTGCAGGCGTTCGAGGCTGGTAAGCAGGCATTGGACGGACGTCATGTAGTGGCACTGAACCTCGCGACTTCGATGCCCGGATGGTTACGCTCGATCGGGGCTTCGCCCATGAACCTTGGCCTGGACCTGCGAGGCGGCGTGCACTTCCTGCTGGAGGTGGATATGAAGGCGGCAGGCGCCAAGGCAATCAACAATTATGCTGCGGCGGTCCGCGTGGACCTGCGTGAAGCCAAGCTGCGACGGTTTTCCGTAACCCAGACGGGTGATGAAGTGAAAATCCGGTTCCGGGATGCGGCCAGCAGGGCCGCGGGACACGAGGTGCTCGACGAAGAATACGGGAATGAACTGGACTTCGCCGAGGTGGACGGAAATGACGGCTTCCTGCTGGTGGCCACCATCAATGAGGAAACCATGCGCGAGACCCAGAGTCTCGCCATACAGCAAAACATACAGACCCTGCGTAACCGGGTGAACGAGCTTGGGGTTGCCGAGCCGGTCATACAGCAGCAGGGGGCCGCGCGGATCGTGGTCCAGCTTCCGGGTGTACAGGACACGGCCCAGGCCAAGGAAATCCTGGGAGCCACGGCCACGGTGGAATTCCGGATGGTGAACGAGCAGTCGGACCCGTTTGAGGCGGCAGAGACCGGGCGTATCCCAACAGGCTCAATCCTCTATTACGAACGCGACAGCAAAAGCCCGATCCTGCTGAAACGCGATGTCATGCTGACAGGAGATTCGATCATCAACGCGAACTCGGGCTTTGATGAAAACGGACTGCCGGCGGTAATCATCACCCTGGATGGCAAGGGTGCAGCCCGTTTCAGCAAGGTCACGGCCGAAAATATCAAAAAGCTGATGGCCGTTGTCTTTATTGACAACAAGACGGTGATCATCAACCAGGACGGTGAGCAAAGGAGAAGAACCGTCAAGAGCGAGGAAGTCGTCAGTGTGGCCCGCATCCAGGAACAGCTGGGCAAGCGCTTTCAGATTGAAGGTCTGGATTCCACACACGAGGCACTGAAACTTGCACTGCTGCTTCGCGCCGGCGCACTCGCGGCACCCGTCGAGATTGTCGAGGAGCGCACCGTGGGTCCGAGCCTCGGGCAGCAGAATATCGATTTGGGCAAGAAATCCATCATCATTGGGTTCATTCTCGTGATGGTCTTCATGGCCCTGTACTACCGCCTGTTCGGGGTTGCAGCGGACCTTGCATTGGCGGTCAACCTGATCTTGATAATCGGGATCATGTCTCTCATCCCGGGGGCCACGCTGACCTTGCCGGGCATCGCCGGGATCGTGCTAACGGTGGGCATGGCTGTGGATGCGAATGTCTTGATTTTCGAGCGAATCCGCGAGGAGCTGCGTAACGGAAACTCACCCCAGGCCAGTATCCATGCCGGCTACAGCAAGGCGCTTTCCACCATTGCAGATGCCAACGTCACCACCCTGATTGCTGCAATCGTGCTGTTTGTGTTTGGTACCGGACCGATCAAGGGATTTGCGGTCACGCTGTCCATCGGGATTGTCTGCTCCATGTTCACTGCCATCATGGGAACGCGCGCCCTGGTGAATCTCTACTACGGCAGCCAAAAATCACCCAGTCTCGCGGTCTAGACATGCAGTTGCTGAAAGACAAGCTGAACATCGATTTCATGGGCAAGCGCAAGCTTGCATTGATGCTATCGGGTGTCTTGATCGTGGTCTCGATCGTGGCAATGGCAGCCCGTGGACTGAACCTGGGCATTGACTTCACCGGCGGCACGCTGGTCGAAGTAGGCTACTCGGATTCGGTGCAGCTTGAACCCGTGCGCCGGGCATTGCTAGCCAACGGGCTGGACGATGCAATCGTCCAGCACTTCGGGACCAGCCGGGATGTCTTGATCCGACTGCCCGTGGAGGAGACGGACCGGGACAAGTCCTCTCTCAGCAACAAGGTGATTCATGCACTGGAACCCACGGGTTCGCCTGAGGTGCGGCGCGTGGAGTTCGTCGGTCCGCAGGTAGGCGGCGAATTGAGAGACAAGGGGGGGCTCGCCATGCTGTATGCCCTGATTGGCATTCTGGTGTACGTTGCATTGCGTTTCGAGTGGCGCTTCTCGCTGGGGTCTGTGGCGGCCCTGGTGCATGACGTGGTGCTGGTAGTAGGCTTTTTTGCACTCACCCAGACGGAGTTTGACCTGACGGTACTGGCAGCGCTGCTGGCCGTGATCGGTTACTCCCTCAATGACACGATCGTGGTGTTTGACAGGATTCGTGAAAATTTCAGGCGCATCCGCAAGGCCACCTCGGAAAAAGTCATCAACACCTCCATCAACCAGACATTCTCACGCACCCTGATGACCTCGATCACCACATTGCTGGTACTGATCGCTCTGTATCTGTTTGGGGGCGAGGTGATTCACGCATTTTCGATTGCCCTGATTGTCGGCGTGTTGGTTGGCACATACTCGTCTATTTACGTGGCCAGCACTTCCTTGCTCGCGCTGGATGTCAGCAAGGAGAATCTGATGCCGGTGGAAAGTGCAGGCCGGAGTGACGACGGCAGTCAGGTTTGATTACGGCTTTTCCTGGGACCGTGAATACTGTCCAGCATTAACCGGAACAGCTTCGGGTTGGCTGTAACAATATTGCCAGTCTCAAGATGCGTGTGCCCGCCGGCAGGGTCGCCGACCAGCCCGCCAGCCTCCTGGATGATCAGACAGCCTGCAGCGATGTCCCAGACGTTCAGGCCGAATTCCCAGAATCCGTCCAGACGACCAGCCGCGACATAAGCAAGGTCCAGTGCAGCTGATCCCGCACGGCGTATCCCCGAGGTATGCAGAATCAGGGCGCGCAGCGTCGCCAGGTAGGCGTCCACATCTTGGCCCTCGCGAAACGGCAGCCCGGTCCCGAGCAGTGCATCTTCAAGCCGGGTGAGCGCTGTCACGCGGATCTTCCTGTCGTTGAGGGTCGCGCCGTTTCCCCGGCTGGCACAGAACAATTCGCTCCTGAGCGGGTCAAAAATCACACCTGCTTCCAGACGCTGGCGATGACGCAATGCAATCGAAACACAATGATGCGGAAAACCGTGCAGGTAATTGGTCGTTCCATCCAGCGGGTCGATGATCCACTGATATTCGCTCGTGTCCGTCCCGCCGTTACTATGGCCGCTTTCTTCGGCAAGGATGCTGTGGTCCGGGTATGCGCGGCGGATTATACTGATGATCTCGCGTTCTGCGTGGTGGTCGATCTCACTGACAAAGTCATTTTTTCTTTTTGCATGTATGGAAAGGGAGTCGACGCGCTCCAGGTTGCGGGTAATGATTTTACCTGCCTCGCGTGCAGCCGTGATTGCAATGTGTAGTGCAGCTTGCATGGGAATTGATCGGGCAGTCGCGGGGCCGGGACAGCATACCAAAAACCGTATATATTTTTGTGACAAGTTTGTAAGCAGGGTTTTGCCGTATCCATGAACACATCCAACGCCACCAGTATTGTGCTTGTCGAGCCTTCACATCCCGGCAACATCGGAGCCGCCGCCCGGGCTGCAAAGACCATGGGCATAGAAAGTCTTGTTCTGGTCAATCCGAAACGGTTCCCGGACCCCGAGGCAACGGTCCGCGCCGTGGACGCGGCGGACATACTCGAACGTGCCGTAGTCTGTACTTCACTGAAGGAGGCCGTTTGCCGTTGCACATTCGTCGTTGGGACCAGTGTGCGCAAGCGCGGCCTGCCCTGTCCGCAGATTTTGCCAAGGCAACTAGGTTCCAAGGTGAGGAACGAGCTGGAACGGGGCCCCGTAGCTATTGTCTTTGGCCGCGAGAGCAGTGGCTTGTCAAACGAGGAGTTGGACCTGTGCCAGTACGTAACCGCCATACCTTCGATGGGTTCACTGAATCTCGCAGCGGCCGTGCAGGTGATCTGCTATGAAATTTTCATGGCGACCGGGGAACCCGATTCAGTGGATTGCGAGGATGAACTCGCCACCTCGATGGAACTGGAGCGGCTGTTTGAGCACCTGCAAACCGTGTTGCTGGAGATCGGATTTCTGGACCCCAGACAACCCAAACTGCTCATGCGACGCCTCAGGCACATCTACCAGCGGGCCCGCCTGACACAGGTGGAAGTCAACATCCTGCGCGGGATTCTAAGCGCCACCCAGAACCCGACTTCACAGTAATTTTTTCGAACGCCCCCGTTTTTGAACGTGTACATGAGACTTCCCTTACCAATGGGATAGCGCAGGCCGGGCAAAACTATTCCTTTATATACCTGAGTGATTTACTCGGTTATTTGCTATACTGGAGTGTGAAAGACGGTTGGACTGGATGACAGAGGGCAACAGGTTATGAAACTCAGCACCAGAGGGCGATACGCGGTGACTGCCATGTTCGATATAGCCCTGCATCATGACAAGGGTCCTGTGTCCCTGGCCGATATTTCGGAAAGGCAAGGGATTTCCCTGGCTTACCTGGAGCAACTGTTCCCGTTGCTGCGGGGTCGGGGTCTGGTGAAAAGCACCCGTGGGCCGGGTGGTGGATATTCGCTTGCTGTGGACTCGGAAGAGATTGCCATAGCCGATGTCATTGATGCGGTCGAGGAGAGTCTGGATGCCACCCGTTGCGGAGGCAGTGCAGATTGCCAGAATCACCAGCGTTGTCTGACACATGACTTGTGGGAAGGCCTGAGTGGCCAGATTCGCAGCCATCTCTCAGGCATCAGTCTTGCACAGGCCGTCAGTAATGCGCATGTGCGGGAAGTATCCAGCCGGCAGGAACATCGGATGAACCGGGTAGAAGTTATTTAGGAGCCAAACAGTGACCGACATGAAACTACCGATATACCTGGATTACAGTGCTACCACGCCAGTCGATGAGCGGGTGGCCGAGGCCATGATGAAGTGCCTGACGCTGGGTGGGAACTATGGAAATCCTGCATCCCGCAGCCACAGTTTTGGCTGGAGTGCGGAAAAGGCTGTGGAAGAAGCGAGGGAACATGTTGCCGCATTGATCCAGGCAGACCCGAAAGAAATCATCTGGACCAGCGGGGCCACCGAGTCAGACAACCTGGCCATCAAGGGTGCGGCACATTTTTACCAAAAAAACGGCAAACACATCATTACCTGCAAGACGGAGCACAAGGCAGTGCTGGATACCTGCCGTCAACTGGAACGTGAAGGATTCGAGGTGACCTACCTGGAGCCGAAAAGTTCAGGCCTGGTTGATCTTGATGATCTCCAGGCAGCGATCCGGGACGATACGGTTCTGGTTTCGATCATGCATGTCAACAATGAGATCGGCGTCATCCAGGACATCAAGGCCATTGGCGAGATTACCCGCAAGCACAAGATCATTTTTCATGTGGACGCCGCGCAAAGCCCAGGCAAGGCAGGGATTGATGTGCAGGACATGAACATTGACCTGATGAGCCTGTCGGCCCACAAGGTGTATGGGCCCAAAGGGATCGGTGCCTTGTATGTGCGCAGAAAGCCTCGCGTTCGTATAGAGGCGCAGATACATGGTGGCGGACATGAACGTGGCATGCGTTCCGGGACGCTGGCTACACATCAGATCGTGGGTATGGGCGAGGCGTTTCGTATTGCAAAAGAAGAAATGGCAGCAGACAACGAGCGCATTCTCATGTTGAGGAACAGGCTGTTGAACGGCCTGAAGGACATCGATGAAATTTATATCAACGGGGACCTGGAGCAGCGCATCCCGGGCAATCTCAATGTCAGTTTCAATTTCATTGAGGGTGAAAGCCTGATCATGGCCCTCAAGGATATTGCGGTGTCGTCAGGTTCGGCATGCACAAGTGCATCCCTTGAGCCCAGCTACGTGCTGCGGGCGCTGGGCCGTGACGATGAGCTTGCGCACAGTTCGATTCGCTTTACAATTGGACGGTTTACGACAGTGGAAGAGGTCGACTACGCGACTCAGTTAATCAAGAGCGCGGTAGTCAAGCTGCGAGACCTTTCTCCCTTGTGGGAGATGCACAAGGAGGGCATTGACCTCAAGACTGTCGAATGGGCAGCCCATTGAGGCCGCTGTTGATTTTTAGAGTTTAATTTTTAGTGCATACTGGCATAGGAAATCAGGAGACGTGAATCATGGCATACAGTGACAAAGTGTTGGACCATTACGAGAACCCGCGAAACGTAGGGTCGTTTGATAAAAGCGATCAGAGTGTGGGCACAGGCATGGTTGGCGCGCCCGCATGCGGTGATGTGATGAAGCTGCAGATCAAGGTCGGTGATGACGGTGTAATTGAGGATGCCAAATTCAAGACCTACGGTTGCGGTTCAGCGATTGCTTCCTCCAGCCTGCTGACAGAATGGGTAAAGGGTAAGACCCTGGATGAGGCTTCTGAAATCAAGAACACGGATATTGCAGAAGAGCTTGCCCTGCCGCCTGTGAAAATTCACTGTTCAGTGCTGGCAGAAGATGCAATCCGGGCAGCGATAGATGATCTCAAGTCCAAGGATACAAGCGCAGCTGAGCATAAGAAAATCGCATAGGCAGGAAAAGCGTGTCCATCTCCTTGACAAGCAGTGCGGCTGAGCACGTAAAGAGCTACCTTGAAAAGCGTGGCAAGGGGATTGGTGTGCGCCTGGGCGTGAAAACGACGGGCTGTTCAGGCATGGCCTATACCATCGAATTTGCTGATCAGGTTGAAAAAGAGGACCACATATTTGAAGACAAGGGCGTCAAGGTGGTGATCAACCCCAAAAGCATGGCGTATCTGAACGGCACCGAACTTGATTTTAAACGCGAGGGACTGTCGGAAGGCTTTCAGTTCAGGAATCCGAACGAAAAGGACCGTTGCGGTTGCGGGGAGAGTTTCAGCGTCTGACCCTTCCCGGCCTTGATCGTTTCAGCGATCATTTTCTTCCACTTATCCAATTAGCATGAATATAGATCCCACTCGAAACTATTTCGAGTTGTTCGGCCTTTCCGAGAGCTTTGACGTGGACCAGGAAGTACTGGCCTCGAAGTACCGGGCATTCCAGAGCGCCCTGCACCCGGACCGCTTTACCGGCAAGAGTGACCAGGAGCAGCGCATTTCTGTACAGCATACGGCGTTTGTGAACGAGGCATACAGCGTTCTCAAGAATGACCTGAAGCGGGCCCACTATCTCCTGGGGTTGCAGGATGCGGAATTTGATGCGGATACGGAAACTTCAAGGGATGCGGAGTTTTTGATGCAGCAGATGGAATCGCATGAGCGTGTCGCGGAACTGGATCATGCCCCGGACCCCGGAGCGGCCCTGGAGCAACTGGCATGCGAGTTCAAACAGCAGCAAAGCGAGCTGATCTCCCGGTTCTCGACCGAGTATGCACGAGGTGACTTGGACGCTGCAAAGGACTCGGCACTGAAGCTGCAGTTCTACGAACGACTGACCAATCAACTCAGGGAAAAGCAGGAAAAGCTCGACGAGCAGCTTTTATAAATCCACATGGCGCTTTTGCAGATTTCGGAACCGGGCCAGTCGACGGCCCCACATGAGCACCGCCTTGCCGCGGGGATCGACCTGGGGACAACGAACTCGCTGGTGGCCAGTGTCCGAAGCGGTGTTGCTGAAACCCTGCCGGATGCCGAGGGCACAGACATACTTCCTTCGGTTGTGCGCTATACCCTGGAAGACGGTGTCATGGTGGGCGCATGTGCTCTGGAGCAGGCGACTTGCGACCCGCTGAATACGCTTGCTTCCGTGAAGCGCATCATGGGCCGGTCTGTGGATGACCTTGCCACACTGCAGGGCTACCTCCCGTACCAGTTTGTTGACCAGGAAGGCGGTGTACCGCAGATCCAGACCGTGGCGGGACCGGTCACATCGATCGAGGTTTCTTCGGAAATTCTGAAGGTACTGCGAACGCGCGCTGAGCTCACGCTGGGAGGAGAGCTTGCAGGAGTCGTGATTACCGTGCCGGCGTACTTTGACGATGCGCAACGCCAGGCCACCAAGGATGCCGCCAAACTGGCCGGCCTGAACGTCTTTCGATTGCTGAATGAACCGACTGCGGCTGCGGTAGCCTACGGACTGGACCGCCAGGCGGAAGGGGTGACCGCCGTGTACGACCTTGGAGGCGGTACCTTCGATATCTCTATTCTCCGGCTGACCAAAGGCGTGTTCGAAGTATTGTCAACAGGGGGCGACACGGCGCTTGGAGGCGATGACTTTGACCGGGAAATTTCGGCCTGGATTCTGCAGCAGGCCGGCCTGGATGCAGGCCAGGACCACCAGTTCATGCGCAAAGTGCTGCAAGCGGCACGAAGCGCCAAGGAATCGTTGACCAATGCAGATGAAACCGAAATTCGTCTGGAACACGGGGATCAGATAAGGATCGAACTCAGGCTGACCGGGGAGCAGTTTGAACGGTTGATCACACCCTATATCAAAAAGACGATTGCGTGGTGCCGCAAGACGCTGCGAGAAGCAGGTGTTGAGCCCTCGGAGGTCAGACACGTCATCATGGTTGGGGGGTCTACACGGATTCCGTGCGTGCGCCGGCACGTGGAGGAACTTTTTGGCCAGCCGCCACTGTCAGACATTGATCCGGACAAGGTGGTGGCCACCGGAGCCGCCCAGCAGGCCGACATACTGGCAGGAAACAGTCCCGGTTCCGACATGCTTTTGCTGGACGTTTTACCGTTGTCCCTGGGGGTCGAAACCATGGGTAACCTGGTGTCCAGGATCGTCGAGAGAAACACGGTCATTCCGGTTGTGCGTGCTCAGGAGTTTACAACGTTCAAGGATGGGCAGACGGCAATGCGCATCCATGTCGTTCAGGGTGAACGAGAGAAAGTTGAGGATTGCCGGTCCCTGGCAACCTTTGACCTGACAGGCATCCCGCCCATGGTTGCAGGTGCCGCACACATTCGGGTCACCTTTCAGGTGGATGCCGATGGGTTGCTGAGTGTAAGTGCCCAGGAAAAAACCAGTGGTGTGTCTGCGAGCGTGGAAGTGAAACCCTCCTACGGGTTGACGGATTCGGAAGTGGAGAAAATGCTGAAAGATTCCTTCGAACATGCCAAAGACGATATGCACGCAAAACAGCTGGCTGAGCAGCAGGTCAGTGCGAGGCGGGTTCTGGAGGCTTTGCGTTCTGCGCTGGAGAAAGACGCAGACGAGTTGTTGTCTGCCCAGGAACAGCAAGCGATTGGTCAGGCCAGGGCCGAACTCGAAGATGCCTGTGAAGGAGGGGACAGTGAACAGATCAAGCAGGCCATTGTGAAGCTTGAGCATGCAAGTGAGACGTTTGTGGAGCGCCGCATGAACCGCAGTGTACGGCAGGTCATGCGTGGCCATCGTGTCGAGGAATTTGAACAGGACTGAAGATCATGCCGAAAATCAAGTTTTTACCTCATGAAGACATTTGCCCTGAGGGCAAGACCATCGAGGCCGAGGTGGGCATCAGCATCTGCAATGCCGCGCTCGCCAATGACATCGACATCGAACATGCCTGCGAGAAATCCTGTGCCTGCACGACCTGCCACGTGTATGTGCGTGAGGGGATGGATTCCCTGAATGAAGCCGAAGAAAATGAAGAGGATTATCTGGACAAGGCCTGGGGCCTGGAGCCGGATTCGCGCCTGAGTTGCCAGGCGATTATCGGTGAGGAAGACCTGGTCATCGAGATTCCGAAATACACTATCAACATGGTCTCGGAAAGCCACTGAGAGGGTGCCGCAAAAACTCTTTGAATGACCACTGAATACCATGTACATTCCACCTTTTGATGTTGTGCAGGGTAGGCCTCTCGGAAAATGAACCACGTGTACCGTGATGCTGAATACCAGCTCATGCCCCGGTAAGCTGTCATGAGCCTGAAATGGATCGATTCTTTAGAGATCGCGATTGCACTGGATGAGGCTCATCCTGATGTAGACCCCCAGTACATCCGGTTCACAGACCTGCACGAATGGATCTGTGCGCTGGAGGATTTTGACGATGATCCAGAGACATCCAATGAACGCATTCTTGAAGCTATCCAGATGGCATGGCTTGATGAACGTGACTGACTGCCA
The DNA here is from genome assembly GCA_026706595.1 of Gammaproteobacteria bacterium. Classification (GTDB taxonomy): domain Bacteria; phylum Pseudomonadota; class Gammaproteobacteria; order UBA4575; family UBA4575; genus WTFY01. Next base: position 45,779 of record JAPOYL010000003.1, on the reverse strand, counting down.
ATAATTCCCCCCGCCTCTCTAAAGTCTGCCGCACACCAAAGAAAACCGCTTTGTTCAATTTTAATTAGATTCAGGAATGTCGCTCATGGCAAAGGAACGCACTTTATCCATCATAAAACCAGATGCTGTACGGAAGAACTTGGTTGGGGAAATCGAGACATGCATAGAAAAAGCGGGTTTATTGATTGTTGCCGCAAAAATGTTGAGAATGAGCCGGGTGCAGGCAGGTGATTTCTATGAGATTCATCAGGGCAAGTCGTTTTACGAGGATCTGGTTGAGTTCATGACCTCCGGCCCTGTGATCGTACAGGTATTGGAGGCCGAGGATGCGATTTCCCGTTATCGCGAAGTGATGGGACCCACGACGTTTGGTGAAGCCAGGCCAGGAACAATACGTGCAAAATATGCGACCTCGACGACTAGAAATGCGGTGCATGGTTCGGACTGTAAGAAAAATGCCAAACGAGAAATAAAATTTTTCTTTGCGGAACATGAAATTTTTTCGCGAGGTTGATTCCAGACCGTTCATTTTGTGCCGGATAAGGTACAGGAGGGTAATGGACACGTTGTAATGCAGCAGGATTCCCAAAAGCGTGAGGAGACCATTGGCTCTGTGTTGGCTGATGCACGCGATCAGGTTGGTCTCAGCCAGGAGGAGGTCGCCAGGCAGATGAACTTGATGGTCAGCACGATCCAGGCGCTGGAGGAAGACAACTTTGCTAAGCTTCCCGGACCGACATATGTGCGTGGCTACCTGCACACGTATTGCAAGCTGGTTGGCCTGGATGCCGGGCAGTTGATACGGAATTACAACGAGCAGTACCCTGCAGAACCCGAGTACCAACCACCATCGCGCCCGGACAGAAGGCGTTGGACAGCCGTCTTGTGGACGGGAGCCGCAGTCATTGTCCTTGCAGGGGTGTATATGTTCTTGCAGGTTCCTGATCCGCAACCTTCTGTGCAGACGCCAGGACTGGCAGAAGTTCCGGGCGAGTCGCTGGCGAGTCAGGAAGAAGTTCCAGAGGTGGCTCCAGAAATGTCTCCAGAGGTGTCAGAGGCATCAGCAGTACTGGAGGTACCGGAAGCATCTGAGGTTCCAGAGGTTCCTGAAGTCCCGGGGGTATCAGAAGTTCCAGAGGTATCTGAAGTTCCTGAAGTCTCGGGCGCACCAGAAGTTGCCGATGCAAGAATACCTGAATCGGTTGAGAATCCTCAGACTCAGGATACACCGGTTGCAGAGGCCAACGGTGCCGGGCAGGTCGGGCCACCTGACGAAGAGAGTGTGCAGGGGACAGAACAACGTCCGGTGACAGATGGGCGGCCTGTATCAGATGGGAATCTGGAAGTATTGACGATGACCTTTATGGACGACTGCTGGATTGAGATTCGGGACGCCGACATGCAATTGCTTCATTGGGACCTGATGTGGTCTGGAGCAGCCCTGGAAATCGAAGGCAAGGCACCGTTTGAGGTGCTGCTTGGCAACTCGCCCGACGTGGTCATCCACATTGACGGTAAACGCTTTGATCATTCCAGATTTCATCAGAGTGATCGTACGTCCCGGTTCAAAGTGTCCGGCAGTTTGCTGAACTGAGCCTCCACTTTTATTCAGGCAACGGGGAGAAATGATGTCCAAGCGGATTCAATCGATTCGCGGAATGCATGACGTGGTACCGCCTGCAAGTGGCGTGTTGCGCCACCTGGAGCAGACGTTGCAGGCTGTGCTGCAACAGTACGGGTACCAGGAAATTCGTCTTCCCGTTCTCGAACATACCGAATTGTTTCGCAGGTCGCTGGGCACGGTCACGGACATTGTGGAAAAGGAAATGTACACCTTTGAGGACCGTAACGGGGACAGCCTTACCCTGCGACCGGAAGGCACTGCAAGCTGTGTGCGGGCTGCACTGCAGCAGGGGATGTTGTATGGGCAACCTGCACGACTCTGGTACGGAGGGCCCTTTTTCCGTCACGAGCGCCCGCAAAAGGGGCGTTACCGGCAGTTTCACCAGTGTGGGGCTGAAACGTTCGGGCTTGCCGGGCCGGATATCGATGCGGAGATGATCATCATGTGTTGGCACATGTGGCAGAGACTTGCCATCCTGCCGAGCACGTCGTTGCAGATAAACAGCCTCGGTACGCTGCAGGCACGACAGCGTTATCGTGCAGTACTGGTTAAGTATTTCCGGCAGCATGAGCAGCAGCTGGATGACCTGGAAAAACAACGTCTGCAGGCCAACCCCATGCGAATTCTGGACAGCAAAAATCCGGAATTAACTGAAATCATCAGCGATGCCCCCGGCCTGACGGAGTATCTGGACCCGGAATCGGCAGAGCATTTCGAGGAATTGCAAGAACTGCTTGATGCGGCAGGAATCGACTATGACATCAACCCGCATCTGGTCCGGGGACTGGATTACTACAGCAAGACAGTGTTTGAATGGACAGTCCCGGAACAGGGGTCACAGGCAACCATTTGTGCAGGGGGGCGCTATGATGGCCTGGTTGAGCAACTCGGTGGAAAACCGTATCCTGCGGCAGGATTTGCAGTGGGTCTTGAAAGGATCATGGTACTGCTGGAGGGAGCCCTCACTCCCGGCATTGAGATTGATGCCTACCTTGTGCTGGTCGGTGAGCAGGCGGTGCCTGCGGGGATGCAGCTTGCAAGCCGGCTTCGTGATCAGTCGCCCTCGCTGTCCATGGTTGTCAACTGCGGAGGGGGCAGTATCAAGACGCAAATGAAACGCGCCGACAAGTCGAATGCTAAACTTGCAATCATTTTGGCTGAGGATGAACTTAGGGACGACACGGTGGGGATCAAGTTTTTACGGGAAGAGCGTGAGCAGGAATCGGTGCGCCAGGAAAACCTGGCGTCGTACCTGAACGCATACCTTGGAACGTAAAGGTACGGCAGTCATGGCTCAATACGAAACTGAAGAACAGCAAGTTGAAGCGCTGAAAAGCTGGTGGAAGGAAAATGGCACGGCAGTGATCATCGGGGCGTTGCTGGGTGTGGGCGCGTTGGGCGGGTGGCGCGGCTGGGACTGGTATCAGGAAAAACAGGCGATGAATGCCTCCGATATCTTCGCATCCGTACAGGAATTCATGATTGCCGGTGATGTGGCTTCTTTCCAGGAGCAGGCCGAGGCGCTTCGTACCGAATATGCATCCACGCCCTATGCGGTGCTGGCCACACTGCATGAAGCCAAGGCGCAAGCGGAAGGAGGAGATCTGAATGCGGCTGCTGAAAGCCTGCGCTGGGCCATCAAGCACAGCGCCCGGCCGTCCATACGCGATGTTGCCCGCATCCGGCTGGCACGGGTTTTGGTGGCGGACCGGGAACTGGACGCTGCGCAAGCTGTAATCGATGAGGAATTTTCTGAGGGGTATCGCTCGCTTGTGCATGAAATCCAGGGTGACATTCTGATTCTCCGGGGCGAACCTGAGCAAGCGAAACAGGCCTACGATCTGGCGCTGGAGTCCGCACGTGCGAGCGGCGTGGAATTCCTGCAGATGAAACGGGATGACCTGGGAAGCTAGGGCCGTCTACCTGTCTCTCATGTCGTACATCCACCCCGCAAAAACACTTGTCTTGACGGCATTCATTTGCTCCATGCTGCTCTCCGGATGCGGCGGTGCAGGGGATCTGTTGAGTGCCCCCAAGCGATGGATTGGCATTGAAGAAGACCCGCAAGCCCCTACCGCACTGACGGATCTTGGCTCGGAAAGTCTGCGCCTGAAGAAATTGTGGAGCAATTCGGTCGGCGCCCCGGAAATGATGTATTCCAAGCTGCAGCCGTATATCGTGGACGGGCTGGTTTACCTTGCGGGGGCAGACAATCGTGTTGAAGCCTGGCAGCTGATTGACGGAAAACGCATCTGGTCCGTGAAATTGCAGGAGACGATTTCGGGCGGGGTCAACGGGGGTGAGCAAATACTGACTGTAGGCACCGAGAATGGCCTGGTGATTGCACTGGATGTTGCAGATGGCAAGGAGAAGTGGCGTACCTTGCTCAGCAGCGAGGTGTTGGCACTTTCGAAGGTCAGGCACGGGGTCATTGTTGCGCGCACCAGTGACAGTACGATACATGCACTCGACATCGGTGATGGCAGCATTGCATGGCGTGCAAGCAGAAACTCTCCGCCTTTGACCCTGATGGGTGCAAGCCAGCCCAAGGTTGCAGGCAGTGTCGTGCTGGTTGGATTTGATGATGGCAAACTGGTGGCATTCAGCTTGCTGGATGGAGAAGAGCGGTGGAGAGCCACGGTGTCCTTCCCGAGCGGTCGCTCGGAACTGGAACGTATCGCCGACATCGATGGGGAGATCGCGCATCAGGATGACGATGTGTATGCAGCCAATTTCAATGGCCGAACTGTGGCTGTGGACATGCTCACAGGCAGAGTCAAGTGGGCCTCCGACCTGGCTTCCCACACTGGTCTTGATATAGATGAGTCCCGTGTATATGTGATCGGCACCAACGACGGCGTCTGGGCACTGGACCGTGCAACAGGAGCCACTTTGTGGCGGCAGGACAAGCTGTTGTACCGCTCGCTGACGGTTCCGGTTCCGGTCGGGGATTACGTCGTTGTGGGTGACATCCAGGGGTACATCCACTTGCTGTCCAAGAAAGACGGCAAGCTGGTCGGAAGACACAGGGTGGCTCGCGACGCGATTGACAGCGTGCCGGTCGTTATCGGTCAGCGTATCTGTGTGCTGGCGGACAACGGCTCGTTCACGGTTTTGCAGCAACCCTGATCCTGGGCGGCCCCGCTGCAGGGACTGTTGGAATTTTGACGAAACGGCGGTCTAGCGCAGATAAGGATGCAAAGCACGAAGCGCATTCTTTACAATAGCTGCCTATCGTTCGCAATCGTATCATCCAGTGAAGCCTGTAATTGCCCTCGTCGGGCGCTCAAATGTTGGCAAGTCAACATTATTCAATTTTCTGACGCGGACCAAGGACGCTCTGGTCGCAGATCGCCCCGGGCTGACCCGGGACCGGATCTACGGAGTGACACGCCGGTTCAGCGACCGCTACATCGTCATTGATACGGGAGGCATAGAACCGCTGCAGCCCCCCGATCGCGTGGAAGGGCTTTCACACCTGATCGCATCCCAGGCTTGGCAGGCGGTCGAAGAAGCAGACATCGTGTTTTTTCTGGTAGACGGCCCGCAGGGACTTGTCCCGCAGGATGAGCAGGTGTTTGCCGAATTGAGGCAACTGGGTCAAAAGGTGTTCGTACTGGTCAACAAGGCCGACCTGAAACCTGCGCATACGCTCGCGAGTGATTTTTTCCAGCTGGGTGCAAGGGATGTCTTTGAAGTCTCGGCCAGAACCGGAAAGGGGGTCGAGGAAGTTTTTTTCGCGCTTGACTCAGATTACCCCGTACAGCCCAGCCCCCCCGTGGATGGCGAGCAGGCCGCGATCCGGGTAGCCATAGCGGGGCGGCCCAACGTGGGGAAGTCGACCCTGGTCAATGCGCTTCTTGGCGAAGAGCGTTTTATCACCTCGGATATTCCCGGCACGACCCGGGACAGTATTTCAGCGCGTGTGGAAAAATCAGGCACGGTGTTTGAGCTGATTGATACCGCGGGGGTCCGGCGTCGCAGCCGTGTTCATGACATGATTGAAAAATTCAGTGTGGTGAAAACGTTTCAGGCCATTGAGGCTGCTCACGTTGCGATCCTGATGCTGGATGGTACGCAGGATTTCGCTGATCAGGATGCACGCCTGGCACGCACGATGCTGGACAGCGGGCGCGCCCTGGTCGTGGCCATCAACAAAACGGATGCCTGCTCGAAAGAGGAATATCAGAACATACGAAAGGGTCTGGACCTCAAGCTGAGATTCCTGGATTTTGCAGAACAGCTCTTCATTTCCGCCCGGAAAAAGGAGGGGATCACAAAGCTGATACAGGCGGTCTCTCGCGCACATGGCGCGGCAAGCATTCAGGTCAATACATCAACCCTCACCCGTTTGCTTGAGAACGCCGTGGAAAGTTTCCAGCCTCCACTAGTGCGGCGGCAAAGGATCCGGCTCAAGTACGCGACCCAGATTGCTGCCTGTCCTCCCACGTTCGTGATCTATGGCAACCAGATCGCAAGAATCCCGGGTTCCTACAAGCGCTACCTTGAGAATTATTACCGTAAGGCACTGCGGCTGACCGGAACGCCGGTTCACCTGCTTTTCAGACAGCCTGCCAATCCATATGCAGGCAGGCGAAACACGCTCACCCCCAGACAGCAGCGTACCCGAAGACGCCTTAAAAAAAATAAATAGGCTAGGCCATGCACAAAGCGCGTGTCTGCCAGGGTGCAGGACGCCGCACCATCCCGGCAGCGGCCAGAAGCTCGTCGTGGCCTTGCCGGGGCTGGCGTCCATCCTGCAGGTCCTTTGAAATCGGGAGCTTGTGCAGGATACTTATGTCTGACTGGGAAGAGTGACCGGGGTCCCGGGTTCCCAGCCATCTTGCCGGTGTTCGGCAATCACCTGCGTGTAAATTCCACCCCGCACATTGAAGTCTGCGGTGATGCGCATAAATCGAGGCTTTAGCAAAGCTGCAATATCGATTAGAATCCGATTTGTTATTGCTTCGTGGAATAGGCCTTTGCTTCGAAAAGAGCTCATATACAGTTTGAGTGCCTTCAGTTCTACGCAAAGTTTGTCTGGGACATATTCGATCAAAAACTCCGCGAAGTCGGGCTGGCCGGTCAGTGGGCATAGACAGGTGAATTCCGGAATATGCATGCGGATCGTATAGTCGGTATCCGGCTGCGGATTTTCGAAGGTTTCCAGGTGATGGGTGTGATCGTCAGGCATGGCTGTAGGGTCTGATGCAATCAGGCTGCCTATTATAGGCGAACTGGCATAGATGCGGCTCAACTGCGTAAAACTTTCCGGGTTCAAGTCTTTTGTGGACCCGACCACATTTTCCTTCCCATCTTCCATGGTGGGGATTGTAGGACCCAACGGCTGCGGCAAATCCAACATCATTGATGCGGTCCGCTGGGTGATGGGCGAAAGCAGCCGGCACTTGCGCGGCAATACGATGGAAGATGTGATCTTCAATGGCTCCTCGACCCGCAGCCCGGCCGGGCAGGCATCGGTCGAGCTTGTCTTCGATAACAGCCAGGGCAGGCTGGGCGGACAATATGCCGCATACACGGAGATCTCCGTTCGCAGGCAGGTGGTGCGCGACGGTCAGTCCAAGTATTTTCTGAATGGCACGCAGTGCCGTCGCAAGGACATCGTGTCCGTATTTCTGGGCACCGGTCTTGGCCCCAACAGCTATGCAATTATCGAGCAGGGCATGATATCGAGGCTGATCGACACGAAACCGGATGAATTGCGTGTGTACCTGGAAGAGGCTGCCGGGATCTCCAAGTACAAGGAAAGACGTCGGGAAACCGAGAACCGGATCCGGCATACCTGTGAGAACCTTGAGCGTCTCAACGATGTGATCGACGAGATCACCAAGCGGATCGGGCAACTGCAGCGTCAGGCCCGGGCCGCCGAGCATTACAAAGTGCTGAAGGAAAAAGAACGTCAGGCCAAGGCAGAACTGCTGGCCTTGCGCTGGCAGGAGAAGCAGGAGGAAGCAAAGACGTTGAAGCAGTCTGCGGAGCACAAGCAGACCGAGATTGAAAGAATCGTTGCCGACATTCGTGCGACCGAGGCCGAGGTGGAAAAATTGCGGCTGCGGCATGCCGATGAAATGAATAGTTTTGGTGAAATCCAGGGCAAGCAGTACGGGCTGAATGCGGAAATTTCAAGGGTCGAGCAAGCCATTCGTCATGCCAAGGAATTGAGCGGCCATTACAGCGAGGAACTCCAGCAGGTACAGGCCGTGTGGCATCAGGCGGAACAGGATTTGGAGAGCGAGCGCACCAAGGTACAGGACCTTGAGGCCAGGATCCGCGAAATCGAACCGCAACTGGAATCTGCGCGTGAAAAGCTGGGTTCGAATCAGGGCGACCTGGACGAAGCCGAGGCGGAGATGGCGACCTGGCAGGAAGCATGGGAATCGCTGCAGGCAAGAATGGCGGGGCCGGCACAGACGGTGGAGATCGAGACTTCACGCATCCAGTATCTTGAATCCCATCTAGAGCAGCTCAAAGACCGCCAGGATCGTCTTGAGAACAGCCTGAGTCAATGCACCCGGCGACGGGAGTCCGGCGGAACGGAAGACTTGAAATCGCGTGTCAGTACGACAAGCCACCACCTGAAGAAACTGTCTGGCAGCCTGGATAAACTAACGAAAGGAATCAGTCAAGGCCGTGATTCCAGCCAGAATCTACATGCCAGAGTCCAGAAGGCGCGTGAAAAGTTGCAGGAAACGCAGGTCAGACTTGCTTCCCTGCAAGCCATGCAGAAAGTGGTGCTGGGTGAGGAGAGTCAGGCTGTAGGCCGCTGGCTTGAAGAGCAGGGACTTAGCCAGGCCCCCCGTCTGGTCGATACGATCAAGACCGAGACGGGCTGGGAGGGTGCAGTGGAAACTGTGCTCGGGGAATGCCTGGAATCTGTCTGTATCGAGGATATTGAAAAGGTGGCGGCCTTGTGCAGCCAGATCAAGAATGGACGCCTGGTTTTGCTGGATCAGACACCTGTACCGCAGACTACCCGGACACCTGAAACACTGGCCAGCAAGGTGCAGGCGCCAGTGAGCCTGGCAGGGTTCCTGGGCGCCATACAGGTTGCAGACGATCTCCGTGCGGCACTGGAGCAGCGCAAGCACTTGTCCACAGGCCAGTCCGTGATCACGAAAGAGGGAATCTGGATGGGCAGGAACTGGATGCGGCTGGCAAGGAGTACTGCAGGACAAAGCAGTGTGCTGCAGCGCAAGAATGAAATCCGCATGCTCGAGAAGAAACTTGCCGGTCAGGAGCAGAAGATTGAAGCCCTGGAGTCCGATCTTGAAGCCTGTCAGCGCGAACTGAACACGCACGAACGTGAAAGAGATGATGTTCAGGCCCAGCTTGCCGAGGCACAGGAGCATCATCACCAGGCGCAATCGGAGATGGGTGCATGGGAGCAGGAACAGGAGCATTTGAGGCAGCAGGAAGAGCAATTCCGGGGATATTCAGAGGAGTTGGAGGACGAACTCAGGCAGGCACGTGAGGAACTGGACCGGTCAACTGTTGCAAGACAGTCCGCCGCTGCCGTGCTGGAAGAGTTTGGTGGTGAGAAGGGGGCCCTGCTGAGACAGCGCGAGGATCTTGTTTCCACGCTGCAGGGTGTGCGAAGCAAGGATACTGAAGGCCGTGAACGGATCCATGATCTCAGCCTGGAGCAGGAGTCGTGCCGGAGTTCGCTGCAGGCGACACAGGCCGTATTGGAAAGAACGCAGGAACAGGCTGCGCAACTGCAAAAGCGCCATGAAACCCTGCAGGCTTCAGTGGATGAGAGTGATGCTCCCCTTGAAGGACTGGATGCTCAGTTGAAAGAACTCCTGGAGCAACGTGTTGATATCGAGCACAGCCAGGCACAAGCGCGCAGTGTCATGCAGAAGACTGAAGAGCAGATGCAGACCAGGCGGGAAAGTGTTGTTGTCCTGCAGGGCAGGGAGGAGTCGTTGCAGAATGAGTTGAGTGATGCCCGGCTTGCATGGCAGGAAGCCAATGTCCGCTGCACGACGTTGGAAGAGCAACTGGGTGAGTACGAAGTATCTCTGGAGTCGCTGATCGGGCAGTTGCCCGAGGGTGCGCAACTGCAGGAGTGGCAGGAGCAGGTGGAGGCACTGGGGCGCAAGATCACTCGCTTGGGCCCGATCAACCTGGCGGCGATCAGTGACTTTGAAGAACACCAGGAGCGAAAGGAATATCTGGACCACCAGCATGAGGATCTCAGCAAGGCGCTGGAGATGCTTGAACAGGCGATTCGAAAGATAGACAAGGAAACCAAGGACCGTTTCAAGAACATCTTCGATCGCGTCAATCAGCGACTGCAGGAAATGTTTCCGCGCTTGTTCGGTGGTGGCAAAGCATTCCTGGTGATGACCGGCGACGACCTGCTCACTACCGGGATCTCCATAATGACGCGCCTGCCGGGCAAGCGCCTGTCTTCCATTCACCTCATGTCTGGAGGTGAGAAGGCATTGACGGCGGTGGCCCTGGTATTCTCCCTGTTTGAGCTGAATCCGGCCCCGTTCTGCCTGCTGGATGAGGTCGATGCACCTCTGGATGATGCCAATGTCACGCGCTATTGCGAATTGCTGAAGGACATGAGCGAACGGGTCCAGTTTATTTCGATTACCCACAACAAAAATACCATGGAGTATGCAAACCAGTTGCTCGGTATCACGATGAGTGAACCCGGTGTCTCAAGGATGGTCTCTGTGGATATCGATGAAGCTGTCGAGATGCAGGCGGTTTCGTGACAGATCTATGGCTAAACGACCAACACACAGCGCGGTGTACAGCCCATGGTGATTGAGCTGCGTATCGGATTGATAGTGGCAGGACTGGCTGTCCTGGTCATGTTGTATTACTTCACTCGCGCCAAAAAACGCAAAACCCGCAGAAAGGAGTTTGAGGATTTCGATTTTGATAAGGATGATCTGCTGAATCCGCTGGATGCAGATCTGGGTTCCGAAATCGAGTCCGTCGGTCCGGTCCGGGTGATACAGCAAAATCCGGACTATCCCGGTGACAGGGTCGAAATGCCGGACAGCGAGGAATCAACTGCCAGTCAGGATGAGCAGACCGGGGAGGAGGGTGCATCCGAGGAGAAAAAACTGGTGGTGCTGCACGTCATGGCAAGACGCCCCGAGGCATTCAAGGGCACCGGTATCATGGACCTCGTCCGTGAGCTTGACCTCGAGTATGACGACATGCGCATCTTCCATAAGAAGGTCAAGCGGCTCAGCGGCAGGAAAGCCATGTACAGTATCCTGAATGCAGTCAAGCCGGGCACGTTTGATCTGGACAATATGGACCAGTTTGAGACCCCGGGCATCAGTTTCGTGATGAGTTTGCCAGGTCCCGAGAATGGTCTGAAGGCATTCAACATCATGCATGAGGCTGCAAAAAGGGCTTCTGAATACCTGCAAGGGGAGATATTCGATGAATCGCGCAACCGCCTGAGTCAGCAAACCGTTGCCCACCTTCAAGAAGAAGTGCAGCTTTTCAGCCTGAAGCATCCAGGTCAGGATCAAGACACATAGAGATCATGCTCTCGCAGAAAGTGTTGCCGGAATCGCTGTCTTAAATCCTGCCTCCTGCGACAGCCTCTGACTGGATTTCTGCATATCGCACATAGGGGTAAGACCTGGTTATGACCCGCGCAATCGAGAAGAAGATTGAACAGTTGCGCGAGGAGATCGAGAAGCACAGCTACGCGTACCATGTACTGGATGATCCACTGATTCCGGATGTCGAGTACGATGCCCTCTTTCGGGCTCTGCAACAGCTGGAGTTCGATCATCCAGGCCTGGTCACGGCCGCATCACCTACACAGCGTATCGGCGCCAAGCCCTCTGATGCATTCCCACCGGCTGAACATACAGACCCGATGCTGTCCTTGGGCAACGTATTCGATGCCGCGGAACTGGAAGCCTTTGAAACCCGCATCCGGGACCGGCTTGGAGAGGACCAGGAAATCGAATATACCGCTGAGCCGAAAATCGATGGCCTGGCCGTAAGTCTGGTGTACGAAAACGGTGTGTTGGTGCGGGGTGCGACACGGGGAGACGGGTTTACCGGAGAGGACATTACCGAAAACATACGTACGATTCGATCGGTGCCGCTGCGCCTGCAAAAACATCGGGACATGCCTGAAAGGCTAGAGGTGCGTGGCGAGGTGTTCATGCCTAAAAAGGGGTTTGAAGAAATCAATGTGCACGCCAGGAAAGAAGGCAAGAAAGCCTTCGTGAATCCCAGAAATGCTGCAGCTGGTGCCCTGCGTCGCCTTGATCCGCGGGAGACGGCTGGATATCCGCTGGATGCCTTTTTCTACAATGCCACCGGGATCGCGAAACAGACCCTGATTCGCACGCAGTTCGGTGTGTTGCAGTACTTGAAAAAGATGGGATTTAAAATATGTGCCGAGGCACAGCAGGTGTCCGGCTGTCAGGGATGTCTGCAATATTACGGAGCGATTCTCGATAAAAGGGCTGCCCTGGGCTACGAGTTGGACGGCGTGGTTTACAAGGTCAACGATTTGGACTTGCAGGAAGTGCTGGGCATGGTTTCACGTGCGCCACGCTGGGCCGTGGCCCACAAGTTTCCGGCGCAGGAAGCGGCGACCCGGGTTGCGGATATCCGCTTCCAGGTCGGGCGCACAGGTGCGCTGACTCCAGTTGCAAAGCTTGAGCCCGTGTTTGTCGGGGGTGCGACTGTCAGCAATGCAACATTGCACAATATGGATGAAGTCAACCGTAAGGATGTGCGAATTGGCGACCGCGTGATTATCCGAAGAGCCGGTGATGTGATACCCGAAGTCGTGAAGACGATCCCTGACTCCGGGACCGGACGTGGCGATCCCATCCAGGCACCAAAGAGATGTCCGGAATGCAATTCGGAGGTCGTGCGGATTGAGGGCGAGGCACTGATTCGGTGCAGCGGCGGTTTGTACTGTCCAGCACAGCGCAAAGGCGTGATCAGGCATTTTGCATCAAGAAAGGCAATGGACATCGAAGGTCTGGGAACCAAGCTGGTGGACCAGCTGGTGGACAAAGGCCTGGTCAGCAGCGTGAAGGACCTGTTTCATCTCGACAAGGAAGACCTCGTTGAGCTGGAGTTCATGGGCGAGCTGTCCGCTACCAATCTGCTCGATGCAATCAAGAAGAGTAAACACACCACGCTGGCACGGTTCATCTATGCGCTTGGCATCCGTGAAGTCGGAGAGGCCACGGCGGCCTCGCTTGCGGATCAGTTTCGGGACCTGGAACCCCTGCAGCAGGCAGATTATGAAGCACTGCAGGAAGTTCCGGACGTGGGGCCCGTCATTGCGGAAAATATCACCGCATTCTTCAGGCAGGCGCATAACCGGGAAATCCTTTCGGAGCTGAAAAATGCAGGGCTCGTTTGGGAGGTCAAGCCCAAGCCCGATGAGCAGGACAACCCGCTTGCCGGTAAGACCTTCGTGCTGACCGGCAGGCTGGAAAAGTTCAGCCGTGCCGAGGCGGCCCTGCAATTGAAGGCACTGGGTGCAAAAGTCACTGGCAGTGTGTCCCGAAAAACCACTGCGGTGATTGCGGGAGAAGACCCGGGCTCGAAAGTGGACAAGGCCCGTTCGCTCGGGGTGAAAGTTCTTGCGGAGGAGGATCTGCTTGCCTTGCTGCAGCCAGATCCCTGAGGCCCAGGATCCTGGCCACAGCTGGATTTCTGCTAGAATATGACCGGATCATCGCCCGGTCACCGTAGTATGAACTTCCGTAAACCAGCCTTGCTCAGCTAATTGATTCGGTAGTCAGGCTTGCCAAACATCCACCCCACTGCAGTCGTCTCGCCCAAGGCGGAAATCGGCACGAATGTGACCGTGGGTCCCTACAGTGTGGTGGAAGATGATGTGATCATTGATTCCGGTACCGAGATTGGCCCGCAATGTGTGGTTCACCGGTATGTCCGGCTGGGGGCGGATAATCAGTTGCATGCACAGGTGGTGCTGGGCGGGTTGCCCCAGGATGTCTCGTTTACGGGAGAAGAAAGCTGGCTTGAGATTGGAGATGGCAACGTCTTCCGGGAAAATTGCACGGTGCATCGATCCACACGTCCTGATGTACCGACCCGGATCGGTAACCGGTGCTACCTGATGGGTTATTCGCACGTTGCACACGATTGTCAGCTTGGTGATGAGGTTGTGCTGACCGCCTATGTGGGCTTGAGCGGGCATATTGAAATCGGGGACAAGGCTAATCTGGGTGGGCACGTGGGTACGCATCAGCACATACGTATCGGAACGCTGTCGATGGTGGCTGGCTATACACCGGTTCGCAAGGATGTGATGCCGTACTGCCTGCTGGGCGGCGAACCTGTGCGCCACTACCGGCTGAATGCCATTGGTTTGCGGCGTGCCGGGATCAAGGGCAAGCGCTACAGTGAACTGGAACAGGCCTACCGGCGCCTGCGACAGGGGGAACCAGCAGAGCACCTGCAGGGCACGCCCGAGATTGAACTGTTGCGTGACTGGATGCTGGCGCCCTCCAAGCGCGGTATCTACGGGTTTTTGCAATCGCAGGATTAATCCGGATGCGGGTTGATTCATCCTGATATGGCTGGTGCGCTCAAAACATACTTGGACATCTGCCTGCTGCGGGAAGGGCCGGAGGCCTTGCCGTATTCCTGGGTCCTTCTCGGTATCGTGATTGCTGTCAGTCTCGGTGTTTCCGTGCTGATCGGATCGATGGCCTATGACATGACGGCGGCCCTGCTTGCAAGTATCGCAGGACTGTTTCTCTCATTCGTATTCGCAAGGGTCTTGTTGATGAAAAACCCGGAACGCTTCCTGCAAACCTTCAGCGCCATGCTTGGGACCGTTACACTGATTAACATCGTATCTCTTCCCGGGACCTATTCCCTGAGGTACCTAAAACTCGGACACACAGCGGAGCTGTTTTTTGCCCTGACGGCATTCGCGCTTTTCGTGTGGATTGTCATCGTCTACGGGTACATATTCAGCAAGGCGCTGTCCTGTGCGATGAGCTACGGCATCGCCATCAGTGTGGGCTATGCCCTGTTGCAAGTCATGTTGCTGGAATTGTTTATATCGGGGAGCGTACCGGCCTGATGCGTATCCATATTCTTGGCATTGGCGGCACGTTCATGGGAAGTCTGGCCATTATTGCCCGGCAATTGGGGCATGAGGTTTCCGGTTCGGACACCAATGCCTATCCGCCTATGAGCACACAGCTTGAAATGGCAGGCATCGAGATCATGGAAGGCTATTCCGTTGATCATCTCTATCCCATGCCGGACCAGATAATCGTCGGCAATGTCATGACGCGAGGCAATCCGGTGGTGGAATATCTGCTCAACAACCGCCTGACGTTCACCTCCGGCCCGGCTTGGCTGCACGACCACGTCCTGCAAAATCGCTGGGTACTTGCAGTTGCCGGAACACATGGCAAAACCACCGTGTCCAGCATGCTGGCGTGGATACTGGAATGTTCCGGGCACGAGCCTGGCTTCCTGATTGGCGGGGTGCCGGAGAATTTCGAGTTTTCCTCAAGGCTCGGGAAATCAAAGTACTTCGTTATCGAGGCCGATGAGTATGACACTGCATTTTTTGACAAGCGCTCGAAATTTCTGCACTACTGCCCGCATACCCTGATACTGAACAATCTGGAATTTGATCATGCGGATATTTTCGACGACATCCGGGACGTCAAGCGACAATTCCACCATCTGGTGCGCATCATGCCCAACGAGGGCCGCATGATCATCAACCACGACGATCAGGATATACGGGATGTCTTGGAAATGGGTTGCTGGACGGATGCCGAATCTTTTTCGATGAAGAACCCCTCGGCGACCTGGTTTGCAGACGAGGTTGATATACGAACTTCCGGATTTTCGTTGCTCAGGCAGGGCAAGCCCTGTGGGGCGGGCACACTGAATCTCTACGGTCGACACAATATTGCGAACGCGGTGGCTGCGGTTGCCGGTGCTCAACATGTCGGGGTGCCGCCGGCGGAAGCCCTGCGGGCCCTGGCCTCCTTTTCCGGTGTCAAGCGCCGCCTGGAACACAAGGGGACATTTAACGGAGTGCGTGTGTACGATGACTTCGCACATCACCCGACGGCAATCACGGCGACAATTTCAGCATTTCGTGAGCAGCAGCCACAGGGCCGAATCGTGACGGTTTTCGAGCCTCGTTCCAATACCATGCGCATGGGAGTACACACGGACGAGCTCGCACATGCGTTCAACGATGCAGATTCCGTGGTCATATATGCACCGGACGAACTCCAGTGGTCCGTTCAGGAGGTGGCTGATCAAATGAGCCCGCCGGCGCATGTTTGTGCAACTACGGATGAAATCATCACCTTGCTGCTCGCCGATCTCGAAGAGGGAGATAACATCCTGATTCTGAGCAACGGCAGCTTCGACGGTTTGTCCGACCGGCTGGTTTTACAGCTGTCCAGACGTGAGGCCTCGGTTGTGCACTGAGTGCACAGCTGGCGCCATTGACCTGAATTGCAACAGAGACGTATGATCCGTGCTTGGTTGGAAGTCACCTGTGTATAGGATACACACCCGGTACCGGGGCATAGCGCAGTCTGGTAGCGCATCTGCTTTGGGAGCAGAGGGTCGGGGGTTCAAATCCCTCTGCCCCGACCATACCGTCCCAAGTCCTCTTCACCTACAAATTTGGTACGCTGTCCAGGGACATGGGCACATTATTTCTGCATATGCGGGGTGGCCTGGCTCAATCAGGCAGACCCGGCTATCAACAAATCCGGAATGTAGAAATTCATGGGCCACTGTGACGAGACCTTGCCCGGACGCCTGAAAGGTGTCGGCCCGCACCCGCCACAGGATCACGGCAAGCAACAGATTGCCCGGTCCGGTCACCGGTACCTAGCCGGGGTGCGAAGTCCACTGAGATGAACTCCCTGTTTCGGGAGCTTGCAGCTGAACTGCATGCGGACATCCGGGGCCCGAAGGCGGTTCCTTCACTGTCGGCCGGCATCATTTCCGGGCTGAACCTGCTTGTTGCCGAGCTCGCATTCGCGGCCTTTATTTTTTCGGGCCCGCTGGCTCCCTATATGTCCCAGGGTATAGGCCTGGTGCTGTTTGGAAACTTTGCAGCCTGCCTGGTCATTGCGCTGCTCAGTGGCTTTCGCGGTGTAATTTCGGGGCTGTCACCGGCAATGGTGATCGTGATGGCCCTGATTGTGTCCACGATCGGTGTGGAGGGTTATGCCGGATTTGTCACGGCCGTTGGCGCACTTGTGCTCAGTGCGGTGATTACCGGTGCAGGCTGCTTCTGGCTCGGCTATTTTCGGCTCACCAACCTGGTGCGCTTCATCCCGTATCCGGTTGCAGGTGGCTTTGTGGCCGGGATCGGGGGTGCCGTGTGTCTTGCAGCCATGTCCCAGATGGGAGCTGAACTGGACTGGAAGACGCTGCCCCGGCTGCTGGAGCCAGCCATGTTCGGTCGCTGGGCACCGGGTGTCCTGTACGGGGTTGCCCTGTACTGGGTCATGAAGCGCTGGAGCCATGTGATTATTCTTCCGGTGAGTATCCTGCTGGCAGGAGCTGCCTATCATCTTGCCCTGTCCGGGCTCGGGATCACAGGAGAAGAGGCCAGGGCCGCAGGCCTGCTGTTTACGAGCACTTCGGAGGGAGGCCTGTGGCCACCTCTGGGAGTTGGCGACCTGGCATACCTGGACTGGGCCGCGCTGGTCCAGCAAATTCCGAACATGCTGACGCTGATGCTGGTCGCGTTCATCTGCGTGATCATGAATATTGCCGGGCTGGAACTGGTGGCGAACCAGGACTTCGACTGGGACCGGGAATTTCGAGGGACAGGATTTGCAATCATGGTCGCCGGTCTCGGAGGTGGCACCTCAGCCAACATGATCGTACCCTCCTCGTTGCGAAGCAAACTGCTTGGCGCTGACACCCGGCTGACCGGGGTCGTGGCTGCACTTGTGGTGGGATCCGTGCTGCTGGTAGGTGACGGAATCCTGGAATGGACCCCCGTGCCACTTCTTGGCGGCATTTTGATCTTTGCCGGCATTGCGATGCTGGACGAGGGGCTTGTCCGAAGACGCGGGCAGCTTCCACGGGCAGAGTTTGCCATTCTCGTTCTGATCACCGTCACGATCATAGTGTTCGGACTGCTTGAAGGAGTGGGCGTCGGGATGGTCGCCACACTCGCATTCTTTGTCGTGCATTTCAGCCGGGTGGACCCGATCGAGTCCCGGTTTACCCTGCGCGAGCAACGAAGCCGCAAGGCCCGTCCCGTCCCCGATCACGCCATCCTGAGGGATGCAGGCGAGCGGATGCATGCCTACCGTCTTCGCGGCTATCTTTTCTTCGGCAGCATCTGTCCCTTGACAGAAGACCTCCGGCAGTCGCTGGGTGATGCGAAACGTCCTGTTTGCCTGCTGCTGGACTTTGCCCACGTGACGGGCTTCGATGCCTCCGCACTGCATGTGCTCAGCCGGTTTTTGCAGAATGTCCATGCAGCAGGGGTGCAGGTCGTTGTATCCGCCTTGTCTGAACCGCTGCGTGAGGGGCTGGAGCGGAACCTGCCGCCTGCAGTGCGGACTGTACTGCCGGTTGAGCCGGACATGGATCAGGCCCTTGAACGCTGCGAGGAACTGGTCATCGCGGCCTGGAGAACGGACGTGGACACCTCTGGCATGCAGCGTACAACGCTGCTGGAGAGCGCGGGCGAGGAGCTCGAACGCTACCTGGACTGGCAGGCGCGTTTTGAGGATCTGGTGGCTGAGCTCCAGCCCTTGGCGATGTCCCGACAGTACACCGCCGGTGAGACCCTGACAGGAAAGGAATCGCCGGTCGACGACCTGCAGCTGCTGCTTGAAGGGCGCGCGTCTGCCTACAATTCTACAGGCATGCGGCTTTACCAGTGCGGTCCGGGAGATGCAATCGGCCCCGGAGGCGCTAAGGATGTGAACACAGCGTATGTAGTGGCAGATGAACCCTGCACGACCATGGTGTTGACGCTTGCGGCTTGTGAGCAACTGGAAGAGGAGCATGTGCAATTGGCACTCAAGCTGTACCGCTACCTGCTGGACGGGCATTTTCGGGCCGGTTCTGCATCGAACGACCCGACTATGTGAGCGCAAGTTCCACGGCCATGAAGGCTGTGTGGCACACAGTGCCCCCGGATTCGACTTGCACGAAGGTGCAGGGAATAGAAGAATAGTCGCACAGAAGTAGCCACTCGAAAGAAAAACAGGAGTATGCACAAATGAGTCAGGCAGATATCAAAGCAGCAGTGGAAAAGATTGTGGACAGTGTTTCGGAATCACCTGCAAGCGGGCAGTTCAAGTACCGCGTAGACACTGCATGGGAAGATGACGTGCGTTGTTCGGCCAAGGTCAGGAAATTTCCAGCCATGGTGATCGATGAGCCTCCGGCGTTTGGAGGAAGTGACCTGGGTCCAAGCCCGGTCGAACTGGTGCTTGCAGCTTTGGGTACGTGTCAGGAGATCATGTACGTAGCCTTGGCGTCCGTGATGGGAATTCCATTACAGAAGTGCCAGGTAACCCTTGAGGGCGACCTGGATGTTCGCGGCCTGCTGGGGATGGGCAAGGATGAAAACGTGCCTCCGGGTTTTAGCAAGGTTCACTACAAAACCACACTCGAGAGTTCCGCATCACAGGAGCAATTGCAGCAACTGGCAGCGGCCGTTGACGAGCAGTGCCCGGTCCTCGACATGCTGGTTCGAAGCGTCGACGTCAGCAAGGAAGTGGTCATCAACAGCACGGACTCCAAGGCGGCCTGAACTTTCTGCAACTGCAGTTGAAGGGAGCCGGAGAGTGTGCGGGCGTTTTTCGCTGGACCGTTTCCCTGAATCGGTCGTCGCGGCCCTGATCGATGCCGAGATCGAATTTGTCCCGCGCGCGGAAGTGTGTCCGGCTGACCGCGTTGATGTCGTGTTTCGGGGAGATGCGGGCAATGAGATTGCTTCCATGCAATGGGGCTGGAAGCGGTCTTTCTCGAGCAAACCCTTGATTAATGCCCGCAGTGCCGGGGCCTGGGAGAAAAAGACCTGGGCACAGGCTTTGCGCGACCGCCGGTGCATCATTCCGGCAAGTGGATTCTTCGAATGGGATGAAAACCAGCCACAGGGCAGGCGCGACAAGTACAGGATAGAGCCCATGGACGGGGACGGATTCGCTTTTGCAGGCCTGTATGAAATCAGCACGGGGGGCGAGATGTTCATGAGCATTTTGACCACCACGCCCAGTCCGAGGTTGTCAAGGATTCATCATCGAATGCCTGTCATACTCAACAGGGATTGTTATGCAGACTGGCTGGAATCGAAGGACCGCAAACTGCTGGAACCCATGATGCGGCCGCTCCACGACAGCCAACTCAGGCTGACCAGGGAACAAAGGGCCCCCGATCTCTTCTCCATGTAGCCTTCGTCTGCGGCCCAGCAGCCGTCGAAGCCAAGGCACGGGATTTTTCAGCCATACTGCAGCTTTTTCCATTTCCCACAGAGCACGACCTATGCAATTTCATACTCTGAACGAAGCGCTGTCATTCAATCGCAGTGAAGCACGCTTCGTCACCTTCATTAATGGGCAGGAAGACGAGAAATGCATCAGCTTCGAGGCGCTGTACCAACGTGCCCTGGGACTGTTGCATGTACTGCAGCAGCACGGTATCAGCAAAGGGGACTACCTGATCCTTTTCCTGAATGACAATCAGCAGTTTGTCGATGTGTTCTGGGCCTGTCAGTTCGGGGGTATCATTCCAGTGCCCCTCGCCGTCGGCATCAGTGATCAGCATCGTCAGAAGGTTTTCAATGTTGCAAGGCAGTTGGTGGGCACCACGTTTTTGTACACGGACCGAAAGAACCTGTCTCGCCTTCGTTCAAGCACGTCCACAAGCAGCGACTGGCCGCAACAGGAACAGGTGCTATTGAGTGATGACATCACAGACATCACGACGCCCGGGGAAATCGCCCGGGTCGAGCCCGGGGATGTCGCTTTCATTCAGTTTTCATCCGGCTCTACGGGAAGCCCCAAGGGAGTGGTCCTAAAGCACCGCAACCTGGTCTCAAATATTGAAGGGATTCGCGAGTGTGCGGCCATGTCCCCGGAAGACATCAGCCTTTGCTGGATGCCGCTCACCCACGACATGGGCCTGATCGGTTTTCACCTGAGCCCGGTGGTCAACAATTACAGTCACTGCATCATGCGCACGGACCTGTTCGTTCGAAGGCCCCTGTACTGGATAACCGCTGCCAGCCAGAAAAAGGCAACCATGCTGGGGTCACCCAACTTCGGGTTCAAGCATTTCCTGAAGGCGTTCAACCGCAGGGGACTGGAGGGGATTGACCTGTCACGAATACGCCTGATCTTTAACGGGGCAGAACCGATTTCGGTCAGTCTTTGCAGGCAGTTTACGGATGCAATGGCCGGCTTTGGCCTGCCCGCAAAAAGCATGTTTCCGGTCTACGGCCTGGCGGAGGCCAGTTTGGCCGTCAGCTTCCCGGAAATTGGAGCCCCCCTGGATGTTGTGCATGCACACCGAAATTCACTTTCGGTCGGTGCCGATGCGGTCCTGAGTCCGCAACAGGGGTCGGACACTGTGTCCCTGGTCGGTGTCGGTGAGTCCATTACACATTGCAGTGTCCGGATCAGTGATTCCCAGGGAAGTGCCCAGCCTGAGGGGCGAGTCGGACACATCCGCATTAGCGGGAAAAATGTCACCGAGCAGGTCCTCGGGGACGATGGCAGCATCTTTGATGGCGACTGGCTGGATACAGGGGATCTGGGATTTGTGCTGCACAAGGTGCTGTATGTCACAGGGCGCTACAAGGAAGTGCTGTTCGTGCACGGCCAGAATTACTATCCCCATGACATCGAGGAGGTGTTGTGTGAGACGGGGGAGCTGGAACTTGGCAAGGTGGTGGTTGCCGGTGTGTCATCCAGACAGGACGAAATGGAGGAAGTGCTGGTGTTCGTCCTGCACAAGGGTGCGTTGCAGGATTTCCTGCCGCTCCGTTCGCGGGTGATCTCGATGGTCAGTGAGAGTCTCGCCATCGAGGTGCACCATGTCATCCCGGTCAGCCGGATTCCGAAAACCACGAGTGGCAAGATTCAGCGTTCAGCGTTGGCCGCAGAGTATCTGGACGGCACGTATGGCGATATCCTGCAGCAGCTTGCAGGAGAACTTGACCGTGCTGACACTGATGAAGAAGAGGGTCCGCAGGATGAAATCGTGAACGCAATTCTTGCCGTCTGCCAGGATGCCCTGCCGGACAGGCGATTTTCAATCCATGACAATTTGCTTGAAATCGGAGCTGACTCCCTGGCCCTGGTCGAGATTCACTCAGGCTTGGATGATCTGTACCCGGATGCCCTGGCGATTACCGACCTGGTCGAGCATCCCAGCATTGCGGACCTGGCGAAGTTTTTGCAAAGCCGGGATTCAGTCGTATAACGATTTTGCCCGTTTCCACCTGCGGTGGGTCCACAGCCAGTCTTGAGGAGACTGCATGATTTGCTGCTCAACGGCCCGTGCAAAGCTTTCGGAGATGGCGTGCGAATGCTTGTCGTAGGGCGGTTCAGCAAGCGGTTTGAAGCTGGCCTCGTAGCGGCCGCGGCCTGTGCATTTGAGGTCCATGAAGAACACCGGGTACTTGAATAACTGGGCAATTTTTTCAAGGCCCAGGTAGAAGGGCGTATCCTGGTGCATGAATCGTGTCCAGTAGGCCTTGTCGCTGCGCCTCGGTGCCTGGTCGGCGACGATGGCAATCGCACGCGTACTTGCTGATCGTTGCAGTAGCGTGCTGACGCAGGTTTTTGCAGGTACCGGCGTAATATTGAAACGGGACAGGGATTTCAGGGTCAGTTCATCCAGCCAGGCAAGGTGCGGCGGCTTGTAGATGCCGTCCACCGGAGTTCCAAGCTGCTGTCCCGCGGCCAGCACCGCCCACACCGGGTTGCACTGGTGGGCCATAGCCAGCAGAACCGTCTGGTTCTGCTGCAGCGCCTGCTGGATGACCCCAAGGTTGGTGAAGCTCACGTGCTTCTCCAGCGCAGAGGGCGCCATGGCCAGGCTTCGCGTGGTCTCGAGCGCGACATCACAGAGCCTCCGGTAATGATTTTTCAGCAGCGCCGTGCGCTCGGCAGCATCGAGTTCAGGGAACGAGTTGCGGATATTGTTTTCGGCAACTTTTCTCCTGAAGCGCAAAATATAAAATAGCAGCAGGTAAAGCGGTGCCGACAGCCCGTGCAGTATCGGCAGGGGCAGGTGTGCGAGGGATTTGAGCAGGAATTTAAACAAGCGCGCTGTCAGGTGAGAATGTCATGCTGGCGGGTGGACATACCGGTGTCCGGGGAGTGGACGAATTTCCCAGTGATGCAAACGGATCCAGTGTTTTTCAGGGTGGATTAGACTATGAAACTTACCATATATGAAATCGGAGTGCTGAATCTGGCGATTGCCCTGATTCCTATCCTGGTGGTGATCGCAATTCTTGTGATGTGGTCATTGAAGAGCAAGACGGCCTTGTACGCATCTGCAAGAATGCTGATCCAGTTGACGGCGATCGGCTATGTCCTGACCTCGATTTTTGCGCTGAATAACGCGGGGATCGTTGTCGTTGTACTGGCCCTGATGCTGCTGGCTGCGAGCTGGATTGCATTGCGCCCACTCCGGCAGAAGAGCGCCGACCTGTTTGCAAAGGCGCTGTTTGGAATTTCTGTCGGTGGGGTATCGACGCTGGCGCTGACCACCTTTGCCGTACTCCAGATCGATTACTGGTATCAGCCGCAGTATGTCATCCCGCTGGCTGGCATGATCTTCTCCAATGCCATGAACACGGTAAGCCTTGCTGCGGAACGCTTCGAGTCGGAGATGGTAGTCGCGGAAGATTATGTGCATGCACGAAACAGTGCCTTTACCGCAGCTCTCATACCCTCCATCAACACATTTTTTGCGGTTGGCCTGGTCGCCTTCCCGGGAATGATGACAGGCCAGATCTTGTCCGGCGTGTCTCCCCTGATCGCAGTCAAATACCAGATCGTCATCATGAGTGTCCTGTTTGGTTCTTCCGGGGCTTCTGCCGCCATTTACCTGTATTTGCAGCGCGATGCGGGCCTTCCGCAGCAGGCATGAACCCCCGCCAAACCTAAGTGCTACACTAGGGGCGCCTTGTACTGTGCGCCTGTAGCTCAACCGGATAGAGCATCGGCCTTCTAAGCCGAGGGTTGCAGGTTCGAGTCCTGCCGGGCGCATAAAGGATACTTTGCCTGAAATTTGATGATGGTCCGATTGTCCAAGCAAATGGTCTGCGTTGCATGTGTGACGATGTTTGTGGCGGCCTGCGCAACCCCGCCGCCGACAAAGCAGTCAAACCTGTGTGCAATTTTTGACCAGCATCCTGACTGGTATGATTATGCGCGTGCCTCGGCTAGAGAATGGGGTACGCCTATACACATTCAAATGGCGTTCGTGCGCCACGAGTCAAGCTACCGGTCTGATGCCAGACCGCCCTACAGATGGTTTTTGTTTATTCCGCTGGGGCGCGCATCGTCGGCCAAGGGCTATGCCCAGGCTCAGGATCCGGTGTGGGGAGAATATCAGGAAGAACGGGGCAGGCTTTTCAAGAGCCGATCGGATATGGAAGACGCGCTTGACTTCATTGGCTGGTACAACTACAAGACATGGCGCGAACTCGGCATCTCCCGTACCGATGCCTACAATCTGTACCTTGCCTACCATGAGGGTAAAGGGGGGTACCGGCGCGGCACCTGGAAGAAAAAGGCGGGGGTACAGCGAACTGCAGCGCGGGTAAGAGACACTGCCCGGCGCTACGCATCACAGCTGGCACGCTGCGAGATGGGCTTCCGTTGCGACTCCTGGTACCAGGTCTGGCCCTTCTGCCGCTGATGTTCAAGGCCTTGCCCGGGCGTCGATACATGTGCCCCGTTCAGGAGCAACCGGCATCACTTCCTTTGAGAAACCTGCCCCGGCAACCCGTAGAATAGCCAGGCGAGGGCAGGTGCAAGCAGCACGGCTCCGGACATGTTCGCAAGAAACATGAAGGTCAGTAGCAGGCCCATGTCTGCCTGGAATTGCAGGCCGGAGAAAATCCAGGTGACAACACCAAGTGCCAGGGTCATCCCAGTGACCAGGACCGCGCTGCCGGTCACCGCGAGGGTTCCCCTGAAAGCATCCACCAGTGCGGCACCGGCGATAAGCCGTCGCCTCAGGTCACTGAAGATATAGATTCCGTAATCGACCCCGATTCCCACACCCAGGGCTGCCACCGGCAGCGTGGATACTTTCAGTCCGATTTCAAGTAAGGCCATGAGGGCAAATGTGAGGGTGGTCACCAGGGCAAGCGGCACCACGACGCAAAGCGTGGCGCGCAGTGAGCGAAAGGCCAGCAGGCAAAGAGTCAGCACGGCGCAATAGATCCACACCATCATTTCGACCTCGGCATCCCGGACCAAGTCGTTGGTAGCCGCCATCACCCCGAGGTTTCCGGTGGCCAGGCGAAAACGCAGGTGCTCGTCGTCATGTGCCTCGGCAAATGCGTTGACTTCGGCCACCACACGGTCAATGGTCCCGGCCCGGTGATCCGTGGTGAAGATCAATACCGGCATCACGGAGCAGTCGGCATTGAGCAGACCGGAGCCCGTTTCGATCGGCCCGGTGGACTGTACCAGCGTGGCACTTGACCTCGGCAGCGTACGCCATTTTGGGTGCCCCTCGTTGTAGCCTGCATTAATCTTGCGTGCCACTTCCGGCAGGGACAGGGAGGACTGCACGCCCGGGACTTGGGCCATGCGCGCTGCAAAATCATCGATGCGATCAAGCACGTCGAAATCGATGCAGGCGTCTGGACGAGTCTCAACGATGACCGTGAGGATATCCACGCCTACGGCGAAAAGCCGTGTAATGACCTCACTGTCGCGGTTGTAGCGTGATTCGGCACGTAACTCGGGTACACCCTCGTGTACGTCGCCAATCGCATAATGACGCGCACCCTGGGCACCAATGGCGAGCAGGATCGATGCCAACAGCAAGGCCCCTGCGGCATAGGGCCAGGCGGCCAGTTGTGCCAGTCGTTCCCACACTGGAGCGCTGCTCTGTGCCGTGCGCAACAAGCGCTCCCGGTATCCGGGACCGGGGCGGGCATAGGACATCAGTACCGGCAGGAACAGAAGGTTCGTAAGCAGGATTGCCGCCACGCCGATGCTCATGGTGAGGGCGAGATCACGGATGATCTGGACGTCGATGATCAGCATCGTCAGAAAACCGGCCCCATCGCTGGCCAGCGCCACCGTTCCCGGAAGGATCAGCCGGCGAAAGGCGGTACGGGCGGCTTCGTGGGCATCGGCTCCATTGCGGATCGCTGCGCCTGCGGCCGCCGACATCTGGACGCCATGTGAAATGCCGATGGCCAGTACCAGGAAAGGGACCAGGATGGAAATCGGGTCAATGCTGAACCCGAACAGTGAAAGCAGGCCCAGTGTCCAAATCACGGCCGCGATCGAGCACAGCATCAGCAACCCCGTGTATACGATCGAGCGGGTGAAGAAGTACACCGGAGCCAGGGACAGCACGAGGGCAATTGCAAAAAACAGCAACACCGTGCCAGCGTGGTCAGCGATATCGCCGACCATCTTGGCAAAGCCGATGATGTGGATGTCGGTCTCGGGTCCCGAGTAACGGGTGCGCAGCTCATCAAGAAGGCGGGAAACTTCGATATAGTCAAGCCGTTCGCCGGTACGCGGGTCGGTCTCCACCAGTTCTGCACTTACCATGGCCGCAGACAGGTCGTTGGCGACCAGCCGGCCGATGATTCCTGCCTTTTGCACGTTGATCTGAACCTGTCTCACGTCGGCCGCCGTGCCCTGGTAGTCCGGTGGTACTACATTGCCGCCTGCGAACCCGCCGCGAACGACTTCTACAAAACGGACATTGGGCGTAAACAGCGAACGAACCGAGGCCTTGTTGACACCTGGCAGAAAAAATACGGCATCGGTCACGGATCTAAGGGTTTCCAGAAACGGAGCTGAATAAATGTTCCCGGATCGCGCACGCACGGCGATCAACAGGCGATTGGCTCCTCCAAATTCGGCCTGATGTTTCTCAAAGACCTGCATGAATGGATGATCCGTGGGCAGGTGTTTTTCAAACCCGGCATCGATTTCGAGGCGTGCAGCCGACAGCAGCAGCGCGAGACTGACCACCAGGAAGGCACTGAGCACCAGTGGCCGATGCTGAAACAGCACCGCTTCAGACAAGTTCAGCCAGCGGTCCCTTGCCACGGTCGATCTGCCAGTCCGTTATTGCCCGCGACCTTTTTCGGCGGGTAGGGTGTCTGAGAGGTCCAGCGGCTGGATTCCTCCTTCACCGAACAGGAGCGCGGTATCGGGGGAGGTCACCAGGATCTTCAGGATCGACTCGCTGTGAGTATGGGAGATGCGTTCAAATTTTCCTGCCGGAGTTTCCAGCAGCACGATTCCGTCGGCACCGGCAATGATTGCACGATGATCGGGCAGGAAAGCGGCATCGTAGAAGGATGCCGAGATGCCGGTTTCAAGGTGTTGCCATGTTTTGCCCCCGTCGGTGCTTTCCAGCAGGACACCTTCCAGGCCGTAGAGGAGCACCCGGCCTGCATGCCCTGACCTACACCCAAAAAATGTGCCGTCCCAGCCGACATCCAGCCGGGTCCAGCTTTGGCCCCGGTTGCCGGATTGCAGCACCGTGCCAAATTCACCGCAGACGAAAAGGTTCCCGTTTGGGGCCTCATCGATGGCATAGAAATGGGCTTCCTGCGAGTCGATTTCCTGGCGCAACCAGCTGCGACCGTAGTCCGTTGTGCGCAGTGCCAGCCCGTAGGCACCAACTGCGAGGCCGTTTCCGTGCTGGTCGATCCACAGGTCGAACAGGGGCGTGTCCAGCTCCGGATCCGCATGGACCACAGTCCAGCCCGTTCCACTGGCAGGACTTGAAAGGATCAGGGCATCGTGTCCGACGGCAACCAGCTGCCCCTCACGGGTGGCTGTGACTGCAGTCAACATGCTGCGTACCGGCCCCCGGATCTGTTGCCATCGGTCACCGGACGATGTCCCGTGCACGATCAGGCCGCGAGCACCGACACCGAGAATCCCGTCCTGGGTCCGGACAGCCGCATTGATCTGGCCGCAATCCGGGCAGGCCAGGAGGGGTGCACTTTCGTTAAGGGGTTCTGCGCGGGGGAGAGAGGAAGCCGACGCCGCCAAAATCAGAAGTAAGGCAAGCGCCAGCGGGTGCCGAACTGAGGGGTAGTCCTTTCCTGTCTAGCGACGGCCGTGCTGGCGCAATGCTTCGGTGGTGAACCGGTTGCGTGCCAGCGGGTGGTCAAACCGGGCGGGTTCGAATTCGTTGCTCAGTCCCTGGACAAGGTAGCGCCCGTTCTGGAGGTCGTACACTGTCGTGGCCGTGGTCCAGGTAAGGGGTACCTCGTAGTAATTGATCGTGTGTGCCTCGCTGACCCTCCAGATTTCACCGCGCCCGTCGTACTGGTCTGCAATGGCGATCTGCCAGCTGTCCTCATCCAGGAAAAAGGTGCGCCGCTCATAGATATGCCGCAAGCCTTCTTTCAGTCGTGCTTCAACCACCCATACGCGGTGTAGCTCGTAACGTGTCAGATCCGGATTGATGTGCCCGGGCTGGAGGATGTCCTCGAAACGGTTCTGGTCGCTGTGCAGCCGGTAGCTGTTGTACGGGATATAGAGTTCCTTCTTGCCCACCAGCGTCCAGTCATAACGGTCCGGTGCACCGTTAAAGATATCAGACTGGTCGTTGGTGCGCTGCCCGTCAGAGGCTGTGCCCGGATTGTCGTAACCGACGTTGGGTGCCCGGCGGACCCTGCGCTGGCCTGGGTTGTAGGTCCAGGCCTTGCGTGGCTCGGCGGCCTGGTTGAGGGTTTCATAGACGAGCAGCAACTGCCCGGCAAGCCGAGGCGGCGACAGGACCTCTTGGCGAAAGTAGGCTAGCTTGTTGTCAATGGTTGAGACAGTGGCCCCCGGCTGGTGATAAGGCCAGAGGATGTCCTCCTTGAGGCGCACCATGACATATGCTCCGTCCGCCGTGGGAATCGCCTGGCCGGCTGCCGTGCTGAGTGTCGTCCCACGGTAGCGAAGCAGGTGGTTCCAGACCGCTTCCAGGCCGTTTTGCGGAATCGGGAACGGAATGCCTTCGGCAGCATTCAGCACGCCGTTGCCCTGCTCGGTCAGGGTCGCTGTGGTGGCGTTGGCAATGGTTCGCTCGTAGAGCCGCTGCGGTAAAGATGCCGTGCGCCGGCTCGGGTAGACAGGCATGCGAAATGTATCCGGATAACGGTGAAAGAGTGCAATCTGCCCGGGGGAGAGATGAGATTCATGCTCATGCACGTTCTTTGCGGTGATCACGAATAGCGGCTTGTCCTCGGGAAAGGGGTCGGGGTGATGCATGCCCGGCTGATACCCCACCGGCGGCTGAGTGATGCCGCCCTGCCAGGGTGGGATGGTGCCGGCTGTGTTGCCCGCAGCCTCAGCACCCAGCGGGGTCAAATCGGCACCGAGCCGAGCTGCCGTCTCGGCCGTGACCTCGGCAGACACGAGCAGCCCTGCGAAGGCCAGCAGAACCAGTGTCGGCAGGCTTTTTCGGCATGCTGTTATGTATCTCATGTCATTCGTTCTCCGCCTGTCGCTCAAAAGGAATAGTTCATCGTGAACGCGAGGAAGTCACGATCGTTCAGCAGGTTGGCTGCACCCCCTCCGAACGAATTGGTGTAGGACAGGCCGGCCCGCCAGGAATGCAGGTAACCTGCATTGATCGATAGCGTGACCGTTTTCCGGTCCTCGATGAAATTGCCGATGGGCGTCGGGGCCGTTCCGTTCACGTCATGCGAGAAGGCGATCTGCGGCGATAGGCTCACCGGGCCTACTGCATTGTTGTAGGTCATGCGCAGCAAGGCGCGGTATCCCCAGGAGAACGAGTCGGCAAAGCCTCCATCCTGGGTGGCAGGCTGTATACGTGCCTGCGTGAAAACCGGGTTGGCACTGGTCCACGTGCCGGCAGCCTCGTAGCGGAGTTCCGAGCGTTTTTCCAGGCCCTGCACCCGGGTAAAACCCGCCTCGGCCAGAAACACGGTCTGGCTTGATTTGAGCATGGGAATCGGGCCGAGCACCTTGGTGAGGGCCAACGAGCCCTGCAGTACGTCCTTGCGGCGAAAGCCCTGCAGTTCCTGCCCCGGGGCCAGGGCACCGGTCTGGCTCAGGCTTAGCAGGCCTCCTGCCTGCTGCAGCTGCTGCAGGCCTGCGGCGAGTGGCGCGGGGGCACCGTTTGGCACTTGCACCAGTCGTAATGGAGAGAGCGAGGAATAGAACAGCTCGGTCGTATCGATTTGCAAAGGCTGGTCCCGGCGATAGGAAATCTCGGCCTGGAACGCGAAACCACTGGTACCGATCTCGGTGTTGATGCTGGCACCCATGAGGTCGATGTCTTCCGGGAATTCCCGGAAATAACGGATGGACCCGGCAAAACCCTGGGGTGTGAAAATGGCTTGCGGCTGGCCTGCCTGAACGGACACCAGCGGCAGGCGGCTGTGGATGCGGGCATAGTAGAGACCCAGTTCTGCATCGTTCAGGAACGGGGAGAAGTAGCGCAGCGCAAGGCCAAACTGGCCATGATCGTCCGCGTCGCGGTCACTGGCCCTTGGTACCCGGGAGCATCTAAGGGGGCAACTCGGGTCTGGCGCATCGTCGTTGTCATCCGCTGCGCCAGGCACGCCGAAGCCGAAATGTACGGTTTTGCCTCCCGGACTGCCAGCATCACTGGTGGAGAAAAACGTGCCTGCCGGCTCGAGTTCGGTGTGCGCCGAGCGGAACTGGTAGAAGCTTTCGACAAACAGGCTGTCAGTGAGTCCAAGTCGCAGGTTGGCAGCCGTAATGGGTTTGAGTACATCGCGAATTTCCGCACCGGCCACGCGAAGCTTGGAGCTGTCCACGGGATTGATCGAGTTGAGGCCATTACGGATAAAGACGCTTTCCCCCCAGTGGATCACCTGGTCGCCCGCACGGATCGAAAGCGGCGCCCCGCCCAGGTTGAACTGGCCGTCTAGGTAGGCATCCAGCAGTTCGAAATCGTACCCCGCATAACCTTTGGCGCTGTGAGACAGGCGCGTGCGGTCGGTGTGCTCGTCCGCGATGGCGTAGTCGTAAAAGTACAGGGCGCGCGCGAAAATGCCCAGATTTCCTCGGTTGAGCTCGAGTTCATGCGTGATCTTGGTGTTGGCGGAGACGAAGTCGCCCGTATCGTAGTTGAGATTGCCATCATCCTCGTTGATGGACCAGGCTGAGCCGCCATTGGATACGGCGATCAGCTTATTTTTTCGTCCCTGGGTGCGAATCGCGGCCCCGACCGAGACCGTGGTGTCGAAATATCCCGTGATGCCAGATGTGCTGCCCGGTAACTCAACGGCGGTGGCTTGGAGCGGAAGCAGGCAGGCCAGTGCCAGCCCTGCAGTGAAGGCTGCCCGCCGCTTCAGGGAATATTCTGGCATTTCTTCTTGGGCTCCCCTCGGGTTGTTGCAGCTTGGCCTTGTATGATGCTGCCCCCCATCCTGTTGCAGTAACGATACCGCAGTGACCGTCATGCGGCAAACCCGGGCCAGAAATCAATGACCGGAGACCATGTGTGCCAGTGGTGACTGGTCAGTTTTCAGTCACATTTTTCGGCTGTCAGTTGCTCCAGGCCCGTTTGCTCGCGTGGTGAGTGGTGCAGGTTGTACCGCACCGAGATACGCATGAACCTCAGCAGGTACTCGCAGTGAAACTGTGCATCGGGTGGAAGCCATGCAAGAGGTCCCTTCGCGCCCTTGACCTGGTTCACGAAAGCCTCGACCACCAGGAGGTTTGCCGGGTCGTTCATGAAACGCCTTTGCTTTTCAGGCTCCCAGCGGTCCGCGCCCCGTCTCCAGGCGTAGTAAAGCGGAACAAGGTGATCGATTTGCAGGCCTTGTGCATGGGTGTGGGTCATACCGGTATACGGGTCTTCCCACTGCCCCTGGATAACCCGGCACCCGTTTTTCGACAAGCGGACAGGGGCCCTGGACAGGTCGATCAGGTGCTCATGGCGTGTGTTCTGACAGTCGCCGTCCGCATCTGCCCATCCGCCGAACACGTCTCGATCATAGAGCCTGGATGGTGGCCGGTTGGCGTGAGACTGGGGTTGCGTTTTGTCGGCGGTCGAATCGTGCCTCTGCGATGCGGAGCATTGTCCTTGTCCACGCCTGGGGTGTCGCCCCCCACTGGCAAGACAGGCATCGATGGAATCAAAGGCGGTATAGTTTGAGGTGCGTGCGTAATAGTGTCCACCAGGGCAGTGGCAGATGCCGGATTTCGACTTCTTTATCAGCTGTTCTGCAGCATTTGCTGAACCAGCCATGACAGCGAGTACAGTAGCAACAATCAGCCACTGTAAAGCGGTTCTCCATACCTGACCCTCGCTCACGACTCTTTCATTCAATCATCTCTAGAGGCATTGTATACTGGGAGACAGGCAGCCGTAGCGTAACTTCAATTCTGTGCCAGCCCGTCCTTATAGAACCCTACGAATTTCAGGAGAGGTCCATAATCGCCTTGGTCAGCATCTCTCAAGGCATCGATATAGGCTGTACGACCTCTCGGATCGGCCTGCAGATCGAAGCTGCTGTTGCCGACTACCTAGGCATGCTTCAGGCTGAGCTGACAGGTAATTCAGTAGTTAAAGCAGTGCACAATCGGGTGCTTCAGGCACAGATCGGCCGCTCGAAAGGCTCAATTGAATACAAGCATCAAAATATCAGTGCTGTCCTCGAAAAACTTGGTTTGCCCTACATCAAGGGTTACAAGCCTGCAACGCACTATCAGAGAGTTTTCTGATATACAGGATTTTAAGATTTTTATATAAAATTAAATTTGTTTATGATAGGCTGCCAACTAATCGGGATAGTCCCCATCATTTACATCCGGAACATGGTTCTCCTGCATCGCATTGACGAGTTCGAGTCCGCCTGATGCGCGTCCTGCAAGCCATTGGCGCGGGATTTCGCGGAAGCGGACTTGGTCTCTTCCTGAAGCGCTGTGCCTCGAATCCTCGCCGGATCGGCGCGATCCTGCCGAGCGCGAAGCCAGTAGCCCGGACCATGGCACGCGCGAGCGTAGAGGCTCGATGGGGCGCGGGCCCGGTCGTCGAGCTCGGCCCCGGAACAGGCAGCATCACCCGAGCCCTTCTCGCGAGCGGAATCGAGGAGGAGGAGTTCGTGCTCGTCGAGCGGGATCGAGAGCTCTGTCGGTGGCTCAAGCATAAATTTCCCCGCGCCGTGGTAGTCGAAGGCGAGGCGACGAGAATCGGCGCCATCCTCGACGAGCGTTCCGTCGGCACGCCTTCGGTGGTGGTCTCCTCCCTTCCGCTTCTCAACCTGGAGGAGGACGAACGCGATGCAATAGTCCGGGAAAACCTCGACGTGCTGCCGCGCGCAGGTGCGATCGTGCAGTTAACGTATGCGCGGCATCCCGCCGTCGCGTGTGAACGCCTCGGCGTTTCGTGTCGCAGGGTCGGGTTCGAGGCGCTCAACGTTCCACCGGCCAGCGTGTGGCGGATCCGACGGTCGCATGGGTGGGCAGCCAAGCGTGGTTCCGAAACCCACGTGCCGCAAAAGCGGCTCCGTCGTTCCGAGCATGTCTGTCGCAAAGACCCGAATGCCCCATACACTGTCGAGCTTGACGAAGAGGAAGCATGACCTTGATTGCGCCAGGCGAGGCTTGGTGACGGAGGACGCCATATCAAGCCTGCCTGGAATCCTGCCAAGCGATCACGCGCACTGGAATCAGTTTTCGAGTCGGTCTGCCTGCAGCGTTCCAAGCTCAGACGGGATCAGCAGGCTCCTGAATGGGACGGGTGAAGGTGTCATCTTGCACCCCTGAATGTCTGGACTATGATCCTTTTTTACTCTTCGTGGTATCGCCGGTCTCCGTCATGGCCCCTCTGAGCTTTTTTCGCATCTTGCCTATACTTTGAACACACTTGGTATGTTCTTCCGAAGGCAAACTGAACTTTTGGAGCGTGTACGTCATCTCTTCCTGTAACGACTTAAGGTCTTCCCGTACCTCAGCCATAACCAGGTTCATACTGTCAATTTTAGCCGTTAAAGCCGAAGTTTTTTTACCCATAAATTTAGTTAATCTCCAATTTTCTTTGGTTTGCCTTGCATCGCCAGCATCAATTACTTTCACTTCCTGTAAAGTGGGGGCTCTTTACTTTAATTCAAGAGAATATTGACAATACTCCCGTACCCCAGGTTCCCTGTGAGTACAAGTTCGTCTCATATTACGTTATTCGTGTGCTGCCTTTGTTACAAGGCCGAAATCTGATGACAGGCTCTCAGGAAAATGGCTGTAGATGACTGCTTCACTCGTTACAAGCTCGAAGTGGCCATTTTGGAAGCGCTGCTATGACTTTGATGGAGCACTTTGTCGTCAGGCATGTGAAGCGCAGAAATGAGAATTTTGGGGATCAGCGTTGCAAAGAAGGACGATCAAGCCGCATGATGTTCCAGGTGCTTGGTAACCGAATATCTGAATGAACCTTCGGGTGATGTACAGATTAGACATCTCGAGTGAGGGGAACCCTTTTGGTAATGCCTGTTAGGAATCTCATTGCATCATTCACCACTGCCTTGATGGTTTTCTCCTTGGGCTACCCGATTGATGCTGTCGAGTTGGTTGGCACTTTCGACTCGGCCAAACACCGGTTTCAGCTAGTCAAGTTGACCGGCGGACTTGAACATCCGTGGGGTCTGGCCTTTTTGCCGGATGGGTCCATGCTTGTGACCGAGCGCCCGGGCCGTTTGCGGCGCATCGTGCAAGGCCGTCTGGATCCAGAGCCCGTAGTCGGGGTTCCACAGGTCTATGCAAGCGGTCAGGGAGGGCTGCTCGATGTCGTACCCCATCCGCGTTTTGACGAGAACCACCTGATCTACCTGTCGTATGCAAGCCCGGGCAAAGGAGGAGGGGCCACTGCCGTGGCCCGTGGCCAACTGGTCGGCAACCGCCTCGAGAATGTCGAGGAGTTCTACGTGGCATCTCCTCGTACCCGTGGCAGCCGACATTTCGGTTCCCGGCTTGTGTTTTCAGATGGGTACCTTTACATCACCGCCGGTGAGCGCGGCGACCCGGACCGAGCCCAGGCACTGGGCGACCCGGCGGGTTCCGTGATCCGCCTGCATGAGGACGGGCGCATTCCTGTGGACAATCCTTTTTTTTTTAATGATACGGCGAGCACCGAGATCTACACGTATGGCAACCGCAACCCGCAGGGCATGACAAAGGACCCGGTGACAGGAGAGATTTACCTGGTCGAGCACGGTCCCAAGGGGGGAGATGAGCTGAACCTGATCGAGTCCGGGGTGAACTACGGCTGGCCGGTGGTCACCTATGGCCTGAGCTATTCCGGCTTCAAGATCGGCGAGGGCACACACAAGGCGGGCATGACCCAGCCCGTGCATTACTGGACACCCTCGATCTCGCCCTCCGGGATGATGATCTACGACGGGGATGCCTTCCCGAACTGGCGCGGCAGCTTTTTCATCGGGGCACTTTCTGGCAGGTTGCTGGACCGGCTTGAGATCCGGGATGGAAAAGTGTCCGTCGAAGAGCGCTTGCTTGAGGACTGGGGACGGCGAATCCGGGACGTGCGCGAGGGGCCGGACGGGCTGATCTACCTGCTCACGGATGCCCGAAACGGCATGCTTTTGCGCCTTGAGCCGGCCGAGTAGGGCAGCATGAGAGAAGTCCGGCGAGTGGTGATTCTGCCCGCCCGACTGCGTGCAAGTGCCCTGTTTTTGGCAGTCCTTGCCCTTGTGCTCACCTGTGCGCTGCAGGCAAGCGAAACGGAAATCGCTTCACGTGAAGCGGCAGAGGATCCAGACACGATCTCCGATGCCAGGGTGCTGGCCGATCGCATGCTTCGAAGACAAAGCCCCGGATTGTTGCTGGATCCGGAGCGACGGGATCGGCTTAGCCAGGAAATCGGGCAAGTCCTGGGCCAGCTCCGGGAGGCATACCCAAAGACCTGGGAGGTTTCGGCGAGAATGGATCACAGGCCCGGGATGCTACTGGTCGGACTGAAGCCCGCACTGCTTGCCACCCTGGCGTTGGCTCAGCGGGAAAATAGCACGCTGACCGGCAATGCGGAGTTCGATGCCCTGAATGAACGTCTTGGCCTGTCCGATGCGCAAGTCTTTCGCCGCGCAGGGGTTGCAGCACTGCACTTTGCAAAGTACGTCAATCTGGAGACGGCTTCCAAGAAATACCGCAAGATCCCCGGGGTAATGTTTGCCGAGCCCGATGCCCAGCTTGGCGATGGCCCGGACATTGAGGTGGTCGAGGTGCAGGGAATCTGGTATGTGGTCGTGCGCAGGGCTTGGGGTGATTGCGTGTCTGGGTGTACCCATGAGGAGCTTTCCTTCTACAGCGTCGAAAATGGCAGGGTACACCGTGTTGAAGCGCAGCAGGCACTTCAAGAGGCTGCATTCGCTAAACTGGCCCAAATCCGGGGATGGGATTGAACGCCAAGGTTGTCACAGGTGGAGCTATGGCATGCCATGCGTTAACATCAATCCCCCCGTGGTGAGCGTAGCTCAGTTGGTAGAGCGCAGGATTGTGGTTCCTGTGGTCGTGGGTTCGATCCCCATCGCTCACCCCAATTAATTCAAAAATTTATTGATTTTCAGCGGACTTGACAGTCAGCCTGGTGGTCATATGACTTATTCAGAGATGAAAGTAGAGGTTCACAAGCGTGGCCGACCCGAAACTCGCAAGGTAAAGATTGATGCCAGTCCTGGGTATGCGGCAAAAGCGATCTTGGTGGCTGGTAAAATGAAATCAGTTAAAAGTAAAAAGAGTAAGTAAATTAGGGCCTTGGTAACTTTTGTATATAATCCCTCATTATTTCTATCACACTTGGTAGATCTGGTTCAGCGCTATCTTACTATTTGGTCTAAAAGCAGCAACGACTTATAAATCCAAAATTGATCTTGCTCTGCAATGCGCAAAAGTTATTCAAGCTGTTAATTAGAGTCCATCGTGAGGTCTGCAGGCCTTAGCCGGTACCTGATCGCATTGCCCTCATGCAGTCCTTCAAATTCCTGTGTGATGTAGTCAATGACGCGCTCGCGCTCGTCTTCGGGAATACCTGCACGCTCTGCCATCGCCATGGCTTCATCGCGCCGGAATTCTTTCCACTCCAAGACGGCGCACCTTACTGTTTTACGCACGAAGTCCCGGTAGGCAAGTGCAGCTTTTTCTGGTGTTTCGACTTCGGCGCGTAATGCACGGTAACTCTGTGCCGAAGCCACATAGGCATCTATATAGACTTCACGCAATAACCCGATGTTATTCAATTCATAGATGCCAATCAGCCCATCAATGTAGCTACTGTCATCCATCGTCATGAATGACATTGGCGCAAGGTCGGCTTTGAGCAGCGGTATATTCGAGGCAATACGCGATGCGCGCTTGTTGATGTCGTCAAATGCCTGAAGATAAGGGATATGCACCAGTAGGAAGAAGGACTGCTCAAACGGGTCGACAATCTCCGCTGCCTTGGTGATCAGAATCTCAAACTCCTCCTCGATTTCAAATTGATCCTCAAGCGGGTGGTAGCTCGAATAACTGATGTCGGCAGGCAAACGGCGCAACCGCCCAGCCATCGCCGGGTCGATCAGTAGACCGTCAGCAAGAAGTGCATGGATATTGCAAATATCTCCCCGGCTGATAGTGACGTCGTCAAGGTTTTCGACCACATATTGGATTGCTTCCTTGTGATTCAGGATCATTACAGCTTCTTTGCGGTCTTTGCCGGTGGCCTCCTCGCCGAAATGTATCAGCCGCCTGGTCTCAAGGATGTTGTAGGTGTTGCCTTCCATCCGTGAGGACGCCCAGGAAAAATCGACCAACAGCCGCTCAAGGATGCGACGGGCATAAGTGCCCGCCGGCATCGGGCTGCTGACTGGAGTGCCAGCTTTGTGAAGGTTGCGGCGGTCTGCTTCTGTAAGATAAAAACGCTTGCCGGGTATGTAGTGGTCGAGAAATTCTTTGTTGTAACCTATCGGTTTGCGACGATTGTAGGGTGTTCGCAAATGCGCGCGGATAACGTCCGGTCCAGCAAGACTGTAGCCGGTGGCCGGGCCTTTGCCAGACACCTCTAATCGTCTTTCATCGACCAGCCGCCTGAGGGCCCGCCAGATGGTCGCTTCACTTACATCGCGGGCGACATGGCGGCGAATGTTCTCCCGCCTCGCGCCAGGATGAACAGCGATATATTCAAGGATGGCTTCGTCTGAGATCTTCATGAAACAACTAGGTTTTTATATGAAACGATTATCTATACTATATATATAGAAAATATGAAATCGTCAAGGGTTCGTTTCAGAAAAAATGAACCGATATAGTTGAAAGTGCTCTGAAACGATCAGATAGAACACTTGCAACAGATAAGACCTTGAAATAACCCGCGTATTCACAGCCTTTGCTTGATCGTATCGCCAGAGATGAAACGACTTTCTTCTCTATCTTCGGGAGGAATCCTACGAACCGGGCGGTCGGGAGTTCGAATCTCTCCGGGCGCGCCACCCGATTCACTTTTCAGCAAAGTAGTTACCGCATCATGCGGTTACCACTTTGCGGCTTAGTAAAACCAGTGCTGGACTTTTGCTGGGGTTTTCTCCTCACACCCAGTCGGCGCCCTTGATCAGGTTCTCAACCTCGGCTCCCAAGTAGTGCATCGTGGTTCTTCCAGACTTTTGTACCCCGGCAAGTCCCGGCGGGCCTCGTAGCTCACCCGGGCTGCCCTAAGGCGCCGGCCAGACGTGTGCTTCGGCCTTGGCTTGACAGGAAAACTGGACCCCAAGATTTGTGTGTATCTGCAACTGCACCGCCTTGTGGACGGTGGTAATGCTGAACACGTAGCGGCGTACCGTCGCCGGGGCTCATGTCTTGGCCATGGCATCAATGAAGACACCATCCGTTGGCACTTGAAGTAGATCTTCCGAAAGACCGGACTCTCCCGGTAGGCGGAGTTGGTACAACTCGTGCTGTCACTGACTGGCTTGCCGGAGATTCAGGATTGAACGCATCTGCCGTGGGTTCTTACCCGTGGCACCGTCGCGACTGATGTAGCGAACCAACTCTCGGTATTTCATTCATTTTTCTGAAAATTCCCCTTATTTGAGGTGGAGACATCTGGGATTCAGTCCTGTAGGTTTTTACTTGTACCTCGCGACCCGAAAGGGTACTTGCGGTAACTTCAGTTACCTACTATCGATGAGATCAAAATCTAGGAGGTATCAGCAATGAAATACCTGATCAAACTCACAGTCTTCGCTATGTTTACCCTGGTCCTGGCAGCTTCACAAGTTTATGCAGGCACCTGCCCTCAGAGTGAAAGAGTAGGGTACACCGACAGTTGGTGCCTCAAAGCTGACTTGGATAGCAACAATGGCAACTTCTTCAAACAATCAAGGTGGGAGCTAGAGAACCTGTGTGCCAATACGACCATCAAGGCTAAAATTGACTTGCAATCGTCCCCGGACAGTACGTACACACTGAATGGCGGTGACACTGCAAGCGGTAGTTCAGGCGCAAGGCTTCGAACCGCTTCATGCTGTAAAGATGGCGCAACCAAGGTCAATAACATCAATGCATGCACTTTCTCTACTGAAGCTGCATTTAACGCGGCCGTAGCTGCAGAAGCTGAAGACGAAAACAGCTAGAACCAAACGACCACGGTCACACAAGGTACGGCTTTGGGAGAGCAGGTGATTAACGGTGGCGAATGGAGGGAGTAGAGTAATCAGGCAGGATGCGAGGCAGGGCACGCTGACCGGTTTGAATGCTGGCCGTGCCCTGTTTTCCCATCCATTCTTGAAATAGCAAGTACTGCAAGCTGCGATTCGACGCGAGGGGGTTGAGAGTGCTTCGGGTGGGCAGGTCGACCTCCTGTACCCTTGGATGTTCCGATATGAGCCGGGCCTTGAACGGGAGTACCCAGCCTCTATCTCGATGTACCGCGATTGAAACTAGGCTCAGGGCATCCAAATGGAGGGAATGAAATCCCACCTGTTACTCCTGGTGTTGTTGATCACCACAGCCTGGGGTACGGCATTCGGTTCTGGGCATTCCGGGGCCGCCGTGTCTGCACAGGAGTTAACGCTGGCCGAGGCGATTCGACTGGTATTGCGGAACAACCGCACCCTCATTGAAGCCCGTCTGGTACGGGACACGCAAAAATTTTCGCTTGAGGTGGCCGAGGACGAATATCGGCCCAAAGCCAGCATCGACGTCTTTGCGGCTACCGATGATGAGGACCGGGATACGGCGGACATCACACCGCAGGTGAACTTCGACATTCCAAGTGGAGGGCAGTTCACCCTCAAGTGGTCCAAACCCCTAGACGGTGAGAGCGACCGGTCCGGAAGATGGACACTCGGTTTTTCACAACCGCTGCTCAAGGGGGCCGGTACGCAAGTGGATACTGCCTCGTTGCGGATTGCGCGCATCAGCGAGCGTATCCATTTTCTGTCTTTCCAGGACACAGTGGCAGGTGTGATCGAGTTGGTCATCCACGCCTATCGGGCCGTGATCCGGGCCAATCAGTCGATCCGGATCAGCCGGGCGGCGCTGCAGCGTGCGAAAGAGCAGCTTGAGATCAATCGCCTGCTGATTCAAGCGGGCCGTTTGGCGGCAAACGAGATCATCCAGACCGAGGCAGAAGTGGCCGACCGTGAGCTTGAGTTGGTGGAAAACCAGAACGCTTTGGTCTCGGCCAACTCCGCGCTGATCGATCTTTTGGACATGGAGCAGGCTCCTTTAATTGAGCCATCGGAATTGCCAGCGGTCAGGGAGGTCCGGCCTGACCTGGAGCAGAGCATCGAGACGGCCCTGCTGAACCGCCGCGATCATCGGCGCGCGCTGCATGCACTGGAAATCGAAAAAATCAATCAGCTGGTGGCAGAAGACGGGTTGCTCTGGGATCTGACGCTGGATGCCAACCTAGTCCGCGATGCTTCCGAACCCGATGGCAACACCGATTACAGCATGGGACTGCAACTGAAAATCCCCTTGTGGCGAGAGCCCCTGAAACTTTCTGTGCTGCAGGCACGCACCGCTGTGAGGCAAGCGGAAATGGATTTGGCCGAATCGCGTCAGGGGATCCAGATCGAGGTGCGCCAGGCGGTACATGATGTGGAGGTAGGATTTCTGCAGACAAAACTTGCAATAAGATCTCGAGAGCTTGCGCAGCGCAAGCTCGACATCGAGAAAGAGAAATTGGCCGAAGGCTTGACATCGACCTTTCGGCTGACCTCGATTGAAGACGACTTGGTGCGTGCACAGAATGCCGAACTGAATACATCGCTCAGCTACCTGAGGGCGCTGACGGAATTGGACCGGGTGCTGGGGGTCACGCTGGAGCGCTGGGGCATTGCAGTGGAGAGGTTTGATCCACTATGAGCGGGAAGTCACGTATGGATCAGGTGCAAGGGGGTCAGGATTCCGGTTTCCACAGGAACATTCTGGAAAACCTATCCGATGGTGTGATCACGGTCGGCTTTGATGGCAGGATCCAGGACTTCAACTCTGCAGCTTCGCGCATGTTCGGGCTGAGACAGGACGATGTGCTTGGCAAGACACTGGCGGAAGCCTTTATCGCCGTAGAGGGATTTGACGAATTCAGCGAGACGATACTGGGTGCCATTGCCAGCCAGACCGGACCTAAGCGGAAAGTGGTCAATGTGCAAACCGCGGACCAGCAGAGGTTGCTCACGATCACCACTTCGCGTCTGACCGTTTCGAACCAGGAGGGCACGCAAAAGACGGTCGGCGTGATTGCCGTGTTCAGCGACATCACGGAGATTAAGGAGCTGCGGGAAGCCGAAATTCAGATGGCAAGAACCGTCGAGAAGAAGCATGTCGAACTGCAGAGCGCCTACCGCAAGATTGAAGAAAGCCGCGATGAACTGAAATGGATCCTGAAAAAAGTTGCAGTGGCACGGATTGGCGCGACCATTCTGATCATTGTTCTGTTTCTCGGCGTCGGTGCATGGACCTGGAGTACCTCGGATTCAGGTGACTGGTCCGAGGACACTGCCTTGGCGGGCGGGCTCGAACCTGGAAGCAGTGAGGCGGTGCGAACGGTAGTCGTAACACCGCGTGAGTTCCAATCGGAAGTTTCGCTGAAAGGCCTGCTGCAGCCATGGCGATTGGTCAAGGTCGCAAGCCCGGTGGATGGGCGCTTGGAGAAGATTCATTTCCGCTATGGACAGAACGTCACCCGCGGCGAGCGCCTGATCGATCTGGATACAGAGGAACTCCTTTTCAAGCTCCAGGAAAGCCAGATCGAGTATGAAAATGCCTACAAAACCATCCAGGAAATGGAAGACTGGGAAAACAGTGCTGAAATGTCAGCCGAACTCAGGTCGTTCAGCAAGACAAAAATGGAATTAGACAGTGCAGAGTCCGATCTGAAAACTTCCGAGTTCTTGGTGCAGAAGGGGCTGATCCCGACATCACAGCACGAAGACCAGAAACAGCGCTATCAGCGCCAGCTCCTCGACTTCGAGGCCGCCAGACAGAGTCTTGCGAGCACTCGTGCCCGGGGTCAGGGTCATCAGAAAAAAGTGGCGCAACTGGAATTCGAAAAGGCACAAAAAAAACTGCGCCTGCTTGAAGAGGACCTGCTGGCGGAAAGTGTCAGCGCACCGATTGCAGGGGCGATCTTGCCATTGGAGTTGAACATGGATGGGCTTGCCGAAGGCCAGGCCGTGGTCAAGGGCGAGGTACTGCTGACGATTGCAGATTCCGAAAAATTGACGGCCGTCACGTCGGTCGATGAGGTCAATGTAACGAAGGTTCGCGCCGGCCAGCCGGTTAGCATCCGGGGCGATGCCTTCTCTGACTTCATGCTCCGTGGAACGGTCAGCCACGTGTCTCCACAGTCCCGGCAGAATGTCAAAGGCGGCGCCCCGCGCTTTGAAGTGACCGTCGAACTGGAGCCGCTGGAGGGGATGAAAAGGTCGCACCTGAGAGCCGGGATGTCGTGTCAGGTGCGGATCGTCGTGCATCATAATCCACAGGCCCTGATGGTGCCGGTCGAGGCCATAGACACCCGGGGGGACCAGTTCCTGGTGCACATCCTGGATCCGGATACCGGGGCAGCCCGGGTGCAAGAGGTGCAGATCGGTCTGACTTCGCTAGAGGCTGTCGAAGTGCTTTCAGGCATCGCCCACGGCGACCGGGTGATACTGCCTGCAGAGTAGAACCATGCTGGAACTTGTCGATATTGAAAAGACCTTCGTGCTGGGCAGTGTAGAGATTGAGGTGCTGCGCAAGATCAATCTCGAAGTCAGGCAGGGCGACCTGCTGTCCATCATGGGGCCCTCCGGATCCGGAAAATCGACCCTCATGAACATTCTCGGATTACTCGACCTCCCCACCACAGGGAAGTACCTGCTGAAGCAGCGCGATGTCTCTTCCATGAACGATGATGAACTGTCGTTATTTCGCAATCAGCAGATCGGTTTTATTTTCCAGTCGTTCAACCTGATGCCACAGTTGACGGCACTGGAGAACGTGGGCGTACCCCTCGCTTACCGCGGCATCGCCCCCAACGAGGCCCGGCAGCGCGCGCGCGCCCTGCTTGAAAAAGTCGGGCTGGGAGAAAGAGCCGATCACATGCCGAGCCGACTGTCAGGCGGTCAAAAGCAACGCGTCGCCATCGCACGCGCACTGGTCGGAGCACCTGGAGTCATTCTTGCCGATGAACCCACAGGCGCACTGGACAGTGCCACTGCACAGGAAGTGATGGAACTGCTCATCCAGTTGAATGAAAATGATCACATCACGATCGTGATTATCACGCACGATTCCCGGGTGGCCAGTCAATGCGCACGCCAGACGTATATCAGTGACGGGGTGTTGCGTGAGACAACGCCCGTTGAGGCCTAGCATGGAGTCCCAGCCGGTGCGCGAGTTGCTGTTCATTCTGGATACCAACATGCGCGAGGCGTTCAGAAGTCTCTACAAGGCAAAACTTCGCACCCTGCTGGCCCTGATTGGCATCGTCATCGGCATTGGCTCGGTGATTGCGATGATCTCGCTGGGCGAAGTGGACAAAGCCATGTCGCGCAGCGAATTCGAAGCTCTCGGCACCGATATCCTCATCCTCAAGGCCACCGGTAAAACGCCCATGAGCCTCACCGATGCCCTGGCCCTGACGGGCGGGGTCGCATCCATCCGCGAGTCTGCATCCAGGCTTAATTCTCAAGGCAAATTCCGGTATGGCGGAAAAGAGCTTGGCGATGGCCCCATTCAGGGAGTGACGGCCTCTTTTGCACGTGTAAACCGGCTGAAAATGCAAGCCGGGCGATTCATCTCCGATCTGGATGCCGGAAGGTACTGGTGTGTCATTGGGGCCGATGTCGCACGCGCCCTGCGCGAGTCTGGAGCCCGACAGGTGGTGGGTGAAACCATGGATGTCGGTGGCTGGTTGTTTACGGTACTGGGAGTTTTGGGCGAGACAGAAGAAAATTATTCATTGCCCTTCCAGGTCAAGGCGAACCAGTCCATTTTCGTGCCGATCACGACCCTGCTGCGCATTCGCCCGGGTCTGGATGTGGACTTGGTTATCGCCCGTACCCTGGCCAATACCCGCCCTGAATCCGCTGCACGCGACGTGCAATCCTGGTTTCACAAAAGGGCGCCGACACTTGAAATTGAAACCACGAGCGCTCAACAGTTGATTGCGCAAATGGAGTCGCATATGAAGCTCATGACCTTGTTGCTGGCTGCAATAGGCAGCATATCGCTGATCGTCGGCGGTATCGGTGTCATGAACATCATGCTGGTGGCCGTCTCTGAACGGCGTCGGGAAATCGGCATCCGCCGCGCACTCGGTGCACGCCGCAAGGACATTCAAAGTCAATTCCTGATCGAATCCGTCACCCTGACAGTGGTCGGCGGCATCCTCGGTATTGTACTGGGCTCAACCAGCACATGGATCATCTGCCTGTTTGCAGACTGGAATTTTTTCATCTCGACCACCGCATGTATTTCCGGTATCGCCGTATCGTCCGTGGTCGGCGTCTTCTTTGGTTTTCAACCTGCCTATAAAGCCGCTCGCCTCGACCCTGTCATTTGCCTTCAGGCACAATAGCGGCTTCGTTGCGATAGGAATC
This sequence comes from Gammaproteobacteria bacterium, assembly GCA_026706595.1. Lineage (GTDB taxonomy): Bacteria > Pseudomonadota > Gammaproteobacteria > UBA4575 > UBA4575 > WTFY01. The sequence continues at coordinate 873 of JAPOYL010000003.1, read as the reverse complement.
AAGCGAGGCCATAGCTTGCATGACGTCCTGGTGGACTATCAGGAATAGAGCTGAACGCCTGAGTCACTGAACTGGCGTTGCACCTGGTCCGGCACGAAGGTTAGCGGATAGTGGTCACTTATTTGGAGAAGCGAGTGCATAATGATAAGTAGGTAGGTGCTGGCTGTGATCCTCGCACATGACGACAAGGAGTTGATGCTGCGATACCGGTAGTTGTGGGAAGCGGGGCATTGCCTCTGTCAGTAATTTTCTTCGGTTATGGACTTGTGATTAAAATTCCTGCAACAACTTTTCATTGATACTTGTCCATTGTTCGAGTGCCTCGCTCAATCTACTCCTCACCTATATCCTGGCGGATCAATCTGAAGTGACTAATGTTTCAGGGGGGCTGAAAATATGATTTAGCCAGTTGATAGGCAGCAATACCTACTTTGGCGCCAATGAGTCGTCCCGGGATGTCATCGGCTGGAGGGTGAATACCTCCCCAGATACGCGACAGACTGCACTGATCGGCTGCATCCCGGTAGGTGGCCCACTGCAGGGACATTTGCACGGAGGGGCCGCGCTCAAACACGAGAAACTCGTTTGCGGGGATCGGGAAGTTGCTCATGCCACCGGGGAAGAAAGCATCACCGGTCAATGCGCTTAGCACCTCAGCAGCAGCCCGGGAAAAAGTGGAATGACCAGATATGTATCCGGCAAAGGGTGGCGTAACGAAAGATGGGCGTTGGTAGGGCCACCAGTTTTCAGCAAGAATCCACCCGACTCCAGCCACGTCAGTCGCAGGGTCCTCGATGGAATCGGGACCTCGCCATGCAAATAACTTGATCTTGTCGACATGTTCCTGGTTTTCACCTGCAAGAGGATCTGTGG
>JAPOYL010000011.1:214654-221786 GCA_026706595.1 Gammaproteobacteria bacterium | reverse complement strand
CACCGGCATATCGAGAGACTGGTTTTAGCACCAGGGGATCAGGGTTAGCACTGACAGGTACCGGAACCACTTTCCGGCAGAAAAAGTCACTCACGATTCCCCATGCTATCACCCATCCAGATAGTTTGGTTGGCCCGGTTCTGAGGAAAGGCCATAATCTGGCAGCTCACTGCAACGTGGCAGCGTCGATTTAGGCCCTGCCAGTTGTCCGTATCCCAGAAAATCTCGTGGGCCTTGCTTGCCGGCACGATGTGGTCGAGCACCCTGGCAACACGGACAATACCGGATTTTTCATATTTCACGCACAGCAGCTGGGCACACAAAAACCAGTTGATCGCGGGTCGGATTTTGCCCATTTCAGGTGTCCCCGAGCGTCGTTTTGCCTGTTTTCGCAAGTCATTTCTGTCGTTCATTTCACCCTAAGCTTTTGAAACGCAAGGACAATTAGACCAGGGACCCGGCGGCGGCATAACGCGCAGCCACGAGACAGCCAAAACCGGCTATCAGCTCAAATTTCAGGGATTTTCGACTGGCCGATTGAACTGCCCGTCATGATCATTTCCGGCATGCGAGCCATCGCACTTGTACATAAACTATTGAAATATAAGCATTATCTCCTTTTGGCGCGCGCCGCCCGCTGGTCGAATTCCGCGCCGTTCTCCTTGCTCCCTGAAACCATGCACTACAGGTTACAGAAAAATTACCACCGGGTGTTATATATAGCGGAAAAGGCCTGAGCACGGAGGGTGGCCGGCCGGCGAAATTCAATCAGACCCCCCCCAAAGCATATTAGCACACGCTGATATAAGCCCGCCTGATCGTGGCATAAGCTACTGAAATATAAGCATTTTCTCATGTATCCGGGACGCTGGCCAGCGCCGATCTGATCGCTAGCAGGGTGCCGGCATGGCGTATGCCTGGGCAAGTCGTGACAGGAACGCCAGCGACACAGAAACGCGCGCCCTGGACGAATCCTGACAGAGCAAACGGGCAAGGTCTGCACCCTGTTCGGCGTTGTATGCAGTCCCTGCCTGTAGTAATATCGTTATGTAGATAACTACATATCACTACAAAGGAGACTTACCCAATGAAACCCATTTCTAAAATGACGGATACCGAAAAGCAGGACACCGTAAAGACTGCACTCCGAATACTGGCCCTGAAACACCGGGCCGGAACCACGCTGGGCAGCCCGGACGAAACGCGCAACTATCTATGTCTGCGCCTTGCTGAATACCGTAATGAGGTATTCGGGGCCGTGTTCCTCGATAACCTATGCCGCATCATCGCCATTAGGGAGTTATTCCAAGGCACAGTGAACAGTGCCAGCGTGCATCCGCGCGTGGTGGTTCAACAGGCCATGGACTCAAACGCTGCCGCGATCGTGTTTTTCCACAATCACCCGAGCGGGGTAGCAGAACCCAGCCGGGCCGATGAAATGATAACCCGCAGATTAAAAGAGGCGCTGGCCTTGGTCGATGTCCGAGTGCTAGACCATTTTGTCGTATCCGCCGGGGATAGCGTTTCCTTCGCAGAGCGCGGCCTTATCTAGAGGCTTCCCAGCCATAGGCGCTTCACCCGAGGCGCCTTTACTGGGGAGCCACTGGGGCGAACCACAACCGCGAGGATTTAACCATGATACAAACGAGACTCGACAACCGGGGCGCCGCCTATGAGCGGCCCTATGGGGCGCGGCGACCCTATCAGGAAAAGCCGGTTATCAATACGTACATCACCCGCGCCGATTCCGATGGGGTGGAATTCAAGACCATGCAGAAGATCGGCAGCGCATTTGTGGAGACGGCCGCCGGGTTCATCTCTTTTGATGATGTCCGAACCGCCAGCCGCCGCCGCAATCTGGTGCGGGCCATGACTCGGGGCAGCCAAGCCATTTTCATTGTGGGCCGTGATACGCGCGCCTACCTTGAAGAGGTCATGGCCGCCGCTAAAAGCGCCATCGGCCTCAAAAGCCAAAGCGTAGTAACCATCTAACCAGCCGGGGCGCACCCGCGCGACATCGACGCCTGACAAGGTAAACAGATTGCCGCGCGGTTGCCCCATAGCCAACAGGAGAAAAGCCAATGAATGACGAAATCTACGCCAAACGGGAGCGCTTTGTAGCCGCGCCCATGGATACCGTGAGCATTTTGCAGGATGGGCAATCAAGCGCGGTTGCCTATCTGTACGAAATGAACGGGCGGCCCTATGCGGTCGGCTTCGGTGGCCGCCGGTGCAAGCCGGATTACAACTATCGTTTCCGGTCGCATGAATCTAGGGCCGCCCATGTTCAAAAGCACTTTGAAACGCTCCGCGCCAATGAACAGGCAGCCAGGGAGCGCAAAGCGGCCCGCAAGGCAGCCGGTCGCGGCCTCGACGTCGGGGACGTCCTGCATACGTCATGGGGTTATGAACAAACCAACGTCGATTACTACCAAGTAACCAGCCTCATCGGAAAAACCATGGTAGAGCTGCGGGAAATCGCGGCGGATCGCACGGAAACGGGCTGGCTCCAAGGGACATGCACGCCGGTACCGGACGCATTTGTCGGCCCGGCGTTCCGGCGGGTGGCTAAGGATGGCGCCTGCACCATCGACCAAGTACGCCACGCATGGAAGCTGAAAAGGGACGATAACGGCGATTACCGCGCCTCGCACTGGTCAAGCTACTACTAAGCCGGAAACGGCCCCGAGATTTGCCCGTATTTGGACGATCTCGGGGCCGGATGGCCTAGGGTACCTGCCAACAATCAAGCATTTAGGAGAATCTCGCCATGAAAATCACGTGGGCAAAAGCGCTAGGCGGCTACTGTTGGACCGGCACAAGGGACGGCAGGCAGACTTGCGCGATCATCTTTTGGGTTCCCGAGAAGCGATCTTACAGCGCATGGGCCAGCGGCGTTGACATCGGGGACGATTACCCATCACTAAAGGCCGCAAGGGCGGCGTGTTGGGGGGCCGTGCGGGTATACAGCAATCCGGCATCGCGCCTGTAAAGCCGAAACCGGGGCCGCCATGAGGCGGTCCCGGTCGTCCCGGCGTGTTGGCCGGGGCCTGACGATGGCAGACACCACGGACTGACTGGAGATTTACCATGAATGAAACCACAAGCCAGCAAAGCACAGCCGAGCATTTCGGCAGTGCGATCTTCACATACACACGGGCACAGGCCCTTGAGGATGGCGTCCTGATCGATGTTACCGAGGAAGCCAAGCCAGCGGGGTTTGTCTTGCCTGTGGCGTTGACTGCGACCGTTTGGGCCGACTGCGTGGCATGGTCCGAAGCTGACAGCCTGGAGCAGTGTCATCAGGACGAATCAGCGCGCCTCTGGGACGTGCTTTTCATGGCGGCGATCAACATCAAGAGCCGGGCGGGGTCCGCCAGTTCGTTGGTCTACGCCATTGATCGCGTGAAGCGCGGCGATGACACCAGCGAAGCCACTGCCGTGCAGTTGAAACTGGTGATCGGTCCGGGCGATGACTCGGAGCCGGTCGTCACGATCATGCAGCCCGGCGAGGACTAGAGCCGAAACCGGGGCCGCTATGAGGCGGTCCCGGTCGTCCCGGCGTGTTGGCCGGGGCCTGACGATGGCAGACACCACGGACTGACTGGAGATTTACCATGAATGACGAATCCAAGTATTTTGACTTGCACACCACCGGCGTGGGCTACTTGCAGCGCGTGCAGGAAGTCGAGCCAGAGGACGGCTCGCCGTATCTTTCCGCTACGATCGCGGCACTTCGGGGCCGTTCCGGTGCCGTTCAGTACACGCACTTCGAGTGCGCCGTGATCGGCAGCAAGGCACAGGCCACTGTGCGGGAACTGCAATGTGCCGTTGAGGGCAAGCTAAAGGTGTTGATCGGCTTCACGATCAGCAACCTGGCGGCGGAGCCTTTCGCCTATGAGGGCGGCGATCTGGACGGGCAGCGCGGCGTTCGATTGAACGGGCGCCTGCTGCGCATCTCGTACGCCAAGGTGGACGGGCAGCCGTTCGTTACCCAGTAACGATAACTTGAAACGCAGCGCGGGCGCCATGGCCGTTGATCGGCTTCGGTGCCTGCCTGCATCCTTCCAGGAGAACTCACCATGAAAAGAGCAAGTGATGTTCGGGTGCAGTGGCACCCGGAGCATTTCTCCGGCTGGATGATTAAGGCGCGCCATTTGATTTCCGACTGACTGCCGCATCTGGCCAGCCTGGGCCTTGATGATGTCGCCATCGTTGAATTTGCAAATGCTCATAGCAATTCTGCCCTGCACTCGTACACGGTTGAGGCCAATGGCGTGGAGTATTGCTGTTGCTACGGCAGCGAGGGCAGTTTTTTCGGTGCCGAGTGCTGGCCGCAGATTTGGCGGAGCGGCGAGCTGGTCGCGGGATCCCCGAGCCAGTGAGCTAACCAGGCACCCGGGATCCTTCGTGCAGTTCGCCGTGTTGCGATCACCAGGTGCCAGGCGGCCATATCCGTTGCCGGTTGCACTTTTAATTCATATGTAATAATATGTAGTTAAATAAACATTAAAACCAATACAAGCAAACAAGTGATGAAACAGTTAATTTTGATGATGGGCGGCCCGGCCAGCGGGAAAAGCTACATCAGGGGCCGGATGTTCGGCGAGATGATGGCGATCGATTCGGACACCATCAAGAGAGAGCATCCCGACTACGATGAGCGCGTGCCGTCCATGGAGATACATTCTTGGTCCTCTTCGCTGGCTTCCCAGCGGGCCGAGGACGCCATTGAGTCCGGAGAGAGTTTCGTTTTCGATGGCACCGGCTCCACCGCTGAAAAGTACGTGAAGTTGATCAAGAGGGCCCACAGGGCCGGATACCGCACCCGGCTGGTATACGTGGCCTGTGACCTTCAAACGGCGCTTGAGCGGAACCGGGAGCGATCACGCACGGTTCCCGAGGCAATCGTCATAGAGAAGCACGCCAGCATCGCGGATTCCTTCGAAATCGTAAGCCGCTACGCGCAGGACGTGCAGGTAGTAAACAACCAATAGGAGAGTAACATGACCCAAAAACCAGATGACCGGGTGCCCGTCAGCTTCCGGCTTACCCGCGAGGAGTTGGATGCCATGAAGGCTGCTGCGGCCGAGGAGATGCGCAGCGTGTCCGAATGGCTACGCTATCACATCGTGGTAAATCACCTTCAGAAGAAGGGTCGCAGCCGTGGCTAGTCGACCCAGCATCATGACAAGTAAAGAGTTAGCTGCCTGGGAGCGAAAACAGGCCGCCAACCGGCGGGCCTATGACAGGGAGCACCGGGAGAAGATCGCCACGCGCTGGTATCGGTACGGGCTGGTCGTCGGGTATACCTGGCTGGGGCTCAAGCTCACCGTGGGCTGGATTTTCGTGTATGGTTTCCTGCAGGGCTGGTAAGGAGTACACCATGAAAAAACCGGTGCTGCTTACCGTACTGGTCGCGTGGGCTCTGGACCTGTATGCCTGGCACTGACTTGCGATTCTGGCAGGCATGTAGCTGATCCATTGCGCAGCAGCTGCAAGACCATAGTCCAGCTGCCATTGTCGGTTGAGTACATTCACATTGAACATATCCAGGAGGACGACATGACCATAAAACCCCCTGAAATGGTGCCTGTCAGCTTTCGGGTTACGCCCGAGGAGCTGGATGCCTTGAAAAAGGCCGCAGCCAAACAGCAGCGCAGCGTCTCCGGATGGCTGCGCTATTACATCGTGACGAAACTTCTGCCGAAGGGGACTGCATCATGCTAGAGGGCGAAGAGCTCGCCGCATGGGAGCGAAAGCAGGCCGCCAACCGGCGAGCCTATGACCGGGAGCGCCGAGAGAAGATCGGCAAGAGGTGGCATCGGTACGGGCTGGCGGTCGGTTCCAGTTGGCTCGGCCTCAAGGCCGTGATCGCCTTGGGTTTCCTGCACGGATTGCTGGACGTATTCTTCTCCTCTGCACTCCCATGGTGGGTGCCCGTAACCTTCGCACTCACCATCATTGCCATCATTGCCAACGTTGCCCAGCACTGGAATGACTGACCATGGCCAAGCCTCACTCCCCGGCAATGAAAAAACCGAGATGCTACCGAAAACCTGCCGCTGAGGCGCGCTATCAGAAGTAGGGAGCGCACCCCGAACTAGCACTGGCTGTCCTCGTCATCTTGATCACCTGGGTCACCATCGGGAGCGTGTCCTTCCTCGTGACCGGCTTGATGACCCTGTCCTGGCAACGCCGTAAGTCATTGATCGCTGGTAAGTACCCCAGCCTATCCCAACCCGGGATCGTGCCGTACAGGCGATTCTCGCAGCCCGGTTTCTGATCAACGGCCCAAAAACGGGGTCAGGTCCCCAAAAAAATCGGGCGTTGGCAAGCTCCCGACCCAAAATTACGCAGCCTCGGGACCTTTAGAAAATCCGGCTTGAAGCGATCCGGGAGCCGGATGATGGCTTGCTTGCCCAGTGGCGTGCCTTATGCGCCATGGAGATTTGGCTGCAACCCGTCTATTCATGCAACTGTAGACTTCTATCGTACCCTCTACAAGCTCACCGGACAATTCCGCTCACTTCATCAAGGCCTGTTTTGAAGATCATATTTTCGATTACAAAACCCGTGCCCCAGGTCGAATTTTGAGGCCAGCCCCTGCACGGCCAAGACACCGTGGACCTCAATCGTACCCGGATTCCGGAGACAGGATACCCCTGCCCGCCCTGAGATCGCCCCCTGCTGACCATCCTCGCACCCCGTTTTTCGAGCAAATCGTCGGGAACGGCTCAAAAATCGATTCCTGGGGCTTTTTCCAGATTTCGTGGAGAGGGGGAGAGTGATTCCCGGTTTCCTCAAACAGCGGGCAGTGAACTGGGCAGAACGCCGCGAGACGATGGCATAGTGCCGCCCCTGAGGTACGGTCTTGAAATGCCGATGATCCCGCTGGCCCAGCAGCCTTTGGGCTTGGGGCAATTCCAGTTGCATCAGTTGCCATTGAACCCATCACTTGAAGTTGCCAGTTGTTCTCAAGTGTGTCCATAAATTACAATTTCCAGTAAATTACCTTACACACAAGCAAGACAACGATGAAAACAAGATCATCGTGCCAACCTCCCCCCCCCCCACCCACCAAAAGAATTAGAACCCGCAAATCCACATTTTTATGAGTAGAGGAACCACA
>JAPOYL010000011.1:39965-214644 GCA_026706595.1 Gammaproteobacteria bacterium | reverse complement strand
CCAATAAATTACCTTACACACAAGCAAGACAACGATGAAAACAAGATCACCCCCCCCCCCCCCCCCAAAAAAATGGCTAAAGCAATTCAGGCATGTCCAATGCGTTTGGGTCTCACAGCGCGCGCCTATGCGCTCACCAGCCTTATCGCCCTGGTCATGCTCCTGGCACCGGGCAACAGGGATGCATGGGCGCAGGCCGTGTGCAGCAACAGCCCTCAATCCGGAGAGCGAGTGGAATGTACAGAAGACCAGACCAGTACAAGTAACATCGGCATCGATCTCGACGGGGTCGACGTCGATACCTCAGCAAGTTCGGAGCATGCCGTGTCCGCCTCGCATGCCGGGTCCGGCAACGTCATGATCGATATCTCCTCAAGCGGCACAGGAGACTCCACCACGCGAAGCGACCTCGCTACTACGGGTAATATGGCCAATGCCATCCGGGGTAGGCACACGGGAAGCAGCGGCAACGTCGATATCAGCGTCAGTAACACAGATATTGTGACTGGTACTTCGGGTGGGTCTACAGCAGCCGATGGAATTTTTGCCGAGCGTGGAGTTGATCAGGACGCTATCCATCCCAGTACTCAGCCAGGGGACCTGTTGACCAGCATTTCCTCGTCGACCATCACCGTTCACGGCGCTTCTTCGAGTTCCGCAATACTTGCACAGCACCGTGGGTCCGGCAAGCTTGAGATTTCCTTGACGGATTCTACCCTTACCTCGACTGGCTACGGTGTGTATGGGCAGTCTCTGGGGCAATGCCCTGAGTCAAGTGGCTCATCCTGTTATGCCAAGATCGACTCAGGATCTGGGGTAACGATCACGGCACCCTACGCCATCCAGCTTGAGCGTAATCAGCAGGGGAGCCGCACTTACTTGCCAACGAACGGGATCATTGAAGTGAATGGGAACACCATCACAGCCGTGAATAAGGGCATCAGCAACAGCACTTCCGGGGTGCGGCCCGGGGATGCCACGACAACGGTAACCGATACCAAGATCACAACGTCAGGAGCATCGGCGGATGCTGTCTTTAGCCAAAGGTCGGATACCGGTGATCAAACGATCAATCTGGTCTGTACGGATTCACCTGCAGCTCCCTGCGAGATCAAGACAGGGGGTACCCTGGGATTCGGCATCGAGGCTCTTTCCCATGCAGGCGCCAGCGGCGACATCCGGATCAATGTACAAGGCGATTACGCCATCGACACGGAAAGTACGGGTATGATCTCGACGCAGAATCCCTTCACTGCAGCCCATGGCATCGTTGGACATCACAAGGGAACCGGTGATGTCCATATCAATGCGCAGGACGGCTCCATCACCACGGCCGGCACCTTATCCTATGGCATCATAGGATGGCAGAAGGCCAGCAGCAGCACCGGTGACATCAACATTTCCACCGGAACAGGCAACAGCATCACCACCACGGGCCCCTCTGGCCACGGCATCGTCACCTATCATGTTGGAACGGCGGCAACGGGGCGCAGCATGGTCACGGTGGGCGGCAGCATCAATGTCAGCGGTGCGGGCGCCCGGGGGGTGCAGATGGGCAGGCTCAGCGGCGATGCCCCGGGTCGTGTCGCGGGCCTGGATGCCAACGGCTACCGCCGCCAGACGGTGACGGTGAACGGTGCGATCACGAGTGCGGCCGAAGGGGTGTTCCTGGCGGGCGGCGGGCGGGTCATCCTCGGGCCTTCAGGCAGCATCACGTCCGGTTCGGACATCGCCATCCTGGCCACGGGCACCGTACCCGCGGTGGCAGACGATCCGCAGACCATCGGCATCGACGAGAGCATGGCGGCGATCGCGCCCAAGCTGCGGGTGGACCTGAACCCCGGCGGGGCGCAGATGGCGGGGACCGGCAACTGGCTGGCCGCGGCCCTGGGCGGGGGCTGGATCCTCAACGATGGCGGCGGCACGGCCATTTACGTCAATGGCGAGAAGCTTCACGATGCGGATACGGGCGTGGTGGCGAATGCGGTGGCCCGCAACGGGGCATGGGATGTGACGATGCAGGCGCAAGGCGTGAAGGTGAGTGACCGCAGCACGGACCCGTGGACCTTCAGCGCGCGGGCCGCGGGCGTGATCGCCGACCGCGACTTCAATGCAGAGGACTTCATGGAGGTAGCGATGGTAGCCCGGTGCCCGGCCGGTATGGTGGGCACCCCGCCCAACTGCACCACGCCATCACCTCCGCCACCTCCGCCACCTCCGCCGCCCGATCCCGGTCCGCCCGAACCTGCGCCGGAACCCGGATCCGGGTCTATACCCGAGTTCGAACCTGCGGAGCCTGCGGGTCCGGTACTGGTGGAGACGTATGCGCCGCGTGCGGCGCTGTACGAGGCGCTGCCGGAGTTCCTGCTCGGCCTGCACACGCAGGCCGGGGCCCTCCACAGCCTGCGCACCCCCGACCTGCCGGTCTGGATGGAACTGTCCGCCAGCACCGGCGAGCACGACCCGGCACGCTCCACCGTAGGCGCGCACTTTGATGCCGAGCACCTCGTCGTGCGGGCCGGTGGCCAGATCCTGCAGGGCCGCCACCACCGGGTCCGTGCCTCGGTGCACCACGTCTCGGCAACGGCGGACGTGTCCTCACCGGTCCGGGGCGGCGACCTCCGTGCCCGCGGCAAGGGCCTGTCGCTCGATGCGCACTATCACCATGGCAACGGCAGCTATGCCACCGGGCGGGCCGCCTGGACGGACTACACCCTGGAGGCCTCCTCGGACACCGTCGGGCGGCTGGTCTCGGGGGTGGAGGCCGAGCGCATGGACCTGCGGGTCGAGACCGGGCATCGCCTGCACTGGGGCGCGGGCGTGCACTGGAGCCCGCATCTGCGCCTGCACCACACCCGGCTCTCGGTCGAGCGCTTCACCGATGCCGTGGGCGCGCGGGTGTCGTTCCCGCAGACCGAGCGCTACCGCGCCAGCCTGGGGCTGATGGCCGATCGCACCTATGGGGCGGCAGGGGGCCAGGGCGTGCTGTGGGGTGCACTGCACCTGGAGCACGCGTTTCGTGATACCGACACCCGCGCCACGGTCTCCGGCGAGACGCTTGAGGCCACCCCCGAGCAGAACCGCGTGCACCTGTCGGCAGGGCTGCTCTGGGAGTACGGGCCGTGGGTGCTCGAGTCCGCCCTGGCGTGGCACCGCGCCAACGCCGACAGCCAGGCCTATGCCGCACGGCTCAATGTCGGGGTGCGGTTCTAGGCGCAAAGTCAGGATTTTTGAAAACTGCCCGGCAATGGGCTAAGAGAAGGTGAGGAGGATGGCTTTAATGAAAAATTATATCTGTAAATCACTTGCGTTCTGCCTGGTGACGGCGTTTCTTCTTTCATGTGATGACAACAGTACAGCCACGGAGCCTGAATTTGCGGAAATGAAGGAACTCTTTCTCAGTGTAAACGGACAGGGCAAGACAGATTGCAGCTCGGGGAACGTCAATGTGCGCCTTACGGGAGACGAGTCTACTGGAAAACTCGGTATTACGATGACTTCTGTTGATCTTGAAGGAGGGATTGAGCTGGACTTCCAGTATTCGGGGCATAAGCTCATCCGGGGATCGGAGAAAACCATCACCACATCTTACGTGGGTGTAAATAGCGAAGGAGTTCCTGATTCTCCGGGAATGGCCTACTTGACTTCCACAACCAACAATAAGATTCTGCAAGGAGAAGCACCTGCCATGATGTTTGCCGGTTTCTGGATAGGGGAGCCTTCCAGAATCAAGGACCATCCCCTGGTGCTATGCCCGCATGTTCTGATACCGAGAGATGCGATAGACACGAACGGTATGCCTATAACGTGCGGAGGGTCAGATGGAGAGAAAATGTCTGAAGGGCTGAGAGACTACCTGGGAACGGAATCCGGCGAGGGACTGGGGGCCTGCTACAAGACGCTTGACGGCACAAGGCTCTTGGCGCCGATGGCAGTTCAGTAGGCCTGCCAGCTTACCGTACCTGTGAACCCCAAAATCTCAAACGGACACACTACCAAGTTTCTCAAATCCACAAACAGTGGCCCTGTAGCCAAGGACACTGTGCCAGTCACAACACCTGCCGATGTCTTGGGCCTCATTCCCGCCTCAATGAGGCTGTGGAGCGAGCCGTTTATGCGGTTGCGATTTGGCAGGTAAGGCCGTAAGGCCTGTTTCTTCCTATCAAGGAACAGGCGTTTTTCTCGCACCGAAAGCGCCAACTGCCAGGCCATCATCGAATCTGGCGTTGAAACGACCTGAGATTCCGTCCGGATATCCGTCATTCCGGTTACCGTTGAACTGTCCCTGCCAGCGACCGAAATTGTCATTGCCTTTGTCCTCGTAGCCAGTCGTGCCTCGATAGGTCCCGGCCCGGCTTAGACCCTTGCTCACGCCCGAGAAATTGACACCTGAAACCGGTGCCCGTTGAAGGGTCAGGCTCCAGCCCAAATCGCGACTACCGTCCCGGAAATCCGACAGCGTGCCAGTGACTCCAGGTGTCCCCCCGAAGGTGGCCTGCAATTGCGCCTTCGCCGTAAACAGGCCAGTGCTCGAACTGCTACCACTGTCCTGCACATATTGTCCGGCGACCGGACCCGAATAGAACGCCCGGCCGGAGAGCGCGGTAACTGTCCCAGTAAACGGCTGTGAGCCGCCGGAGAAGGTCGCAACCTCGAACCCGTCATCGGCGGACGGGTCCGGGCCACGCAGCCAGATGCCGAAATACTGATAGTCGTTGTCCGGGACAAGAATCTGCGGCGGGCGCGTGCCCCCCCCCGCCCCGGTCTCGGACTTCGGCGTGAACACCCAGCCCCTCATCTCCGTGATACCCACGCCAGGAGTGCTGCTGATATTGATCGAGCAGGTTGTGCTAACGCAACTGTAAAGACCATATGCACCATTGAAGCGCCCGGAAATTTCGTGGCCCTGATTGAAGGTCCTGTCCTCACCAAATACACCACGGTCAACCGGATTCACGGATTGGGCATCGTCCTCACGCGGATCTTCCGGGGCACGCCCGATATTCGACACAAGGTTCAAACGGGCCGCTGTAATGTCGATGGCATCGGGGCTTTCATCACTATTGGTGTCCCTGTCCAGGGGGTTGCCCACAGTGACGTGCTCCGCACTCGGCCCATCGATATCCGTCCAGACCCAGACCGTCTCCGGCACGTCAGGGTTCGAGGGCGGATCGTCCACCACCACTGGACGCTTGCGGGTCCACTTCGACCCCTCAAACCAGGGAACCGTTGAAGCCCCGGGGGCCGTACCGGAGCGAATCCACGGCGTGCTAGGACTTGGAGTGAAGGTGATGTCGGCCTGGTTCACTGCCCCCCTTGTCGCCGTTATGCCTGTGGGTGCACCGTTATGAGCAGGGGGGTTTACCCCCGAGGCCACACCGATGGCACTGCGGATCGCTTGTGCAGTATTCGAGTTGCTCAGTATAGACTGGGAGTTGACCGAGCCGGAATTCAAAACGCCTGTGACAGTATTCAGAGTATTGTAGTCGGATGATCGCGGCACATCCTCGCTACTGCCACCTCCACCACCACAGGCGGACAAGGCGAGTACGGCAACGAGTATAAATATGGTCGAAGATAGTAATGAAAATCCTGCTTTATTGTTATTCATAAATCTAATGCTCAGTAGTTCTGGTTCAATAATGATAGTACATGGATTGTAAGCAACAATGGCTATTCACTTGTCACTTGGAGAGGCATTATACAGCAAGAAGCTCAGGGCCCTATAGGGATCAATCGGGAGTTTACAAGACCCCTAGTCTGTGTACACTAAGCCAGTATGGAAGGACAGGCGTGTGTATTCCTGATCAAGTAAGCCAGCACTAGTGCGATGATGATATGAGATGGTACGTGCTTCCGGACCCCGTGCAGCAATTGATAGTTCAGATGCCCGGTTTCATTGAACCTGCGCAGGCACTGGCACCTACCGAGTGTTCCTAGCCCCAGTGGGGCAGCCTATGTTGACATTTACAGAGGAACTCCTGCTCCTGCTAGGTGACGAGGAGGGCCTGTTTCTTCCCGTCAAGGAACACGCCTTCGAATGTGCCCTGGCGGGCGCTATCCTGATGGACCTTGCCTTTGACTTCCGGATCGATACGGACCTTCAGGCGCTCGTAATCACAGACCCTACGCCCACGGGCAATCCCATGCTGGATCGTGTCCTGGAGAAAATTTCTGTGCGTACGGACATTACCGATACCCCGACCTGGATACGGGTGCTGGCCACCGAGGATGCCGCTCTGATCCGTGAACAGGCACTGGACAGCCTGGTCAATCGCCGTATCCTGGAAAGGCAGCACACCCGCTTTCTGGGGATCTTCCGCTCCGTGTGCTACTCCACCCTGGATGAGGCCCCCCTGCAGGCGGTCAAGTCGCGCATCGAGGACGTCGTTTCCGATGAGATCCCGGACCCGCGGGATGTGGCCCTGATCAGCTTGGTGGATGCCTGCCAGATCCTTCCCGACCTGTTTCCCGAGTGGGAAACCAAACAGACCGCTTCGAGACTCGAACTGCTGCGCAGGATGGACCTGATCGGTCGCGAACTCACCAGCACCATCAGCGAGATCCAGGACCAAATCATCCGTGCGGCGCGTGCCCAGGCGGCGCACTTCAAGCAGTTGACGCTGACCCTGGCCCTTGTGGCCAGTGCGGCCGTAATCGCCACCCTGCTGGTCCCGGGCATCGGCATTCCGGACCACTATGGCCCTTCGCTTCCTGCGCAGCTCTGGTTTGACGATTCCTGGAAGCAGTTCAGCGGCTACCTGCTGCTCGCGCTCAGCCTGACCGGCCTGATGATCGCCCTTGCGCTCAAAAAGCAGCTGCTGGTCTGGCTCTCGGGTTCGCACCGCTGGAGGCTTTCGCACCTCGCCCTGGGCATCGCCTGCGTATTCGTTCTGTTCATGCACACGGGGTTTCGCCTAGGCGATAACCTGAATGCCGCGCTCATGGCCACCTACCTCACCGTGCTGCTTTCGGGTGCACTGACCGGGGTTGTGGTCGGAGGCGCTCCCCGGATTAAGCAGATCAGCCTGAGCCGGGTCTTTGCAGCGCGGCGCGTCCTGATCTGGGTGCACGCCCTGGCCCTGTGCCCGCTGCCCGCCCTGCTGATCGTGCACATTTTGACCGTGTATCTCTACTAGGGAGCATCACGTGTTTGGCAGACTCCTGAAGCTTGTGCTGGCAGTGACCCTCTTGGGTGCCGTGTACATGGCCGTGACGATGACCGTGGGCGGCGACCGGCGGATGCTGTTGATCGGCCAAACCACGCATGCCCATCACCAGCTGGAGATGGCCTGTGAGACCTGCCATGGAAGCTCCATCTTTGCAGATGCTGAGGTTGCAGAAAAGACGCTGAACAAGAACTGCAGGAAGTGTCACGAGAACGAGCTGAAGGCGGCCAAGGACAGCCACTCGCGCAAGCGCTTTCGCAACCCGCGCATGGCGGAGTACTGGGACAGGCTGGATGCCCGCCGGTGTACCACCTGTCACATCGAGCACCGCCCGGAGATCACGCGGGCCAGCGCGGTCACCGTTGCGATGGACTATTGCGTGGCGTGCCACTCAAAAGGCGAGCAGGATATCCGCACGACCCGGGCCAGTCACGCAGGCCTCGGCTTTGAGACCTGTGCGACGGCAGGCTGTCACAACTTCCACGATAACCGCGCGCTCTTTGAGGACTTCCTGCTCGGACATGCCGGGCAGCCTGAGCCGGCACGCCCAGTTGTGCACGGGTTGGCTGCGCGCTACCGTGCCCGGCCGGTATCCACAGACAAGGCCCTGAAGCCAGGCGATGCCATTGCACCGTCGGCTGCGCTGGCCGTCCCAAACGTGCTGGAGCACTGGGCAGACTCCGGCCATGCACGGGCCGGGGTCAACTGCACCGGCTGCCATGCGACAGATCTCGCCGAGGATGCCCCGAAAACACAGGCGCTGGCACACTGGATCGATGTCCCGCCAATGAACGTGTGCATGGCGTGTCACAAGCCGCAGGCCAAGACATTTGTCATGGGACGCCACGGCATGCGCCAGCACCCCGGCATCGCAAAGCCCAGAAATGCACAGCGCAGCCTTGCCAGGCTCGGGCTCTCCCAGGTCATGCCGGTGTCGATGAGCCGCTGGCTCAGCGATCCGGCCGTGCCTGCCTGGATGACCGTGGGAGAAGCACGCCTGCCCATGCGTGCCGATGCGGACCCCGCCTTGGCCATCGACTGCGGCAGCTGCCACGGTGAGCATGCCCTGGATACCACCCGTGCCGAGGTCGAGGCCTGCGCATCCTGCCACGATGATCTGCACACCCGCAGCTATTTCGACAGTCCCCACCATATGCTCTGGAAACTGGAGCGGGCCGGTGAAGCCCCGCCCGGCAGTGGCGTCAGCTGTGCGAGCTGCCACATGTCAAAACTCGAACACCGCGGGCAGGTGCGCACCACTCACAACCAGAACGACAACCTGCGGCCCAACGAGAAAATGATCCGGAGCGTCTGCCTGGATTGTCACAGCCTCGGCTTTTCGCTGGATGCGCTTGCCGATCCCGGGCTTATCCGAAAGAACTTTACCGGCAAGCCCGGGGTTCACGTGCAAAGCATCGACTGGGCCATTGCGCGCAGCCGGTCGAACCCCGATGCACCGGAGAACTGATGCAAATATGTGCCATGTGTGGCCTGCACACCTTGAAGACGTGCACAAATTTCAGCGACAATGCCAGTGTGTACCACACGGGAGAAAAAACATGAAGCGAATTGCAGTAATGGTCGGGTTCCTGTGGAGCGTTGGCGTGGCCATGACAACTGCGGGCTCCTCCGAGGGTGTCCCCTATGCGAAAGTCACGGACATGCTGTACCAAGTGATGTCAGCCAACCGCGAGATCTATACCCGTGTCGTGGTCCAGCGACTCACCGTGGACGAGGAAGTCCTGATTGCCTCAGAGCACTTTGAAGACGATGCCGGCCTGCCCCTGCCCTCACAGATGTTTCGATTCGTGGCCGAGGAAGTGCTGGACAACACGGAAGATTTTTCCTATTCGCTGCTGTCCCTGCATCCCATCAACAAGAAGAACGGCCCTGCCACCGACCTGGAGCGGCAGGGGCTTGAGCATGTTGCCGATAACCCGGGAGAAAACTTCTACGGGGAAGAGGAACTCGGCGGTGAGCGCTATTTCAGTGCGGTGTACCCCGATTACGCAGTCGTGGAGGCCTGTGTCCAGTGCCACAACAACCACAAGGATTCCCCGCGCCGGGATCTCAGCGTGGATGATGTGATGGGCGGCGTGGTCATTCGGATTCCTATGGACTGATACTTCCCGGCAGCAGGCCGAAGCGTTCCGTCAATTGATCTTCTAATGTGATTGCATTAGGGCCTTACATGCCCTGCAGGGTCCGTTTTTTTTCTGGCAGATAATGCCAAGGTACAAGACTGTACAAGGAGCCAGGCTAGTACTGCGGAAACCCGTTTCTAGAATTGCGGAAATCTCTAAACTGAAACACTTTCCGACACGGCATATCCTGGCTTCGGGTGTAGCAACCAAAGTTCTACAATGAGTAATCTTCTAACTCACGAACTGCCTCCCACACTGTATGAATTGGAGTACTCTGCCTGGTGTCATGAAGCAAAGCACGTGCCCGTACAGCCGCATCCAAGTACTACGCTTGCAGTTCTTTATGATCCCGATCTAATGCCGCCGGACCTGCGCCGGACACATCAGGCACTCGGCCGTGCTGTGGGCCAGCTCTACGGGTGCGACAGATTTACTTTTGAGCGTGAGCGTATGGAGCACCTATTCATAGCTATGAGAAGATGCGTGCACCCCAAGCGGTGAAGACCATGAAAAGGGTATGACGGAAGCAATGATGGCGAGGCGGCATCCAGTGGGTGCCGGGCCATTGCTAACGCTACTAAAAAGATAGGAGGTTTCCACCGATTTGCCAAGCTTTGGCAGACGGCTGGCCATCACCAGAAACTAGGCTGTTGTATTTGGCGGGTAACCCGGCACGCCTGAATTGTAGCCCATCCCCGAAGGGTGCGCCAGTTGCACCGAAGCTGTCAGTGCCAGTCGTCCCGCTGGCATGCTGTGCTTCTGATGCCGGAAAAGCAGAAAGGCTGCCAAAGGCAGCCCTTCGGGTCGATCACCAATATGGGAGGGAGATTTTCTGCTGTGGATTTTCGGCTTAACGCCTGTATGGAAGTGAATATTTCTACCGTGCAATGGCATAGGCTCCACGGCCCTATCCATACCCGGTATGGTATCCAGGCTATCGCCCATCCATATGGTCCAGTTCATCCAATCCTGGCGCACGGCCGTTATTGCAACAGTGTCATCAGGCCAGCAATGGTGAAGTACACGGTAAGGCCTGCTACGGCAACCACGAGGATCATAATCGCACTGCCGATCAGGAACGCCAATAAGATCTCGGTGCATTCGCGGATCTTGTCGCGACGAATCTGGGCCTCCTTGCTGATGCGCTTGACCGGTTTTGAAATCGGGCCTTTGCCCATGGCATCTTCCTCTAATCAGCCATGCCTGTGTATTTCTCTACTGTAATAGAATAAAGGGCAGGTGTCTCTACTGGATGTGAGGCTGGGACGCTGCCCCCAGGTCAGCCCTGTACTGGAAAGTGCTCGGTACCGGGGAAACCATGTCAACGTACTCAGCACTCGCTTCCCAGCAGCCACAGCAGCACTGGGATACACGAATCAGTTGCGCCGGGCACGGATTTTGGCAAGGAATCGCTGCACGTTGGAGACTACAGGCCCGGGTGGTTGGCCTGCCAACACCTGCTCGAAGTGCATGCGTGCCAGTCGGTCTTCCCTCTTGTAGAAGAAAGCACGTGCCAGTTCCAGGCGCACACGCACTAGGCCTGGCTGGTCGACCAGGATGGCGTGGAGTGCGGCGATCGCCTCATCCAGCAAGGCCATTTGCACCTGTGGGCTTTTCGCCATTCTGGAGCTCTCAATGGCCGACAGGGCCAAAAGGAAATGGATGTCCGTATTGGCAGGATACGCCTTAGCCACGGGGCGCAGCCGTGTCAAGGCTTCACCGAAGCGACCGGAGAGGATCAAGGTGCGAGCTTCCGTGATCCGGGAGGTGATGGGTGCCGGTTCGGGCGGTTCACTCACCGCCTGGACAGGTGCCACGGACAGGATTGTCAGGACGACCACAGCAAATCCTTTTCGAAGCATGGGGACAGTCATCGTCTAGGACGGGTTTGCATCAGGAATCCGGGGAGGTTGGGGCTATTCTCAACAACTTGACACATTTCTGCTGCCTGTCCGCGAGAGATACCCTGCACGATGAGTGCCAGCCCTCTCCTAGCACTGGGCACCAAGTCTTATTGGAACCAGGTTTTCATGTGCCGATTTCCGTTCCTATGGCATAGAGGCACCGAGTGTAGATGCAAGCATGCCCTCTGCGTATCGCCTGTAAAGTGGTTCCAGGCTTTGTGCACAGATGCCTTGCACGGTCCTCGAAGCCCTCTCCTCAGGAGATCATTAATAAAGCCCGGTGACATCGTACACGCGGATGCCGAAGTTCAATGCCGCCGCATCGTCCCCAGCCTGTATGACCCGCTGGCCCATTATGTAGGCTGGCCGGGTGTCTTCTGTCGTGTTGAGTGCCAGGCACTTGCCCAGTTGTCGGGAGAACTCCCTAAGCGCATGACTGGTGTCGGTTGCGAGCGTTGTGTACACGCAATTTCCATTGACCGATTTGATGTTGTAGATGTACATCCTTAGGAAGTGAGACACCGGGACTGTCTTGGATCTCGGTGTTTCAGGAGCTCCGAGTGATGTCTACTTCACTCGGACCCAAAAGGCCCGCGAATCATTCGGGGAATTCAACTGATGTTCCTTATCCTTGTCTATTCGAAAGAGAGCAGGGGCTGCTGGAGATTGGAGGATGCTGACTCTACCAAGACCTGATGCCCGTGCTCCTGGAAAGAGATGGGGCAGGTTCGTTAGCACCTGCCCCGGGTTCGTGAGCGAACGAAATTTGGGAGCTTCGATTACTCACTGCACAAGCGGGATGAGAAATCATCAAACACCCCTCTTGTTCCTTCAAGAGATTTTAGTTGTCTTGATGTGCTGCTCCAAAGGAGCCCAATACACTTCCATTTGTGAAGCGGCCATCGAACTGTCCAGCAATACCTGTAGGAAAGGCCTGCTGATTACCATCAGTTTCCGTGTCAGCATCTAGCTGAGGTGCGGATCCAAAAAATTGGCCTTCCCAGTTGCCTTCAAGCGCTTTGTCACCCTCGGTAATCCCAGAAAACACACCACTGGTAGCATGAAGGGAATCCTCTCCAGAACCAAAGCCAGCGCGTTGTAACTCCAATGTCCAGGAATTGTCTATGGCTGTATCTCCGTCCTTGAAATTGCTGATTTTACCTACAACACCATATTGGGAGTCCGCCGCAATACCGCCGCCTCCAAAGGAGGCAGTCAGGCTCGCATCAGCTGTGAACTGTCCCGGGAAGTAGTGCTCAGGATCATTATCCGAGGTAAATGTCTTCCTGACATACTTGCCGGTAGCCTTACCAACATACTTGGCAGTGCCGGTATACAAGGTGCCCTGAGCGGGGCTGAGCTCACTTGTGTTGATCGGCATTGTTCCACCATATAGCGGGTCAACGGTAAAGGTGGTCTCACCCTTGTCGTTCTTTCCTGTATTTTTCCAGAAACCAAAGCGCAGGTAGTCAGCATCTGCTACCGGTACGGTGTACTGTGCAGCCCCTGCTTCCTGTGGGTCCGGGGTGAATGTCCACCCTGCTGACAGTGACAGCACACCAGCAGCGGTGCGACTGGCGCTACAAGTGGATGTACCGTCACCACATGTGAACTTCCCAGGTACCGTGTCAAAGATCCCTTTATGTTCATGTTCCTTTATGGTTGCAGTCTCGGCGTTGTCCGCAACAGTATTGCCCTGTTGGCTATTCCCTATGCTGTCAAAGAAATTGCCCTTGATCTTGCTTGAGAATGCCGCAGTGTCAGCAGTAAAGGTGATGACACCGCTACTAATGCTACTGATACCCTCGATGGTCGAACTGTCCGCATTTGGATACACGGTTCCATATGCTGTCGGTTTATCTGCGGCCTTATCGTTGTAGAGCACAACTAGGTCCGTAGATGCCGGGCCCGCGTTTGATCTTTCATAAACATTGACGTTCCGACCATCTATGCTGTGGGGTGCTTCATCGGACTTCCCGAACTTTGAATTGCTAGCAGGCATCCCACTGGTAACAATCCCTGTGATCGTAGCATCCGTTGTATCTTGGAATGCCCCTGTATTATTTACAGCCTTACTTATGGCACTATCCAGCGCTTTTCCTTCTGCATCCCTTTCGGCTGCCGTAGGACCTGCTGGCATACAGTCTGGGTATGTGCCCATTTGTCCTTCAGGGCACTGCATAGCTGTACTTTCTCCATTTTCAGCTCCAGTTCCTTCGCCACCTGGTTCTGGGTCACTGCCGCCGCCACCGCCGCCACAGCCATACATAAAGAGTGAAATAGCCATCAGGCACACCGAGGCCATTTTAATTGGAAAACTTCTCATATTCATGCTCCCACCATCCTCTATAGACTATTGAAGGTTTCCGGCCATAGGTGCCGGGCCATTGTCAACATCTACGAAAAAGTGGAAGTTCCTGCCTATTCCAAGGCAAGGAATACAAGCCTGTTTTCCTGCGCCTATACAAGTGTTGTATTCAGCAGGTAACCCGGCTCCGGGTTTTTCGTAGTGTTGACGAGGTGAAGTGTAGAGGATAATTACTAATTCGTAAACAAGTAATTTTTGATCATGAAACCAATAGAGCCCCTGTAATTAGTGCAAATTTCAGGCAACAGGCTGAAAAATAGCGTTATCCGGCTGCTGCAGTGACCGCACCAGGGTTCAGATGAGGGACAGAAGCGAAACCCCTGGTGATGAAACTATTGCTCAACGAGATGTTCTTTTTGGTCTTCGACCATGGGCGGAATGGGTGCCATGCCCGTGATCTGCCACGGTCCGGTCTCGCATCTGCTCACTCACACAACGATCCTGGACTTCTTTGACGAGATCGGGCTAAAGGTCAAGGATCTGGCTGTGTGTCGACACGAAATCCATCATCCTTACGGGGCAGGCATCAACCAGGTTCCGGCACCTCTGCGCTCGGATTTCCCATCCGACTGACTCTTGCACATGATGCACCCTTTCCAACCTCGGCGGCGGGCAATCCGGGGATGGGTTAACCACGTATCGGGCTTTTATGGCATCATGCATTCCCGCAAGGAGCCACACTGCCGATTTTGCCAACTGTGAATTGCCCGAACTGCGAACCCGTACAAGGGATGCGTTGCGTCAACTCCCGCACACATCATCTCTATGTCCGGTGGCGGCGCTACCAGTGCAGGCAGTGCGGCTTTCACGTGTCCACGCTTGAGCTCACCGTCGATGACATGGTTGAAATACGTGATTCCCTTAAGCACGTCATCGACCGGTTACAGCCCCTGTCCCGAAGCCGGAACGAAAACCCCTCATGAAAACCAGCCATGGCACATCATCCCCTGAAAGAACGCCAGGCCTCTAGATCGACTGGCTGGATTCAATCTGGCGCGAGCGTACAGCTTTCGTGGACAAGCCTGCACTCATTATCAAGCAAGCCGGTGAGTGCTGAGGATATTTTCTGAAATGAGTTTATCAACCCCCCCCCTCAGTACCAGCTTTCCTGTTGGCTATCTGCCATGACCCACGCCTGCAGGATACGTCCTGCCATGCGGATCTTGGTCGGGGTCACCATGCTTGCCCTGGGTGACATGCAGGCATCGGAGGTTCAGGTGTGCAGCGATTCCGACGCTGTGCCAAGCAGCGGAACGTATTGGCTCAAATGCACGAAGGGGGCTTCTTCCACCGACAGCATCAGCATTAACGGAGAAAATGTCGACATTGACACGATGGCCAATAATGTATCTGGAATTCATGGCAAGCATGAGGGCACCGGTGACATCACCATCAATATCACCTCTGGCGGTACGGAAACCCCACAGGCCATAAGCACCATTGCCACCACGGGCAGCTCCGCATACGGCATCCAAGCCGAGCATACGGGCATGGGCGATATCACCATCGATGTCTCATCAAACGGTATGGAAAACCCGTCGGAAAGCACCATCACCACCACCGGCTTGCAAGCCCATGGAATCTTTGCCCACCATGGTACGTTTTCCACTCCCGGCAGCGGGGATATCGAGGTCAAACTGAGGGAGAGGGCAATCATCGATGTCAGCGGCAGGCGGTCCCGGGGGATTCGCATCACACATGATGGCGAGGGGAATGTTGAGGTCACCTTGGAGTCTGCGAGCGCGATCCGTGCGCAGGGGGATACCGAGGGGGATGGGATCGCTGTCGAACACTACGTGAAGGGCAATGTCACAATCGACCTGTTGGCTGGCACCGCCATCAATGCATCGCGCATCGGTGTCTACCAGCAGCAGCAAGGCCAAACCACCGATGCTGAGGAATTTGACTCGTCATTGAGCCTCCAGGGCAGCACGATCACGTCGGCAGGACGGGGAATCTGGAACACTCGTGCCGTGGGTCGGGGTGATGCCCGAACCACAGTGAAGGACAGCAGCACCATTGTCACCACGGGCAGAGGCAGTTACGGCATTTACACTGGACGCGAAGGACTGGCCACGGTTTCGGGTGACGTCATTATCGATGTGCGGGACAGCACAATCCGCACGGAAAGCACTGCCACCAATGATCAGGGACAGACCGCTTCCTATGGCATTCAAGGATACAATTCGGGTACCGGTAATGTTGATATCGATGTACAGGATGGCTCCATTACCACAGCTGGGGCATATTCCCACGGCATCTACGGGCTGCATGAAGGGACCGGGGATATCGACATTGCGCTCCGCGGCCCGATCACCGTCAGCGGTGCGGGCGCCCGGGGGGTGCAGATGGGCAGGCTCAGCGGCGATGCCCCGGGTCGTGTCGCGGGCCTGGATGCCAACGGCTACCGCCGCCAGACGGTGACGGTGAACGGTGCGATCACGAGTGCGGCCGAAGGGGTGTTCCTGGCGGGCGGCGGGCGGGTCATCCTCGGGCCTTCAGGCAGCATCACGTCCGGTTCGGACATCGCCATCCTGGCCACGGGCACCGTACCCGCGGTGGCAGACGATCCGCAGACCATCGGCATCGACGAGAGCATGGCGGCGATCGCGCCCAAGCTGCGGGTGGACCTGAACCCCGGCGGGGCGCAGATGGCGGGGACCGGCAACTGGCTGGCCGCGGCCCTGGGCGGGGGCTGGATCCTCAACGATGGCGGCGGCACGGCCATTTACGTCAATGGCGAGAAGCTTCACGATGCGGATACGGGCGTGGTGGCGAATGCGGTGGCCCGCAACGGGGCATGGGATGTGACGATGCAGGCGCAAGGCGTGAAGGTGAGTGACCGCAGCACGGACCCGTGGACCTTCAGCGCGCGGGCCGCGGGCGTGATCGCCGACCGCGACTTCAATGCAGAGGACTTCATGGAGGTAGCGATGGTAGCCCGGTGCCCGGCCGGTATGGTGGGCACCCCGCCCAACTGCACCACGCCATCACCTCCGCCACCTCCGCCACCTCCGCCGCCCGATCCCGGTCCGCCCGAACCTGCGCCGGAACCCGGATCCGGGTCTATACCCGAGTTCGAACCTGCGGAGCCTGCGGGTCCGGTACTGGTGGAGACGTATGCGCCGCGTGCGGCGCTGTACGAGGCGCTGCCGGAGTTCCTGCTCGGCCTGCACACGCAGGCCGGGGCCCTCCACAGCCTGCGCACCCCCGACCTGCCGGTCTGGATGGAACTGTCCGCCAGCACCGGCGAGCACGACCCGGCACGCTCCACCGTAGGCGCGCACTTTGATGCCGAGCACCTCGTCGTGCGGGCCGGTGGCCAGATCCTGCAGGGCCGCCACCACCGGGTCCGTGCCTCGGTGCACCACGTCTCGGCAACGGCGGACGTGTCCTCACCGGTCCGGGGCGGCGACCTCCGTGCCCGCGGCAAGGGCCTGTCGCTCGATGCGCACTATCACCATGGCAACGGCAGCTATGCCACCGGGCGGGCCGCCTGGACGGACTACACCCTGGAGGCCTCCTCGGACACCGTCGGGCGGCTGGTCTCGGGGGTGGAGGCCGAGCGCATGGACCTGCGGGTCGAGACCGGGCATCGCCTGCACTGGGGCGCGGGCGTGCACTGGAGCCCGCATCTGCGCCTGCACCACACCCGGCTCTCGGTCGAGCGCTTCACCGATGCCGTGGGCGCGCGGGTGTCGTTCCCGCAGACCGAGCGCTACCGCGCCAGCCTGGGGCTGATGGCCGATCGCACCTATGGGGCGGCAGGGGGCCAGGGCGTGCTGTGGGGTGCACTGCACCTGGAGCACGCGTTTCGTGATACCGACACCCGCGCCACGGTCTCCGGCGAGACGCTTGAGGCCACCCCCGAGCAGAACCGCGTGCACCTGTCGGCAGGGCTGCTCTGGGAGTACGGGCCGTGGGTGCTCGAGTCCGCCCTGGCGTGGCACCGCGCCAACGCCGACAGCCAGGCCTATGCCGCACGGCTCAATGTCGGGGTGCGGTTCTAGGCGTTGGGAGCCCCTTCCAGGCCCGGCAGGGCGGTGGAGACCGGCCTTTGCTCCACCGCATCAGTGAGATGAACATCCCGTTGCATATCTGTCATACACCCGGGCAGTACAGCAGGAATTCCCGGAGAAACGACCCCAGTGCCTGCCGGCCTCCTGACAAGCCTCATGCCCCGGCGCCATCCAGGACTGCTATTCGAACAGGCTGAAGTAGTAGCGCACGTTGATGTTGAAGCGCTTGTTCCAGCGGTCGTTTCCGTTGGCACCCACGTCACCAACACCATCGTAGATGTTGGAATAGACATCGCCCTCGCCGCCAACGAAGTTGTTGCCGTCGGAGATCCCGAGTTCGGCATAGATGTACAGCTGGTCCCAGTACATCAGGGCCCCAAGGCTCCACAGGGTACTGTCGTTGAAGTCGCTTTCTTCCTTGAGGATGGTGCTCCACTCGATAAAGGGCATGATGCTGTCGATCCAGGGGATGCCGGACGTGTCGATGCCGTGGTAGCGAAGCGACACGGCGGGGATCCATCCCTCGGAAGCCACCAGCCAGGCGAAGTCATAGGCCCCCATGGGGATCAGATCGCCTGTTCCCCATGGCGTATCATCCGTGATGTCGTACTCGTAGTAGGAAAGCTGCGACAGCAGCGTGAAGTCCCCGAAGGTGTTTTCTGCATGCGCAGAAACAGCAAAATGGTCGGCACCGCTGTCCTCGACGTTCTTGCCCTCCAGCCAGCCATACTGGAAGGATGCGCCCAGGTCTCCGAAGTGCTCGGTGGCGTAGATCATGCGAAGGTTGAGCTGGCCGTCTTCCTCAAAGCCGTTCTCGCCTGCACCCCAGGTGACATCGCCCTCGGCATCGACGTGCTCATCCCAGGTCACGGGGTCATAGCTGTAGCGGGAGCTGTCGCGGCTGGCGCCGTCCCATTCCCCCTCGTCCTGGAGATAATAGGCGAGATCCACTTCAAGATCGCCGTACGACTTGGTCCAGCGGATGCCCAGGTCCATGTCATCGGACAGCCCGATGTAGAAATGCTGGTCGAAAAACCAGCTGGTCGAGACCCCGTACGGTCCGGGCCCGAAAGGCACGCGCACGATGCCGGCCTTGAGCGTGCCGTAGCGGTCCGACGCATAGCCGAGCCAGGCCGTGTGCATCATGCTGTAGGTGTCATACCACCGGTACTCGACCCGGCCGATCCATCCGTCGGCGTCCAGGTCCGCGTTCAGGCGGAAGAGTTCAAGGTCGACGTCCCCGAGGTCCTCGTTCCTGCGGTGCCCGCTGTCATAGTCCCCGTAGGCGTAATTGATGCCGAAGGTGCCGCCGATTTTCACGGGACCCGGCACGGGTTGCACCGCAGGCGCTTCGCTGACGGCAGCCTGCGCAGCATTCTGGGCCTCGGCCTCGGCGAGCTTCTTGCGCACCTCGGCGAGCTCCTGCTCCAGGTGCCCGATCTTTTGTTTCAAGGCCTCGGTCTCGTCCTCAACCGCACCTCCGGCGATTGCAAAGGGAGAAAGCAGCAGGAAAAGGATCAGGGTGCAGATCAGTGTGAGCGTATTATTGTTATTCATCATATTGATACCCCGTAGCATATGAGTACGAAAGGTGAGTTATTAGAGGGT
Organism: Gammaproteobacteria bacterium; assembly: GCA_026706595.1. Classification (GTDB taxonomy): domain Bacteria; phylum Pseudomonadota; class Gammaproteobacteria; order UBA4575; family UBA4575; genus WTFY01. Next base: position 195,432 of record JAPOYL010000011.1, on the reverse strand, counting down.
ATACTGTTCAAGAAAATTTTTCACCAAGCTCTAACGAGGAGTGTCCCATGAAACAGTTCTTGCGTGTGGTCGCAGTAGTTGCGGGTACAGTGTTGCTAGCCGGAAATTCATATGCCATCGACCTGACCATCGTGTCCTGGGGCGGCGCCTACACCGCGAGCCAGCAAAAGGCCTATCACGACCCTTACCTGGCTGAAAACCCGGAAGTCCGGATCATCAGTGATGATTCCGGGGCGGAAGGGCTCGCCAAGGTCCGCGCACAGGTCGAGTCGGGCAGTGTCACCTGGGACCTGGTCGACATGGTGGCCTCCGATGCGATCACCGCATGCGACGAGGGCCTGGTCGAGGAGGTCGACCCGGACACCTGGCTGGCCCCCGCTCCCGACGGCACCCCGGCCTCTGAAGACTTCTTTGCCGGCACGCTGACGCCGGGCGGGACCAACTGCTTTGTCCCGCAGATCGTCTATTCCACCACCTTCGGGTACCGCACAGATGCATTCCAGGGCAGGCAGCCTTCCACCCTCGCAGACGTCTTTGACCTCGAGACCTTTCCGGGCAAACGTGGGCTGGAGAAAAAACCGATCAACAATCTGGAATGGGCCCTGATTGCCGATGGGGTCCCGAGCGATGAGGTGTACGCGGTGCTGAGTACGCCGGAGGGCGTGGACCGGGCATTTGCGAAACTGGACACCATCAAGGAGCACGTCGTCTGGTGGTCAAAGGGCGCACAGCCGCCGCAGCTGCTGGCCGACGGCGAGGTCGTGATCGCCTCTGCCTACAACGGTCGGCTGTTTTCCGCCATTGCAGAAAAGAACCAGCCGATCGCGATGCTGTGGGACTGGCAGGCCTTTGACCTGGGCGGCTGGGTGGTGCCCAAAGGGGTGAAAGATCTGGAAGCAGTTAAAGCCTATCTGAGATTTGCCACCGGTACCCAGCGCCTGGCCGACCAGGCAAAATACATCTCTTACGGGCCCGCCCGCCATTCTTCCGCGCCACTGGTGAGCAGGCATGCCGAGCTTGGCATCGACATGAAGCCACACATGCCTACCGATCCAGAAAACAGCAAGACGGTCCTGAAGTTTGACTACGTCTGGTGGGCCGATTACCGGGCCGAACTTGACCAGCGCTTCAATGCTTGGCTCGCCAAGTGAAATCCTGAGAATAGAGGGAACAGTTTCTCATTTCCAGGCATAGACTTTTATAGCTGAACCCATGAATGGACTCCTCGCACTGTTGACCATCATCCTAGTGCTGATCGCCCTTGTCGCCATTGCGTGGGCGCTGGGGCCGGTGTTTGACTGGCTCTGGAGTCACTCGGCTTCGGGCCGCCGTGCCCCTGCCCTGCCCGGTTCAGCAAACAAAGACGAAAGCACGCGCTGGTAACCTGTCCATCTGCACCGGGAGTGTACCTGTTTGAAATTTCCAGTCGGCCAACCAGGGGAGAGTTTGACACGCCACGACGCCCGCCTCCCCAAGAAGGGTTCCCGGAGACGTGTTCCCTTGGCCGGGCCGCAAGCCTCACATAACTTCATATGCCACAGATTTCCAAAATGATCCGTGCCCGCCTCGCAATCGGGGTCATCACCCACCGCAGACCCAGGCAGTTCGTCGCATTGCTGGCCGAGCTGGCCGAACAAAACATCCCGGCGGGGACAGAACTGCTTTTCATTTTCGTTGAAAATGACAGTGCGCTTTCAGTGGGGGGGTCGGTTGACAATTTTGCGCAGGGGAGAAATGTCCATCTGGAGCTTGAGCCCAAGATCGGCATTCCCTTTGCACGCAATCGCGTGCTGGATATTGCGAATCGCATCGGGGCAGACTGGCTGATTTGGATTGACGATGATGATCTGCCAACATCCAGAGGCTGGGTCGACAGACTCTACCAGGGATGCAAAAACCGAGGCTGTACCATTGGCTATGGCTTCAACATCTACCCGAACAACCGCAAGCCTTCCAGGCGCAGGCTGCACCATGGCACCAACGCCATTTTCGAGATGGCGTTCTTGAGAGAACACGGCCTCCGTTACAATGTCAGCTTGCCCGTGGGAGAGGATGTCCAGTTCGGCCTGGAGTGCGTGGCAACCGGGGCTCTGGCAGGAGTGCTCCTGGATGCCATCGTGGAAATTGGGGGTGGCACTAAATTTGATGATGCATGGTACCGTTTCAGGCGAGCGAGGGATAAGGGCATGGTCCGGTACGGGTTTCAATTCAGGCACCTGGAAATCTCGCACTTCCATCCCGTGAAAACACCTGTGTGGCTCATCTTCATGTTGCTGAAGGCCATTCTGAACCTGCTCCTTGCGGTCCTGTTCGTGCCTGGAGCAAAGGTGCGGGCTGCACGCGATGCAGGGATTGTTGCCGGGGCCATACAAGGGTGCTGCAACCGGCAGGACAGGGTTCCCTGAGGCGAGATGCTATACCCAAATCACCCGGTTTGACGGATGAGCGCTTTTGACGAGCTGGTCCTGTTTGAACGTCTGCAGGAAACCCTGCCCGGGGTCCCGGTATATCTTTCCGGCCAGGTCCCGCCTGCGATGCCTGGATGCCTCAGTTTGAAGCTGGGTCCCGATCTGCGCCATACGCCCCAACCAGTCCTTCAGGATGATCGAACACGCCGCCCACTTCCTCGTGGGCGGGACCGAAGAAGGCCCCCGACAGGCGGTTGTCGTCGGCATGGTAGCGGCTGAACTCCCCGTCCGTCACGGACATGCCCTCAAAGATCATATCGGCATACGCCTGCCCGGTTGCGGTATTGGCCAGGCCCGTCAAGCGAACGTCCGCCAGCACCTCATCGTCGATGTGCACGGATATGCTGGCATCACCGACCACCACGGATTCCAAATCCGTTGCGATGTTATGATCCCTGGCCGTCGCAAAGCCGGTCCAGGTAGCTTCGGTGACGGGGTTGGTCATGGTCGCGTCGCCGGCAATGGTGCCGTACGTCTGGATTACGCCCTGATCGGGGTCGATCTCGTGCTTGTACTGTACGACCGTGGATGCGAAGAAGCTGTACTTCATCCACCCCGCATAGCTGTGCAGGTCATAGAAAGGGTCGATGGTTCGCTCGGTGCCCGTGTTGATGCCGTTGGTGTCTGCAAAGATTGTTATCCTCTCGGGCACCAGGCTGTACACCTTGTTTGCACGGATGAACGCCGAGTACCCCACCGAGCAGTACAGCCCCTTGCATTCCACGGACACCCGTTCCGGCTGGCTTCGTCCCGGAACCCAGTTGATGCGGTCTGTGGAAAGCAGAAGGATGGCTCCTCCGGCAATGCGTTCATAGTCCTGGATGGCATGGTATTCCGGGGTATCGGGCGGCTTATGCCTGGGACTGCCGCCACAGGCGGTGAGCAGCATGCAGGCCAGCAGCACGGAGAGACAAGGGGTTCGGTACATGGTCGGGTCCTTCACGGATTGTTGGTGAAAGAGTCATGGTACAGGCAACAGCCGCGGCAATCCACACGGGGTGCAATCTGGCAGCATATCCACTTGCAATATAGGGATAGAGGGCTTGTTGTTACCGGCCCGGTGACCTACCTCATCACATCCGCTTCTGATCTGGATATAGGCTAGAATGCAATTGGCAGTCGCGCATACGTTTCAGGCTGTTCTCATTCGATCATGGATAGCTCAGCCAAATACTATATGGATAAGTATCCATTACTGGAAGCCGACATCCATAAGGTGCACAGAAAGGGATGCCGATTTCTACCCAAGTGGAGTCGCAGAAAATATCTGGGGAAATTTGATTCGTGCCATCCAGCAGTTTCAAAAGCATACCAGTACTGTATTCAAGCCGATGGCTGCTACTTTTGTTGTAGAGACTGTTTCACTACTTCGAATTATCAGATACAGCGAGAGGTGTAGCTACGACCAGCTTATTACCATGTTTCCACATTGTCATACTCCACGAATTCAGTCCTGCCGGACTGGACAGGGGCAAGGCCACGGTGACCCGAAGCCGAGCAATTCCAGAATCAATCTGGCACCAATCACAGGGCCCGCATGATGATCACAAGGACAATCAGCGCCAGGATAATGCTTAACAGAGCAGAACCCGTTCATAGGAACATCTGCGACGGTCTGTGCCTGACAGGTGCAACAGGCTGGATGTGTAGTGTGGTGGATCAGTTCGAGACCAGGATAGATGCACAATCGGCGCAGGACAGCACTACTGATCAACCTGCCAGACACCTGAAAGCCCGAGCTGAAGGTTTTCCTGAAGAGCAAGCCTACCAAAAAACTGCCAGACTTGACTAATGAGTGCTTTTGATGAACAGGCCCTGCTGGAACGTTTGCAGAAAACCCTGCCCGGGGTCCAGGTATATCCTTCCGACGAGGTCCCGCCCGGGACGCACCGGTGCATTCATTACCGCCGTCTGGCGTACAGCGAGCACCTGCTGCAGCTGCATGTTCGCGCAACCACCGACGAGGCCATGACCAAAATGATGGAAGGTGTCCACTGGGCCCTGCCGGCACAACTGGCTGACAAGGCAGGCGTATATAGGGATCCGGACCCCCGCACCTCCCCGGACATGCCAGGCGGCTATCGCGAGTGGATCATGGAAATTCATCTTTGACCGTTGGACATGTCGAAACTCCAGATTCAACGGCCACGCATCACCAGGGGCAACGCGATGTCCTCCCTGAACCGTCTCTTTTTTGCCCCCGTACTGGCATGCGTGCTGTCTGCCTCTCATGGGATAGCGGCCGAGCCGATCGTCGGGCTGATCGTCAAGACCAACACCAACCCGTTTTTCGTGACTATGAAACAGGCAGCGCTTGAGAAAGCCGGCGCGCTCGGTATCGAGCTGCGCACCTTCTCGGGTGCCTATGACGGGGACACGCAGACGCAGATCGAGGCGATAGAGAGTCTCGTAAACGCGGGCGCGAAGGGAATCCTGATCACGCCTTCGGACCCTGCGGTACTTGCGGATGTCGTCGCCAGGGCGCGGGAAGCCGGTGTGATGGTGGTTGCGCTCGACACTCCGTTCGACCCGTCAGGGTCGGTAGATGCGACCTTCGCGACAGACAATTTCAGGGCCGGTGAGCTGATCGGCCTGTGGGCGATGGCGAGGCTGGGGGATTCGGCGAAACGTGCACGGATTGCCACGCTGGACGGGTACGAAGCCCAGATCACGGTGGATGTGCTGCGCAACCAGGGGTTTCTTCGGGGCTTCGGCATCGACATCCGTGACCAGGGGAAGATGCAGGATGAAGACGACCCCCGTATCGTTGGCAGCGCCAGAACGTGGGGCACGGAAGAAGGCGGACGGGTTGCCATGGATGCTCTGATGCGCATGTACCCGGGGATCGATGTAGCCTACGCGATCAACGAGCCAGCGGCGACTGGTGCCTATGCGGCGCTCAAGGCGCTGGGTATGGAGAAGGACGTGATGATCGTGACGGTTGACGGCAGCTGCCACGGGGTGCGCGACGTCGCCGCCGGGGCGATCGGGGCAACCGCCATGCAGTACCCCGTCAGGATGGCGTCGCTCGGTGTCGAAGCCGTGATCGAGTTCGTCAGAACGGGCAGAAGGCCAGAAAACACGCCCGGTCTGGGGTTCACTGATACGGGTGTGACGCTAGTCACCGATCTCCCGGTTCCTGGCATCCCGTCCCTCTCCAGTGAGAAAGCTCTGAAGGAGTGCTGGGACCAGGTTCCTTGATTTGGTGCTTATATACAGAGCTAGACAGCTTTCACTCAAGGTCCAAGTGATTTAGAAAAACAGCCACCAAATGACTATTGCCACCAAGACGATCAATATGGCTGTAAAAAGATTATTGTCCTTGTCCAACAGCCCGTTCTTGTATTTCCCGACATCTTCCCTGATGAACTCAAACCATTGATCAGCAGAGGGTGCCTTTGGAAATCCTCCAGGAACCCTGATCTTGTTGTCCACCATGTAAAACACTGAAGCCAGTCTTGCGGCCATCCTCGTATCTTCCATGGCATCTACCCACTGGCAGAGGTGTATCCGTTTGTGAAAAGGTAGTGAATTGCGCATACGAACGACTCTAAGTAACATAGAGTACCTATACTGAAATCAAAGGGGTTATATACAAAAGTAACCAACCCCCAAATCTAAACCAGACTGCTGACACAGGGTCCCCAGCCAGGAGGACAAAATGACCGTAAAGCCTTTACCCCAGTATAGCAGAAGACGTATCAAGGACCGCGACCTGCATACCCTGCAGGGCATCTGCAAAGGGATGCTGGCAGATGGTGTGGTCAACCAAGAGGAAGGAGAATACCTGCTTAACTGGATGAGGGTAAACGATGCAGACAGCATTGAGCATCCTCTTGTTACCAGGTTGTTCGACCAGCTGGAAACCGTGCTTGCAGACGGGATTCTGGACAGCTCTGAATCGAAGAATCTGTTTGAGTCGCTCGTTGCGCTGGCCGGTGAAATCTCGGTAGGCGGGGAACCTATGAAATCGGCAAAGGATTTCGACGACCTTCCCGTGGAGTTTGAGGGCCGGTCATTCGAGTTTACCGGTGAATTCATGCCAGAGGGGCAACGCGGAATCTACAAGGAGGAAGTCCATGCAAGGGGAGGAGTGAACGCCTCGATTACCCGGAAGCTGGATTACTTGGTGGTTGCGGTCTACGCCTCGAAGCAGTGGAAAACCCAAGCATACGGAGGGAAGATCGAGAAAGCGATCAAATCCCGGGAGAAGTACGGCAAGCCCGCTGTCATTAGTGAGGCGCATTTCGTAGAAGCCCTGGAGTCCACTTATTAGCACTCTTTAACTGTGTGCAGGACTGGCTAGCGGCGCGAGCGTCGCCATCACGCCTTCCGCACCTCAGCCTCTAAACAGAACCAGCGCTCGCCCTTCGAGGGGTCGATGCAGGTCTGGTCGTAGTACCGACCCCCAGATACGTGGTAGATGTACTCTCCGCTATTACTGGTGTTGCCTTTGATGCTGCACTGCTGGCTGACTTGTTACTTGCTCTTGGTGTCAGCAAACCGCTTGCCCTTGCGCCATTCCCATGGGGCGATCACCTCGCCTCGCCAGATCCCGCGTTTGGCTGCCCGCGCCGCTGTTTCATGTGAAACATAATCCTTCGAGTATTTGCTGTAGGCAAACGCCCAGCCCTCGGCTACCATCCACACGTTCACATCCTCACCCCCGACCCGGCATACCGCGACCACCCGTCCATAGCGACCCTGGTCACGTTCTTCGCACGACACTTCACGTGAGCCGATGCGGCGGGAAAGCACCTGAACAGCCGCACGACCACACGGCCAAGTCAGGCTTCCCATGAGGCAGTGCTGCATGCTTTCCGGGGCATCAATGCCGTACAACCGCACACTCAGCCCCCGCACTACTAGTGTATCGCCATCGATAATCCGGGCGGGTCCGGTGAATGATGGACCTGCTGGTGAAATCACAGCCGGCCCGACGGCTACGATAGCCACCAAGACCAGGCCCGTCCCAACAACACGCAACCTTTTCGTCATACTTCGTGAATATTACCATGCCGACATTAGAGGTAATCCCGCCTACACCTAATAGTATTCAATTGTGATTTCTACCCAAAAGAAATGTATACAAGGCCTGTATCTTCGGCGGCCTTTTGGAGACCCTTCATAACCCTGACATGATCTTGATATTTTCGATACTGTCTTGTTAGCTAATACCATGTCGCGCACCATTGAGCCAATTTGTATTCCTCCGTTGTAACACAGGGTATTGCTGCAATCCACGTACTCGCCTGGAAAATTAGATTTCTGATATCTGCGCTCTGATTTTTGGAAGCCGTTAGACTCGGTAATCTCAATAACAATGTCTTTGATTTGAGGGAAAGCCTTAGAGAATGGCACTTTCTCTGCAAGCAGAAACTCAGTCTCACGAAAAACATCAGAGGCCTTTTTTCTCACTCGAGCATTCATTGATTCAATTTACACATTAGCCCTTCAATGTAATAGCTTGCCGAAGAGCTTGCTTAGGCTTTCTTCTGCAAGCTGTCTTATCTCCATTAATGCCTCCCAGTTTTTGATATTATATCCATGTCACCTATGCAAGCGAACCCGAAGTCGGGTCTCCTGCTGAATACAACAGTCCTTTTGGGCAAATAGGCAGAACCTTTGCCGTTTGCATAGGGTGACAAGACCCGGCACCTTTGGGTGCCGGATGAGCTCCATCGAGACAGGAGTATGTTTTGGCAGCCCCGAACCGGACAATCCAAACCATCTGGACCGGCGATAGCCTCGACATCATGCGGGGCATGAACAGTGCCTTGGTGGACCTGATCTACCTCGATCCGCTCTTCAATAGAAAACTCCAGGAATTTAAGTGCCGATACAAGAAAATGCTCTCAATTCCGCATTAGCGGAAGCTCTTGCAACTCATGACGTTCATGCAGTACCTGAACAGACGCGCAGGAAAACGGGTGCGAAGCGTTGCGATGTTCAGATTCGATTAAAGCACGGCGACCGGTATTTCACAGCGGTCGAATGCAAAATTGGACAAGGACCTGTCCAGAAACGAGAGGCTGTAGAAGATGCCCAGCGTTGGCTCAAGCAAGGGGACTGCTGGAATTCAATTGCACTTTGCTATCCAGACCGCCTCAGCGAGGACAGTGACTTGGGTACGCCAAGAACACTTCTCGAAGTTACAACTGATCTCCTGATGGCCAGGGTGAACCAAGGCGGGATTATTGGTCGTTGGCATACCGGCAATTTAGCCGACCTGGTAAAACTTTCCAACGATATTGGCGCAAATGAAACCTATGCCATCACAGACGTACTCAAGCGCGCCATCATGGATGCCAGTGAGCAGATTGATGAACGTACCGGCCGTGACCTAGCTCAGGCATTGGAACTCCCGTGGGACCCCCCGGCAAGAGCGTAATTGATGTTCGGCCTGCACGCATTGCCTGCCTGGTTATCGCCAATATGGCACTGCTGCAGAACCGATTGCGGAGTGAAGGAGTCCGTATTCCTGAGCTTGAGACGCTTATCCAGATTCGAGAGTCTCCAAACAAACAGGTAGCACTACTCGACAACTGGAAGCGAATCCGTGAAGTGGACTATGCTCCCGTCGTTGATCCTGCGCTTGCGGTTCTGGACCTGCTGCCGGCTGACCACCACACGGATCTTCTTCTCGATACCCTGATTGAGGCAGTACTTGAGTGCGTTCCCAGGATTCGGGGGCTGCAGCTTGATCATGCAGGGCCCCTGTACCACGAGCTGCTACAGACAGCACGATACGACGGTTCTTTTTACACCAGTACGGCCGCCGCTGTTCTTTTGGCGGAGCTTGCCATGCCACCCAATTGGCTTGTTTCGGGGAATGGATGGGCAGATGCCAACCAGCTGACGACTCTCAAAGTTTGCGATCCCGCTTGTGGTACAGGAACGCTGCTGATGGCCACGGCAAAAGTGATTGAGAGACGCTTTCGTTCTGCAGGCGGGAGTCAGGATGATCTTGAAGCACTTCATCTTGGGCTGATCGAGGATGTCCTGCATGGACTCGACATCAACCGGCATGCGATCCACCTCGCAGCCTCTATGTTGACCCTGAGCGCACCGAAAATCGACTACAACAAGATGAACCTTTACAACATGCAGCATGGTGTGAATGCGCAGGGGGAGACTCATGCAGGTTCGCTGGACATACTTACAAACAGCGCGGGCTATATGCCAGGATTTGCCCCCCCCGCATCCAGGCAAAGGCGAGCATCAGCGTCTGGCTATGAGGAAGAGGCCCCGAACCTTGAGGGGTTGTGTGACCTTGTGATCATGAATCCGCCTTTCACCCGCAATGACATACGAAACCGGAATTTGCCCCCCGAAGTCCGCCGCAAAGTTCAACAACATGAGATCAGCCTAGCTAAAAAAACTCCAGATCAGGGACACCGAAACGCCATTGATCAAACAGCAATTAGCACATTCTTTACCCCGATCGCTGATATTCTTCTTCGAGAACGCGGTACTTTGGCAGCCGTCAAACCGTTTACCGCGTGTACTGGTGCGGGTGGTAAAAATGAGCGGAATCTCTTAACAGACCCGGAGCGGTTCCATCTTGAGCTCGTGGTTACCAGCCATGACAACCGCCGCATCAACTTTTCCGAGAACACAAACATTCATGAGTCCCTGATCATCGCACGGCGCCCAACTCCAGAGTCTCAAGACAAGCCAACGGCCTTTGTGTCTCTGGCAGACAACCCGGCAAGTGCAAGTGAAGCCCATTATCTCGCTGAAGCCATCCAGCAAGCACTTGCTGGAGATGTCACAGCTTTAGCAAGTTACGGCACCATTGCCTGGCGATCCCTCGAGCAGCTTCGTGACCGGCCGTGGAATGCGGCCTGCTTCTATGATCAGAGCCTTGCCGAGGTGTATGACACGTTGACCGAAAACCCTGCACTTGTCCCCATTGGCAACCTGGCGGCTGTTGAACCTGGGGGGCAACGAGCCAGGGATGCGTTTACCCAAGCTGAGCAGCGACAGAACCCGGACATACGTGCCCTTTGGTTACACAAGTCCTCTCGCCAGACTGCAATGCAAACCAGTCCTGATCGATTTCTGGTCGCAAAGAAAGGAAGACACGACTACGCGAGGTACCTGTGGAGCAAACGCAGCCATCTCCTGCTGGCTAACAGAATGCGATTGAACCTGACGCAGACACCGGCAGTGTTCTCCGATGAGCCGGTGATCGGTTCCGCCTTCGTGCCGGCGACACCTTTAAACGGCGACAAGATAGCTATTTGCAAGGCCTGGTGCGTCTGGCTGAATTCTACTGCCGGAATCATCTGCTTTCTGAACACTCGTCAGAAGAACCTCACATACCCCAGTTTCTCTCTTGATGGCCTCCGATCGCTTCCCGTCCCGCACCCGGAGCATTGTGATATTGGGGGACTGGCCGCTTGCTATGATGAATACGCCAGCCAGACTTTGAAGCCATTTCCGGAAATACACGATGACCCCATTCGCGATGCGATAGATAAAATTGTTTCGACAGCAGTTCCTGGGCTGGAGTATAAGAACTGTGATCAGTGGCGGAACTCTATCGCCTTGGAGCCAAGTGTGAATAACGAGAAGGAGCCGTTACGTCTAGGTTAGAAATATTCAGCTTGTGCTTGTTGGCAGCAATCTTGGCATATACTATACACCTCCCTCACCCGAGTAGTTGAACGTCTTTCCAAGGTCGGACAACTACAGATCATCTTGTTCATGTACATGGGAGCGGCAGTGGGTGGCCGACCCAATCAAAATCGAACCTATAGGGTCCTCCAGAAATGTATTTCAACATTATTATGGAATGATAAAGATAGAAAACGCAGAACAGTTTGGCGGACCTTGGACAGAAAAGAAACTGGCCTCTCTGGAAAACTATTTGAAAGCCTATCTGGATATTTTTCATGGGAATCCGAGAGCAAGGAAATTGACCATTCACTATGTGGATGCTTTTGCCGGGCCAGGATTTCGCAAGGTATGTGATGAACAAGAGTCATCACCTGATCTCCTGTTTTTGGATGAAGAACATCAATACATGGACGGCAGTGTTCGCAGGGTTTTGTCATTAGCGAAGGGCTTTGATAAATACTGGTTCATTGACGCCAAAAAGAAGCACACAAAGTCGCTGAAACAGATGATCAAAAGCGATTTTCCTGATAGGGCCTCGAAGTGTGAGGTTGTCACAGCTGATGCAAACAAATTTTTGGTTGACTGGACAGGTAGGTTGCAAACAATGGACAGGGCCGTAGTTTTCCTAGACCCGTTGGGTATGCAAGTCCAGTGGAAGACGGTTGAAGATCTCGGAAAAACCCAGAAAGTGGACCTCTGGATGTTATTTCCATATTCGAGCGTAGTGCGCATGTTGCCAAATGCGGGTCCTCCAGATGAGGCTTGGTCGGATCGGCTGACTCAGTTGTTTGGTGACGACAAGTGGCGGCAAGTGTTTTATCCGCAGGAAAAAAGAACGGAACTTTTCGGTCCATACGATACTTCTAAGCGCGATGTCACGATGGACAAGGTTCTCCGCTACCTGCTGAAAAAACTGAATTCGTGCTATTCAGGGGTAATCGAAAAACCGCTTGTTTTGTACAACTCAAAAAACTCCCCGCTATATTTGCTGGTTTTTGCAGCTGGCAACAAAAAAGCGGCAGATACTGCTACGCGGATCGCCCAAGACATCGTAGACAGAAATTGATGCAAGAGCATTAAATGATTTAAAAAATTCATTGTATCCTGCTATTGACGGAATCGCTTGATTTTGCGATGCTCATCACTTCTTTCAATTCAAAGGGGCTTTGATATGGCAGCGGAGTCGAGTATTGAATGGACAGGCCACACATGGAATCCAACCACAGGATGCACAAAAGTCTCACCGGGCTGCAAGCACTGTTATGCGAAAACAATGGCGGATCGCCTGCATGTAATGGGCGTGCCTGGCTATGAGTCTGCGTTTAGATTGACGCTTCATCCGGAACGCCTGTCTCAGCCTTTACACAGAAAAAAGCCGACTACATATTTTGTAAACTCCATGTCAGACCTTTTTCATAAAGAGGTCCCAGATAGTTTCCTGGATCAGGTCATGGGTGTCATTGGAAAAACACCGCACCACACATACCAGATACTGACAAAAAGGGCTGACAGATTGCCGGTGTATTTCGGTAAGCAGGACTGTCCCAGTAATGCCTGGATCGGAGTTTCCGTGGAAAATCGCCGTCATGGGCTGCCACGCATCGATCACCTCCGTCAAGTGGATGCACAGATTCGATTTCTTTCCATAGAGCCATTACTTGAGAGTCTTGGACAGATCAACCTGGATGGAATCAGTTGGGTGATTGTCGGCGGTGAGTCGGGGTCGAAAGCTAGGCCGATGCAGGCTGAGTGGTTAGAAGAAATTCGGCAGCAGGCAGAATCGGCAGGCGTCGCATTCTTTTTCAAGCAGTGGGGAGCTTGGGGAGCAGACGGCGTCAAACGTTCTAAAAAGGCGAACGGCAGAATCTACAAAGAGAAAACTTGGGACGAGATGCCTCTGGCTGCAGTGTAATCTGATCGTACGGAAATCAGTGTGATGCATTATCCTGGCGGCAAAGGGGTAAGCGGGGTTTATCAACGGATCATCAATCAGATCCCCCCTCACAGAGTGTACATCGAAACACATCTAGGCGGCGGTGCGATCATGCGTCACAAAAAGCTGGCTGAAGTAAACATTGGTGTCGATCTAGATATGGATGTATCGGAGGCCTGGCAAGACGCAGAGCAGGTCCAGTTTGTTTGTGCTGACGCAGTAGACTACCTCGGAACTTATCCATTTAATGGCGAGGAATTTGTCTATGCCGACCCCCCTTACTTGGCGTGTACGCGCCGATCTCATCGTTCGTTGTACAAATACGATTACACCAAAGACGATCACGTTGAGTTGCTCAAGACCCTTGTTAGTCTCCCCTGCCAGGTCATGATTTCCAGTTACCGATCTTCACTTTATAAGCAATATCTTTCACGATGGCGTACTCTGCGATATTGTGTGCGAACACGCTCTGGTGCAGTGGCTGAAGAATACCTCTGGATGAATTATCCGGCACCAGTTGAGTTACACGACTATCGCCACCTGGGTGATTCTTTCAGGGAGAGAGAACGGATCCGGCGTCGTAATGAAGGCTGGAAAAAACGTATTGAAAGCTTAACCACACTTGAGCGAAACGCCCTTCTCGCACACGTTTTTAAACATTAAAACCTTGAAAGAACAGGAACCTGCAAATCGAGCTGGAGAGACTGAAAAATAGAAAATTCTTGCGATTGGATTGAGAGACAGGTTGCTTCAAAAAAGACAATGATAACGATGCTTAACAAGCATTACTTCTTTGCCGGTTTATCAAAAACTTCTCCAGTGCCTTCTGGTTAATCTTCCATAAGGGCATGAGCTTACCGCCTACATGCAGTTCGCACTCTGCATCTTCGCTATTCCATATGATTTGAATATCGAAATTATCCCCATAAGGCACATACCTTACAGAGATTTTGTCTACTTGGTTGCTGGTAAACACTATATACTGCATACGCCCTATTGGATCAGGAAGAATTTTTTCTTCTACCTGTATCTCGTGTTCAAATTTTTCAACCACAAAAGAGCGTGACATCCCGCCTAACCAGTATGGAATCTGGCTGGCTTCATTCACATCATTCCTGATCTGAGAATACAGCGCATCCAGCGCACCTCTACAGGTGCACAGTCATGCCTTGCGCACCCAGTTTACAGATTCATTTCCAATCATAATCCTAGTTCCGTATAGAGCCATTTCGACAGGACTGTAATCGCTGGCAGGATGATTAAAACCAACAGACCCAAGGCAGGACGATGCTCACCTGCATCAGATAGTTTCACACATCTGGATTCCAGAATTGTCCATTATTTAAAGACTTGATTCTGCGAACCCTGTATTGCCAAATTAAAGCTAGCCCAAGACTAACCATCGCATTGACTATTTTAGAGAAACTGATATTTTTCACAGAGGTGAAGCAGAATAAGCATCAGTATAGCAGATGACAGTGGGATAGATAGTGGGGAAAAAGAATTTAATATATTTTTTATTTATTAAAAACAATTATTTACATAGTAAGTTATATTCCCTCTCCCGGCACCAAAACACCCAGCAGATACGAGAAAAAAACCTGCAAAAAGTGGCTTTGAATCACCTGAATCCACTAGGATTACCTGCAGGAAAAACACCCACAGGACCCTCGCCTGCAAATGACGTCCGTGTTCTGCCCCGTTAGCTCAGCTGGATAGAGCGTCCCCCTCCTAAGGGGAAGGTCGCAAGTTCGAATCCTGCACGGGGCACCATTTCTGCCAGGGTCCGTACCGGGGACATGGGTGACACTTTTTTTGCACGAAGGGGTTGTCGCCGAGGGGTTCCACCCGGTTTTCTGCCAGGTTGAGAAAACCCGTATCATAGTGCGTGAAGCTAACAAGTCAGATCTTGTCTGCGACTTCAAGAATCCCACGGTCTGGGCCCGCTTGTAGTCCCCTACAGGCGTTGGTAATCTCCTTGAACTGCAACGGACATATGCGAGTTGCAGTACGGAATTTCATCACCGAACCAAGTCAGGCCTATGATCTATACCCGCAAGTCTCCGGCCCTGCTCATGATGGGCCTGATCATGCTGGGCATCTGGTACCTGTTCGAGTCCGGACTTTTATTGGGCTATATCGGACACCTTGGCGGTGGTAAATACAAGTACACCGGTGAAATCGCCACCGTGCCCCTGTATTTCGGGATTTTTTCCGTGGTGGTGGGCACTTGGCAGTGGCAAGCAAAGCCGCGTGAGGGCCATCTCGACTACTACCTGTCTACAGTAGCCGGTGCCATGTTCATCCTGCTCATTGCGATGCTGGTGCGCTGGTTTTTGGCGCCCGAGATCGCTGTCGCAAGCCAGGCGCTGGGCAAGATCGGCAATACCGGCAAACACCTGCACACCATCCTGGGGCTGAACTACGTCGTGCTCGGCATCCTTACCGGAATCCTTATCGTCAATTTCTTCAAAATCCCTGTCTGGGCGGAAAACGGGGTGCGACTTTCGCGCCTCGGTCTGAAGACTGGCGTCATTCTTCTGGGTACGCTCTACAGCGCCGCGGAACTGAAGAACCTTGGCGGGCTTTCTATCGTCATGTTCGGTTTTTTCGTGCTGGGCTCGGTCGGGCTCGTGCTGTGGATCGGGACCCGCATGAGAATCCCGAGTTCCATGGGGGGCGTGCTGTCGGCGGGCATGGGCGTGTGTGGGGTCTCGGCTACCGTGGCCGCAGCCCCGGTCGTACAGGCGAAGTCGGTGGAGATCGCCTACACCATCGGCACTATCCTGCTGTGGGGCGTGGGTTGCATGTTCGTATTTCCGATCGTCGGCCACCTGCTCGACATGTCACATGTGCAGTTCGGGGCCTGGGCCGGCACCGGCATCCTGAATTCCGCCCAGGTCGCAGGCGCTGCACTGGCCTACCAGCCGGACGGTATCGAGACCCTCAAGGTCGCGGAGATCTTCAATATCACGCGCGTGCTGGTGTTGCCCATCATCGTCTTGTGGCTGGCCGTGTGGTACGTCAAACGGGAAGAGGTGGCTGCAGCCCAGCAGGTGAATGTTGCACGGGTGACCTTCGAGAAATTCCCGATCTTCGTGCTCGGTTTCATCCTGCTGTTCGCACTCTCGACCACCGGCGTGTTCGCACCGGCGAACCATTACAAGGGCAAGTATTTTGGCAACACCACCGAGTCGGGTTTCAAGCAGGAAAACCTGCTGTCGCACGAGCAAACGGCACAGCTCGCAGAGGAATCCTCCAAGGTGCAGCGCCAGGACCGCCAGCAGGCCCTGCAGCGGCTTATCGATCACGGCAAGGTGATGAGTATCGAGGATGACGATGTCCTTCGTGGGCTCATCAATGCAAAGGTGCTCTCCAAGGGGGCCAACAAGATCCTGACGAAGGCGCACAAATCCGTGCGCCACACCGCGAAGAAAATCAAGGCCTTCCGTGACTGGATCACGTGGCTGTTTGCCTTTGGCCTGGTCGGTCTTGGTATGCAAATCACGGTCTCGGCAATGCGCCAAGCGGGTGGGCAGCCTGCCATAATCGGTGGCATCGTGGGTGCGATCAAGGCTGGCCTGTCCCTGGTTGTTGTCATGCTGTTCATCTCGGAAACCGTTTAAATGAAAAATTTCCCAGGAGTTCCCCATGAATGAAAGTGAAAAAGAATTTGATCGAGGCAGTGCATTGTCAATCTTCAACAGCGACCGCAGGGAAGATTTGATGGCGCTGATCCTTGCCTTGGTGATCGCCCTGGTCGTGTATATCGCCTACTAGTCGCAACGTTTAGGTACCTCGATTGGACGGATCATGAAGAATATCCTGCTTGCAAGCCACGGGACCGAGGGAGCCCTCGCTGCGGAGAACAGAGTGCTGGAGATGTGTGCGCCCGGAGTCCGGATCACCCACTTGCTGGTCATACCCGAATTCTGGAAGGACATGCTGGGGGATGACTGGTTGAACAACAGCTCAACCCGCATGCGGTTCGAGCATTATCTCGAGATGGAATTGAATCACGAGATGAACGGACACCTCTGGCGGGTTCAGGACCGGCTATCCAAGACAAGTGCGGATGCGGCCCATGAGGTCGTCCTTGGCAGGCCGGACCACTGCTTGACTGATGCCTGTGAACAGTCAGCCTATGATTTGGTCGTGATGGGCTCGCCCCGACCCAAGATATCGAGGGGCCTGCACTCGCGAATGATGACCCGGCATGTCACCCGGCGGCTGAAAACTCCACTCCTGGTTGTGCCCCATCCTTGTGGCTAAAGAGGGCCCGTCAGTGACCCTGGAAGACAAGGCCTGGGTACAATTCAAATCGCCACTGGAGTCGACGACCCTGCTGGAATTCTTCCAGGATGTGGAACGACTGTTCCGCATCAATCCGTACCTGGTATTCAAGAGATGGGAAAAAATCTCTGCAGGGCAGTACCGCCTGCATGCCTTAAATCACAGCCAAACCCCCACTTTCGAGATCGATACCGAATTGACTGTGAGACCTGTTCCGGACGGTCTTGAGATTCACTACTCCCGGTGCCTGAAATCCAGCACACATATCACCGTGCAGGAATCCCCTGAGGGTTCATCCATCGTGATCGAAGAGAAATATGAAGGTATTCCTGAGTCAGAACGATTGGACAGGCTCGGCGAAGTCGACAGGAGTCTGACCAAATGGGCAGAGGAAATTCAGCAGTACTTGCTGCAGTGGCAGCGATGGGCATGGTTCAGTCCCTGGCGATACTATAAAAAACGGGTGTGGCAACGCATGAAACCTTCTGCCCGGAGAATCACATTCGTGCTGCTGTGCATCAGTGCTGTCGAGATCGCCTTGATCGGACTGGGACTGGCAATTTACCTGGTCGAATTCAGGAAATAGCTGGGTTGTTACTCTTTTCAACATCATGCAGCTGGTTGCGGCATCAGGGGCTGAAAATCCGACAATTTGAGCCCGGATTTGCGGGTTGCAGCCGGTTGTACATGGTAGATTACGGCTGGATACAGATCAGATACAATTGAAGCCTGTAATTCCCGGTTCACAGCCGCTGGATGATAAGGAGACGGTAGTGATCACTCGACGTGCAAGCACAGCAGTGCAAATTGGTGATGTAACGGTTGGCGGACAGGCCCCGGTTGTCGTGCAGTCTATGACCAATACCCATACTGCCGACATTAAAAACACAGTGGAGCAGGTTGCTGCGCTGGCCGAGGCTGGCTCTGAAATCGTGCGCCTCACTGTCAATGACAAGGAAGCTGCCCGTGCCGTGCCGGACATACGGGAACAACTGTTGGCCCAGGGGGTCAATGTGCCTCTGGTGGGCGATTTTCACTTCAATGGCAACCGTCTGCTGAAAAAACATCCAGCATGCGCAGAAGCGCTCGACAAATACCGCATCAATCCCGGTAATGTGGGCAGGGGCAACCTGCACGACAAGCAATTTGGTGAAATCGTGGAAATTGCGTGCCAGCATGACAAGCCAGTCCGCATCGGGGTCAACTGGGGCAGCCTCGACCAGGACCTGCTGGCAAGAAAACTGGATGAAAACTCCAAATTGCCAAAGCCCAAGTCCCTTCCCGAAGTAATGCATGAATCCCTGATTGCCTCGGCCCTGGAAAGTGCTGCACTGGCCGAGCAGATCGGCCTGGCACACAACAGGATCATCCTGTCGTGCAAGTTGAGTGAAGTGCCAGCGCTGGTCAGCGTGTACCGTGACCTCGCCTCGCGCTGTGATTATGCGCTGCACCTGGGTTTAACCGAAGCCGGGATGGGCACCAAAGGAGTGGTTGCCTCCACCGCTGCACTGTCTGTTTTGTTGCAGGAAGGAATCGGGGACACGATCCGGATATCCCTGACTCCGGAGCCAGGCGGTGACCGCACCCAGGAAGTGCGTGTCGCCCAGCAAATCCTGCAAACCCTGGATCTTCGCTCATTCATGCCCTCGGTGACCGCCTGCCCTGGCTGTGGCCGCACGACCAGTGAATACTTTCAGCATCTGGCAGCTGGCATCCAAAGTTATCTACAGGAAAGCATGCCTGTCTGGAAGCTGCAGTACCCAGGAGTGGAAACCATGAAGGTTGCGGTCATGGGTTGTGTGGTGAATGGACCAGGCGAAAGCAAGCATGCGGACATTGGCATCAGCCTGCCAGGCACAGGTGAAGCGCCCGTGGCCATCGTGCACGTGGATGGAAGCAAGTTCACAACGCTTCGGGGGGACAACATTGCAGAGGAATTCCAGAGCATCGTGCAGGAATATGTGGCCAACCACTACCATCCCGTGAAACACCCCGGGCAATCACTGAACTGAGCGTCTTCACCGGGTCTCTGTCGAGACCACGCGACCTATTCGGACGGTTTCTTGTCGCGCAGGGCGCGCCGCAGGATCTTGCCCACGTTGGTCTTCGGCAACTCTGCACAAAACTCAATGTGCTTGGGCCACTTGTAGCGGGTCAAACGGTCCTTGCAGAACTCCAGCACATCCTCCTCGGTCAACGCGGGATCTTTTTTTACGATGCAGAGCTTTACAACCTCACCTGAGGACGGATCCTCCACTCCGATGGCGGCAACCTCCAGCACGCCCTCGTGGGCGGCCACAACCTGTTCGACTTCGTTGGGATAGACATTGAATCCTGAAACCAGAATCATGTCTTTCTTGCGATCGACAATGCTTACGAATCCGGCATCGTCCACCATGGCAATGTCGCCGGTCCGCAGCCAGCCATCCTCGCTCAGTGCATTGCGGGTTTCCTCCGGGTCGTTCAGATAGCCCTGCATCACCTGGGGTCCTCGAACGCATAGTTCACCGGCCTCCCCTATGCCGAGATCCTTGCCGTCGTCATCGCGTATGCAAATCTCCGTGTTCGGAACTGGTAACCCTATTTTGCCGTTGAATTTTTCGAGGTCCAGCGGGTTGACTGTCACGGCCGGTGAGGTTTCTGTCAGGCCGTACGCCTCGGCAAGAACGCAGCCCGTGACCTGCTGCCACCTTTCAGCCACGGCTTCCTGAACGGCCATGCCGCCTCCCAAAGAGATCTTGAGACTCGAAAAATCCAGCGCCGAAAATCCCTCGGTGTTCAGTAGCCCGTTATACAGGGTGTTAACCCCGGTGATCACGGAAAATTTCACTTCCGAGAGCTCCCTGACAAAGCCTTTCATGTCGCGGGGATTGGTGATCAGATGGCACAGGCCTCCGAGGTGAACAAACAAGAAACAGTTCGCAGTCAGGGAGAATATATGGTACAGCGGCAATGCCGTAATCGCGATTTCCTTGCCCTCTTCCAGAACCTGCTTGAACCATGCATCAACCTGCGCAATGTTCGAGAGCAGGTTGCCATGCGTGAGGATTGCCAGTTTTGCTGAACCTGTCGTACCGCCCGTCAGCTGCAGGAAAGCGACATCATCCGGGGTAAGCGACGGTTTGACGAATCGTCTGTCACGGCCGACAGCCAAGACCTCATTGAAAAATACCGTGTTCTCCAGTTCGTATTCGGGGATTTTATGCTGCACATGTTCCAGCACAAAATTTACAACAAAGGATTCGGGAAAACTGAGCAAGTCCCCCACCCTTGCAACAATCACATGGTCGATGCAACTGTCCTCAACCACCTCGGCCAGCACACTCGCAAAGTTTTCCAGAACGACGATGGCCTTTGCCTCTGACTTCTTCAGCGCTTCCCCGAGCTCTCTTGAGGTATACAGGGGATTGATGTTGACGGCTGACAGCCCGGCACGCAGGATGCCGAACATTGCGACCGGGAACTGCAGGAGATTGGGAAGCATGACCGCAACACGATCGCCTCTTTGCAGATTCATCTCGGTCTGCAGGTAGGCGGCAAAGTTACGGCTCTCGACATTGAGCGCCGAGAAACTCAAACGAACACCCCGGTTCTCGAAAGCCGGCAGATGACTGTAGCGTGCGGCAGCCTCCTCCAGTAGCTGAACCAACGACACATACTGGTCCAGTTCAACGAATTCGGGAATTCCTTCCGGGTAATTTTTTAACCAGATTTTTTCCATATGGCAGGCTATGGAAAGTGGTCGCCAGTCTGGATCTCGGGGATATGATTTTCAAAACGTGTGTACTGGCCCAAAAAAGTGAGCCGGGTCTTGAATATTGGGCCGTTGCGCTGCTTGCCGACGATGATCTCGGCAGTTCCCTGATCGGGGGAGTCTTCCCGATACACCTCGTCGCGGTAGATAAAGACGATCAGGTCCGCATCCTGCTCGATTGCTCCTGACTCACGCAGGTCAGACATCACCGGCCGCTTGTCCTGACGCTGCTCCAGGCTGCGGTTCAGCTGGGACAATGCAACTACCGGCACATTCAGTTCCCTGGCAAGTGCTTTCAATGAGCGGCATATTTCGGAAATTTCAGTGGCACGATTTTCGGAGGTTCCACCGACCGTCATGAGCTGCAGGTAATCCACAACAACCAGCGATAAGCCATGCTCGCGTTTCAGCCGGCGGGCACGAGCCCTCAGTTCCGTTGGTGACAACACTGCGGAATCGTCGATGAACACGTTGGCTTCCTGCAACATCGACATTGCACTGGTCAGGCGAGGCCAGTCCTCGTCTTTCAACTTGCCGGTGCGAACCCGTTGCTGATCAATCCGCCCCATGGAGGAAAGCATGCGCATGGCCAGGGATGGAGCAGGCATTTCCATGCTAAAGATGGCCACATTGATTTTCGTCTGAAGCGCCGCGTATTCAACGATGTTCATGGCAAAACTGGTCTTGCCCATGGAAGGCCGCCCGGCAATGATGATCAGGTCTCCTTTCTGCAGGCCTGCCGTTTTTTCATCGAACTCAGTAAAGCCACTGGGAATGCCGGTGATGTGGTCTGCACGTTCAGACAACTCGTCAATCTGCTCAACGGTTGTTTTGAGCAAAGACCTGATGTTGACAAAGCCTTGCCCGGACTGCGCACTGCGGTCGGTGATATGAAAGATCTTCTGCTCTGCCTCATCCAGCAAATTCTTGATATCCTTGCCATCCGGTGAAAGGCCGCTTGCAGCGATTTCATTACCCACCTGGACCAGCTGCCGGAAAACGGATTTTTCCCGCACGATGTCCGCATA
Organism: Gammaproteobacteria bacterium; assembly: GCA_026706595.1. Lineage (GTDB taxonomy): Bacteria > Pseudomonadota > Gammaproteobacteria > UBA4575 > UBA4575 > WTFY01. The sequence goes on along the minus strand of JAPOYL010000011.1, from coordinate 173,331 downwards.
GGCCCTGATATTCGAAACGCTTGGAATGTCGTTTGCCAGAGTCCCGAGGTACGCCAGGATGTTGGTGTTCTCGATTTCGCTTCTCTGGCGAAGCAGGTCGGACAGGGTCAGGACATCGAATACCTGACGCTTGTCGGCCAGTTCACCGATGGCCCGGAAAATCAGGCGATGGTTGAAGAGATGAAAATCATCCTCGTTGATCTTGTCTGCGACCTGGTCCCAGGCAGAGTTGTCCAGAATCAGCCCGCCGAGAACTGCCTGCTCGGCTTCCAGTGAATACGGGGGCGTGCGCAGGTTCTCGGCATAGGTCACACCGTAGTCGGGTCCCGTTTTCGTCACTTCGGCCACAATATTTTCTGCTGTCCTCCCAACTGCTGCCAAGGCTCATGAAATTGACCGATCATTCTTCGGGAACAATCTTCAGATTGATTGTCGCGATCACATCCGTGTGCAAACGGATATCGACCTGGTATTCGCCGGCCTGCTTGTATACGCCGGATGGCAGGCGGATCTCCTTTTTTTCCACCGGTTTTCCTGCCTCGCTCAAGGCCTGGGCAATATCCACAGTCCCCACAGAACCGAACAGCTTGCCCTCCTCGCCGGCAGATTTTGCCGTGATCGTAAGTAAAAACCCGTCCAGCTCAGCCTTGCGGGCCTCAGACGCAGCCAGCGAGTCTGCTGCCATCTTTTCCAGCTCCGCACGCCGCTCCTCAAATTCGGCAAGATTTTCCGCAGTCGCAACCTTGGCCTTGCCGCTGGGCACGAGGTAATTGCGCGCATATCCGGGTCGGACCCTGACCTTTTCACCCAGATCCCCGAGATTGTCCACTTTCTCCAGCAAAATCACTTCCATCTTGTATCTCTCTTTATCAGTAAAGGTTCATTATAAACGGTTGTTCCTGCCCCGTTCACTCTTCAGATTTTATAAATCGCTTGCGAAAATCCACGAAGCCGTCCAGCACACCGGCCGATGCAAGCACCAGCATCATTTGCGGGGTCACGATAAAAAGCAGGCCATACACGGCTACGAAACCCAGCAGGGGCCTGGAGAGTGCACCGATGACTGCATGCGCCAGGCCCAGGCCCTGCAAGAAGAACATGCTGAGGCATACAATCGTCAACTGCCAGAAAATGGCAGCCTTGGTACCCCAGGCCACTACCGCAAACAAGGCCACCGAGATGGCCAGTATCCGCCCCAGGTTGAAGCGTGCGAACTCCTTGTGAAAAGCCTGCGCATCGTCCAGCAAGTCATTCCACCAGCCGCCAAAAGACAACGTCACGCTGACGGTCAGCAGGTACACCGCGACTACCATGCCGGTCATCAGGGAGGCGATTCCAGGCAGGTATTGCTCAGCCTGCTCGAGGCTGAGATTTGCGCTCTGCATCATGATCTGAAATGACGGACCCTGTTTGATCGCCTCCAGGAGGTTCGTCAGGTAAAGCAGCCAGTCTGCCTGCAGATCCGGGAACAGGACCGCAACGAGCAGCGTGAGCACTGCCCCAAAAACGGTTAGCGCCTGCAATGCAATGCTCAGTGACTGGAAGTGCTGGTACATATAGGCGACAGCAACGATGGATACCCAGACGACCAGGGGGCCCGCGGTCAGGTTCCCCAGCAGCAGCCAGGTACTCAGCGCTATCAGTGCAACACAGATGAGCAAAATACGGATCGCATGCCGCATTCCAACCTTCAGTGTGATCAAGGCGAGTGCACCGCCACTGAAAATAATCAGGAAGGGGAACAAAAATGACAGCAATGCAAAGAAAAACACGACCGTCACAGCCTGAAATGGCCCGGAGAGGATATAGCGCGCCAACGAACGCATGGCTGACTACGAATCAGTCAAGGTACGGCTTATAAAAAGCACTCAATGCTGATCACTGTATGGCAGCAAGGCGATATAGCGAGCCCGTTTGATCGCCTTTGACAGCTGGCGCTGGTATCTCGCCTTTGTTCCGGTGACCCGGCTTGGGACAATCTTGCCTGCCTCACTGACAAAATCCTTCAGCAGTTTGACGTCTTTGTAGTCGATCTCCTTGGTACCATCCTCAGTGAAACGGCAGTACCTTCTTTTTCTGTAATAGTTCGCCATATCAGCATCCTCCTGCCAGGCTGGCCATAATCTGCCGAAGCATCCGTTGCGAAGGACAGTTACTTATTTTCATCTGCATTCTCCGGAGTGGCTTCAGTTTCGGTATTCTCATCCGGGCCACTGTCGGCTTCCTCTGAAGACGGGGGCTTTTCCTCGGAAGAAGGGGGCTTTTCCTCGGAAGAAGGGGGCTTTTCCTCGGAAGATTGTAGCTTTTCTTCAGAAGGCTGTGACTCGTTCTCAGGGGATTGCGGTTTTTCTTCGGGAGCCTGCGCTGTGTCCTTGGAGGACTTGGGTTTTTCCTCGGTATCCTGACTTTCAGATTCGGCCTTCTCACTTTCAATCATCTTCATCATTGGCGAGGGCTCGGTGACCGCTTTCTTCCTGGAAATCACCATATTGCGAACCACCGCATCGTTGAAACGAAACGCCGTGTTCATTTCATTCAGGATCTCCTGTCCACACTCGATGTTCATCAGCACATAGTGTGCCTTGTGGACTTTCTGGATTGGATAGGCGAGCTGCAAGCGGCCCCAGTCCTCCAGTCTGTGGACTTTGCCGTTGCCCTCTTTTTCAATGATTGAGCGATAGCGTTCAATCATGGCAGGGACCTGGCCACTCTGGTCCGGGTGGACCAGGAACACGATTTCATAATGGCGCATTCAGTTCTCCTTATGGGTTTACAGTCTCCCGGGAGTTCTTGCCGAAGTACCCGGTGAGACAAGGAATCGTTGATGCCTTCAGAGATCGCGAAGTCTACGGGAAGAGCCTGCACCGGGCAAGCCCGCAGGAGAACGGGCTTGAAGGATTCCGGGATCTCCCGTTGTAGGCGAACGGCTTTAGCGGCGTTTTTTCCGTTTTCTCGAGCTGTGCTTGGTGTCCCGGCTTGAATCCGGCAGGACAAAATCGATTTTTCTCTCATCCAGCCCCACCCGCGAAACAATTACATCCACCTCATCTCCGAGCCTGTAACGCCTTTTACTGCGCTCACCAAACAGGCACCGCGACGGCTCGTCATAGTGGTAATAGTCGTTCGCCAGCGAAGTCACGTGCACCAGCCCTTCAACAAATGTGTGGTCCAGGGTGACAAAAAATCCGAATGCGGTGACAGAACTGATCACGCCCGAAAACTGTTCCCCCAGCTTGTCCAGCATGAACTCGCACTTGAGCCAGGCATCCACATCGCGCGTGGCATCGTTGGCCCTGCGCTCGCACATCGAGCACTCCTCACCCAGCAGAAGAAGATCATTTTCGGAAAACGGAAACGGATCCTTCTTGCGGGCTTCCAGCAGGTGCCGGATGGTTCGATGCACGACCAGGTCCGGGTATCGCCGGATCGGGGAGGTGAAATGTGCATACAGGGGCAGTGCCAGCCCGAAATGTCCGATGTTCTCCGGGCTGTACGCTGCCTGCGCCATGGAACGAAGCAGCATCATTTCAATGATGTGCCGGTCCTTGCGATGCGAGATTTTCTTCAGCGTTGCCAGATAATCTTCGCTCCGGGGTTTGTCGGACCGGGTAAACCCCACGCCGAGCGTCTGCAGGTACTCCCTCAATTCTCGCGTTTTCTCACCGGTCGGACCGTCGTGGACACGATACAGGGTGGGCAGCTTGCGTTTGCTGATGAACCTGGCAGCCGCAATATTTGCGCTGATCATGCATTCTTCAATGATCATGTGGGCCTGGAAACGCTGTTGCGGAACTATGGCCTTGATCTTCTTGTGTTCATCGAATTCAAAAAAGCTTTCCTGGGTATCGAAGTCGATCGCCCCTCTTTTCTTGCGCTGCTTTCTCAGGGCACGGAAGGCCCCCTGCAGGTGCTCCAGATCAGGCCTGACATGGCTGAAGCGCTTGCGCGTTTTTTTATCCCTGTCGTACAGGATCTTCTGGACTTCCTCGTAGGTTAGGCGCGCCGCAGAACGCATGACTGCGTCGTAGAAACTGTAACGCTTCAGCACCCCGTCCCTGGAGACAAACATCTCGCACACCATGCAAAGCCGGTCGGTGTCTGGTTTGAGCGAACACAGTCCGTTGGAAAGCCGTTCGGGAAGCATGGGCACCACGCGCTCCGGAAAATACACCGAGGTACCGCGTTTGCGGGCCTCAAGATCCAGAGCTGAATCCATCTGCACATAATGCGAGACATCCGCAATCGCGACCCACAGGCGCCAGCCGTTTTCGCGCGGCTCGCAGTACACCGCATCGTCAAAGTCCTGGGCATCGCTGCCATCGATGGTGACAAAGTTGAGTGTGCGCAGGTCCTTGCGTTGTCCCAGCTGCTGCTTGATCGTGCTTTTCCGGAATTGAGCCGCTTCACGCAGCACCTCCTCGGGCCAGCGATGCGGTATATCGTAGGACCGGATCGCGACATCGATTTCCATACCGGGAGCAAGGTGGTCTCCGAGCACCTCGATGACCTTGCCGATGGCCTGTCGCGAGCGGTTGGGCGGTTCCACGATGGCGGCCACCACGAATTGCCCGTTCACCGCCTTCCCGGCAGACCCGTCAGGGATCATAACGTCCTGGCCCAGACGCTTGTCATCGGGTACCACGAATCCGATGCCGGATTCCTGGTAGTACCTGCCCACGATCTGCTTGTTGTGACGCTTGATGATCTCAACCAGCTTTCCCTGCGGTTTGTCGTTCTTGGAATTCCCGGTAGGCCGCACGACCACGCGGTCTCCATGCATCAGGGAGCGCATTTCATGGGGAGATAGGAAAAGATCCGGACCCCCTTCGTCGGGAATCAGAAAACCGAAGCCGTTGGTATGGCCCATCACCCGCCCCCGTACCAGGTTGACCTTGGCGACCGGCAAATAATGGTTTTGGCGGTTGCGTATGATCTGCCCATCGCGCTCCATCGCCACCAGGCGCCGTTTCAACGCGTTCTCAGCCTTGTCCGTGTGGATGTCCAGTGCCCGGTGCAGGGCTGTCGCCGACAGTGGGCCCTTGCTGTCTTCGAGCACGTCAAGAATAAACTCCCGGCTGGCGATCGGGTGCTCGTATTTTGCAGCCTCGCGCCGGCTGTAGGGGTCCTTGAGTTTCTTTTTCTTCCTTGTCATGGGGGATGCACTTTACCTTTTCGCACTGAAAACCGGAAACTTCCCGATTCCGTCGGGCCGGCCATATCGCCATGAGTCGCGTTGACAAGTATCCGGGCGCTTCGTAAAGTGCCCACCTTCCGGCGGGCCAGAACCGGCCCAGGACTGGAAAATGCCGAGGTGGCGAAATTGGTAGACGCGCTAGCTTCAGGTGCTAGTGGGAGCAATCCCATGGAGGTTCGAGTCCTCTCCTCGGCACCAGACAAACCGGCCATCCTGGCCAGCAAGCAAGACATCACTTGGTCAACGATACTGCTCCTGTGCGCTTTTGACTTCTGCAAATACCTCGCTTTCACCGTTGGCCTTGAGTAACAGCACCTGGTAGGGAGAAAACTTGTTTTCCGTCTCCATTCCCGGACTGCCAACGGGCATCCTGGGGACTGCAAGGCCCATCGCGCCCTTGGGCGGGCTTGCGAAAAACTCGCGGATGTACCGGGCCGGGATGTGCCCTTCGAACACATAGCCGTCTTCGGAGACTGCAGTGTGGCAGGCCCAATGGTCAGAAGCAATCGCATACTCGTCTTTGACTTGGGCCAGATCTTTCGGATGATGGACCGCTGTATCAAAACCGTTGGCTTGTGCATGGTCCACCCACTTGGTACAGCAGCCGCAGGTCGGGCTTTTGTACACGTCCAGCCAGATCTTGTTGGGCCAGGATTGCGGGGCTGCACGTTCAGGGTCGGCATGGCCGACAACGGCTCCAAGCCCCAGGGACAACACAACCGCGCACAGATAACGCAAAAAATTCATCTCCACCTCCGTATCAATCCAACTTCTTTTGGCCCGTCATGCACTGGCAGGATTACCCCTTGCGATGCGGCGGGCGTCAATAGACAGCGCGGTGCACAATGCAGTGCCCACGGTCCGGCCCGGTAGAAACCAGGTCGATGGGTACACCTGTGAGGCCCTGAATACGGTCCAGATACACCCGGGCCTGCTCCGGGAGCTGGTCGAGTTCCGTGGCCCCGGAGGTCGACTGCTGCCAGCCTTGCAGTTCCTCGTAGACCGGTTCGCACTTCTCGAATGCCTGCCCATCCATGACTGGCGGATCGAAAGCCCGGCCTTCACGGGCGTATCCCGTGCAGATTCTGATTTTCTCAAGTCCATCCAGAACATCGAGCTTGGTGATGCACAGGCCACTGACCCCGTTGATCCGCACGGCACGTTGCAGGGCAACGGCATCCAGCCATCCACACCGTCGTGCGCGGCCCGTGGTGGCTCCGAACTCGTTGCCACGCGAGGCAAGATGCTGGCCAACCTCATCTGAAAGCTCTGTCGGGAACGGACCACCGCCAACGCGCGTGGTATAGGCCTTCACGACCCCCAGCACATGGTCCAGGTCTCGCGGACCGGTTCCGCTGCCCGTGCATGCGCCACCGGCCGTCGTATTTGAGGAGGTCACAAAGGGGTACGTTCCATGATCGATGTCCAGCAGTGTCCCCTGCGCCCCTTCAAAAAGAATATTGCAGCCCTTTGCACGCAACGTGCTGATTCGCTCCGATACATCGGCTACCAGTGGCGCCAGCCACTCGGCATGGCGGCGACAGAAATCCCGGGTACGATCGAGGTCAATCGTTTCAGACTTGAAATACTCGCGAAGTACGAAGTTGTGATAATCCACAATCTGCTCGAGGCGCTGATCGCAATGCGATTCGTCGAACAAATCTGCAACCCTCAGGCCGCGTCTTGAGACCTTGTCTTCATATGCAGGACCAATGCCACGCCCTGTCGTACCGATGGCTGCCTTGCCCCGTTTCTTCTCCCGCGCATGATCCAGCAGGATATGGTACGGCATGATCAGCGGGCAGGCCGGAGAGACCCGCAATCGCCCGGCCACCTGCACGCCCTTTTTGTCGAGCATGGTGATCTCTTCCTGCAAGGCATCAGGTGCCAGCACCACACCGTTGCCGATCAGACACTCGACCCCCTCATGCAGAATGCCGGAAGGAACCAGGTGCAAGATGGTCTTCTGGTCTTCCACCACGATTGTGTGGCCCGCATTGTGTCCGCCCTGGAAACGCACCACTGCATGCGCATGCTCGGTGAGCATGTCCACTATCTTGCCCTTGCCCTCATCGCCCCACTGGATCCCGAGGATGACCACGCTTTTGCTCATATCCGTTCAACCCACTCCTCTGACACACCACTGGTGGTCTTGTTTTTCCAGCACGCGGTCACAGTGCATCGCCTGCGGACCGCCCTGTTGTCCGTGCAACCCGCGAATGACCCGCTCGCCCTGACTTCTCAGCCGGTCGATGGCCGCATGCAGCTCGGGGTCTTCATCGCAGGGGGCAAATATTCCAGGCCGTGCGGGCTCCGCAAGCGGGGAAATCTTTGCCAGGGCTTTCAGGTCTAGACTGAAACCGGTCGCCGGGCGCGAGTGCCCGAATACCTGCCCGATCATGTCATACCGGCCACCGCGGGCAATCTGCTCCCCTTGTCCGGAGATATATGCGGCAAATACGGCACCATTTTCATAGTGATAGCCACTCAGGGCCGCGAAATCGAAATGCAACTGGATTCCCGCAACGCGCTGCCTGATCCTTTCAGACAGGGCCTCGACATAATCGACATGCTCGATCGCCTTCCCGCCCGTCCCCTGCAGCACCTCTCTTGCCTGGCCAATCACCTCTTCACCCCCGCTGAGATCGGAAAGTGCGAGCAGGATTTTTCTCCAGTTCTCGGCAAGCGAACACTCCGACAACAGCTGCTCGTACTCCGGCAAGGCCCTTTGCTCCAGAAGTGCCAGCAAAGCCCTGCACTGATCTTCCCCGAGACCGGCCTGCTTCACCAGATCTTCAAACACGCCCACATGCCCCAAGTCCAGGCAAATATTCTCGATCCCTACCAGCCGCAAGGCCTCGAGCATCAGGCAGATCACCTCAAGATCACTGTCCGCACCGGCATGACCATACAGCTCCGCACCCAGCTGCAGGGGGCTGCGCGTCATGTCGCGCCCTCCGGGCCGGGTGTGCAGGACCGTTCCCAGGTAGCAAAAGCGTGCCGGGGCATCCTGGCGCAGCCTGTGGGCATCGATGCGGGCAACCTGCGGGGTCATGTCAGCCCGTATGCCCATCATGCGTCCGGTCAGCTGGTCCGTGACCTTGAATGTCTGCAGGTCAAGGTCGTCGCTGGGACCTACCAGCAGGGATTCCAGGTATTCGATGAGGGGTGGAATCACGAGTTCATATCCCCACGTGGAAAACATGTCGAGCAGGGCACGCCGGTAGTGCTCAAGCCATGCAGCCTCATCCGGCAACGACTCCTCGATCCCTTCCGGCAACAGCCAGCGGTTGCGCTCACTCATGGCGTCTCATCCACCAGGTCTGAGAACGTACAGGAGAATGATTCCGATCGTGATGCTGGCCAGGCCGGCAATGCGAAGGGCCTGGCCGGACAACTCGTCCAGCTGGGACAGCGCCTGCTTGAATTTTTCCGGTGCCAGAAAAGGGAAAATACCTTCAAGCACAAGCACCAGTGCAACTGCGACCAGTAATTCATTCCACATTGAAACAGGTTAGCCGGAAAAACTGCTAGTTTTTTTCCGACTGCTTGAAGTAACGGAAGAACTCGGAATCCGGCTGCATGATCAGGAAATCGTTGCTGCCGCTGAACGTGTTGATGTACGCCTTCAGGCTCCTCGTAAACCGGTAGAACTCCTCGTTACGCTGGTACGCATCGGCGTAGATCTTTGCCGACTGTGCATCTCCATCCCCGCGGATTTGCTCGGACTCGTTGTAGGCGTTGGCCAGAATGATAGTACGCCCCTTGTCCGCCGTGGCCTGGATAATTTCTGCCTGTTCTTTCCCGCGTGCACGGAAGTCCTTGGCAACCCGGGCACGCTCCGCACGCATGCGGTTGAACACCGAATCGCTCACATCATCCGGCAGGTCAATCTTGCTGACACGCACGTCCACCACCTGGATGCCGAACTTCTTGGCGTCTTCGTTGGACTGCACCTGGATGACATCCATGATTTCACTGCGCTCGCCGGAGACTACCTCCTGGATCGTGCGCTTTCCGAATTCGTTCTTGAGGCCATCCACCAGGATCAGTTCCAGGCGCTGGTTTGCCCGCGTTTCCTGCCCCCCCGTGGCAATGAAGTACTTCTCCACATCCTCGATGCGCCACTTGGCGTAGAAATCAACCTTGACGTATTTTTTCTCGCTCGTCGGAAACTCGGTAGGAGGAACATCCAGCGTGAGAATGCGCCCGTCGTTGCGTCTGATCTTGTGCACGATGGGAATCTTGAAGTGCAGGCCTGGCTTAAGCGTAGCGTCCTTGATTTCGCCAAACTGCACCTTGATGGCTTTCTGCCGCTGATCGACCTGGAAGGTGAATGCCCAGATCGCAACGATGGTCGCAATCACAATTCCAAGAGCCACCTTGCCGTTCATGTCAGCGCTCCCCCCTGCCCCGCCCGGGCCGTGTCAAACCACTTTGCGAGTTGTTCATGCCGACTTCCGGAGACAGCCGGTCCTGGATGGCGCCCGGATTACCCGGCATGGAGCGCTGCCTGACGATCTGGTCCAGTGGCAGGTAAATCAGGTTGTTCCCGCCCTCTACATCCATGAGCAGCTTGTTGCTGTTGGCATACACCGATTCCACCGCCTCAAGATACAGGCGCTCACGTGTCACTTCAGGAGCCTTTTCATACTCACCCAACAATTTCAGGAACCGCTTGGCCTCGCCCTCCGAATTCGCGACCACTCGGTCACGATAGGCATTGGCTTCCTGCAGGAGCCTGGCGGCCTCGCCGCGCGCCTGGGGAAGGATGCTGTTCGCATAGGCCTCGGCTTCCTTGATATAGCGTTCATAGTCCTCCCGGGATTTGATCGCATCGGAAAACGCTGCCTTCACCGGATCGGGCGGCTGGGATTTCTCCAGGTTCACCTTCTGGATGTAGATACCGGATCCGTACTCGTCCATGATGCCCTGCAACAGTTCTCGCGTGGCGCTCGAAATCTGGCCGCGTCCTTCGAACAGGACAAAGTCGATGGTGCTCTTACCCACGATCTCGCGCACCGCACTCTCCATGGCATCTTTCACCGTCATGTCAGGATCACGAAGATTGAACAGGTAGTCCTCCGCGCTCTTGATCCTGTACTGGGCCTCCAGTGATACCTCGACGATGTTTTCGTCCTGCGTCAGCATCGAGGTCTTGTTGTTGACTTCACGCACTTCATCGATGTTGACGATTTCAACCCGTTCAATCGGAAACGGCATCTTCCAGTTAAGTCCCGCAGTCGTAGTCTCGCTGTATTTGCCGAAGCGCAACTCAACGCCTCTTTCCGCCTGCTGCACGGTGTAGAATCCAAACCGGTCGTACACGCCCCAGATCGCAACGACTGCCGCCAGTGTAAGCCACAGGTAGGGCCTTTTAGGACCCGACGAACCGCGTTGCATGCCGGAACCGAAAATTCCGCCAAATTTCTTGCCTAGGTTGCGGAATACCTCGTCCAGGTCCGGTGGCCCTTGATTGCTCGACTTCTGACCCCAGGGGTCATCATCTTTGCCGCCTTGCGGGCTGTTCCAGGGCATGGTTTTCTCCAAGAATGATTACTGAACCCATGCTTCAACTCTGAAGCAATTAGGTATTGTATCAAGCTACCGTCAAAAAGTGGCTTCAACCTGCAAGCTGCTCAGACTGCACTGCAATCTGGTAGTCTGCAAAATGCTTGACTCTTTGTGCAGGTACCTCGGCTTCGATCTGCCAATGCCCTTCATCATCGACAAATTCCTGCACGACATGATCTTTGGCGTACAACTCGCTGCGAATGTGGCCTGCAGTGGGCGGCAGGCGCAGCCAGATACACTCACACTGAATGTCAAAATGCTGCCGCAACGCCTGTTTCAGCAGATCCAGGCCCTGCCCCTGTAGCGCAGATACCCACACCTGCTGTATGCGACCCTGCGAGTCCAGCTGTATGTTGGGCAACATGTTGATCAGATCAATCTTATTGTAAACCATAATCTGGGGTATATCCAAAGCATCAATCTGCCGCAGCACGGATTCGACCTCCAGAATATTATGCGTCCGGTTGTCATCCCCGGCATCCACAATATGCAACAGCAGATCGGCTTCCCCGGTCTCCTGAAGTGTCGCATGAAACGCTTCAATCAGGTCATGCGGCAGGTCCTGGATAAAGCCGACTGTATCCGCCAGTACGACATGCCGGCTTTTCGAAAGTTCCATGCGTCGCAGGGTAGGATCCAGGGTCGCGAACAGCTTGTCCGCGGAGTACACGTCCGCATTGGTAAGCTGGTTGAACAGCGTGGATTTCCCTGCATTGGTATAGCCGACCAGCGCCACGGTGGGGGTCGTGGTCTTGCGTCGCGCGGCCCGTCCCTGGTTGCGCTGGATGCGTATTTTCTCCAGGCGTTTGGAAATTTGCTTGATGCGCTGTCGCAGCAGCCTCCGGTCTGATTCCAGCTGCTTCTCCCCCGGTCCACGCAGTCCAATCCCCCCTTTCTGGCGTTCCAGGTGACTCCACCCGCGTATCAACCGGGTGGAAAGGTATTTCAGTTGCGCAAGTTCAACCTGCAACTTGCCCTCATAGGAACGTGCGCGCTGCGCGAAGATATCCAGGATCAGTCCGGTTCTGTCCAGCACCCGCCTCTTGCAGATTTTTTCTAGGTTGCGTTCCTGGCTCGGAGACAAGGCATAGTTGAAGATGATGATATCTGCATTCAGCAGGCAGGCCAGCTGAGCCAGCTCAGCCGCCTTGCCGCTGCCAATCAGAAGCTTTGCGTCCGGCTTGTCACGCTGCACCGTGATGACGGTGGCAATTTCCGCACTGACCGAACGGGCCAGTTCCTCGAATTCGTTCAGTTCCTGATTGTTGGCTACGCTTCGAAACCGCGTATGCACGAGGATCACGCGCTCGCCTGTATCAGGGCGCTCAAACAAACAATTGCTCCGGTCTGCTGCAATTCACCAGGTGTTGCTACTCCCGGCGCTCGTCGTTATAGGGGATTTTCACCATGCGCGACGGAACAATCGTTGATATCGCATGCTTATAGACCATCTGGTTCACACTGTTTTTCAACAACACCACAAATTGATCGAAAGAGTCAACCTGGCCCTGTAGCTTGATTCCGTTTACGAGATAGACTGAAACGGGAACCTTCTCTTTCCGCAGTGCATTCAGAAAAGGCTCCTGCAAAGTTTGGCCTTTTGACATCACTGTAGTACCTCTAGTTTATTTTGTATTGTTATTACTACCTACTAGCGAGTTGTACCCTCACCGGCTCGGTGTCCCTGTAGTGTAACAGGTCGATGTTCCTATATGGGAGTCAATTGTACGATAGATATTACCAATATCGAATTGCTCGGCGCACACCCGGGTCAGGTCCGTTTCGCCGCGTAACCAGGTCAGTTGCCTTTTCGCAAACTGGCGTGTGGCAGCGACCGCTTTCTCACACATTTCCTCGTAACCATACTCACCGGCGAGGTGACTCCAGGCCTGCCTGTAGCCGACCGAGCGGATCGACGGCAAGCCGCTGTGCAACTCCTCCCTGCGCTGCAATGTTTCCACCTCGTCGAGGAATCCGTCTGCCAGCATGACCTCAAAACGCTGCCAGATACGTTCATGCAACCGGCTGCGGTCTTCCGGGACCAGCGCAATTTTCAACGCCTGAAATACCGGTCGTGGCGCCCCGGGTTTTGCATGCCACACACTGATCGGAATGCCGCTGATCTCATAGACTTCCAGGGCTCGCTGTATGCGCTGCGGATCATTCGGATGAATCTGGGCGGCCGCCTTCGGATCGATCCGGGCAAGGCGCGCATGCAGGGCTTCCCAGCCATGCGTTTTTGCCTCGCGGTTGATCTTTTCCCGGACCTGGGCGTTGGCTCCGGGCATGTTGGACAGGCCACGCAACAGGCTATTGAAATAAAGCATGGTACCGCCCACCAGCAAAGGAATGTGTTTGCGTGCATGGATGGCACGGATCTGCCGCAGTGCATCGGTCCTGAAATTTGCCGCCGAATAGGTTTCAGCAGGGTCAAGGATGTCAATCAGGTGGTGGGGCACAGTTTGCAGGACGGTCTTGTCCGGTTTGGCAGAACCGATGTCCATGCCACGGTAAATCATGACCGAGTCCACGCTGATGATCTCGCACGGGAACTCTGCTGCAATCCTCAATGCAAGGCCGGTCTTGCCACTGGCCGTCGGGCCCATCAGGCAAACTGCTGGTATCGCATCCAACGCTCTTGAATTCAGGCTCGCAGGCCCCGCGCATGGTTTGCCATGTCAGCGCCCACGCTTGAACAGCTTGTCCAGCTGGCCCACGCTCAACTGCATCCAGGTAGGACGTCCATGGTTACACTGTGCACTTCGTTCCGTCGCTTCCATGTCGCGCAACAAGGCGTTCATTTCAGTGATCATCAGCTTGCGGTTGGCGCGCACGGAACCATGGCACGCCATGGTCGACAGGATCTCGTTGCTGGCCTGCTCCAGCCTTCCCGAAGCATCGTATTCGCCCAAGTCCGACAACACATCCCGGACCAGACTCCCGACGTCGATCTCGCCCTGCTGCAGCAATGCCGGAATTTCCCGTATGACCACACTCTCGTTGCCGAACCGTTCAACTCCGAAACCGAATTTCGAAAACAGCTGTGCCTGCTGTTCAGCCAGGGCCGCTTCCTGCTGACTGAGTTCAAGGGTCAGGGGAACAAGCAGGGCCTGCACGGGAACTCCCTGCTGCTGAAAAGCCGTTTTCAGCTTCTCGTACACGATGCGTTCATGCGCGGCATGCATGTCCACGATGATCAGGCCCTGGTCATTCTGCGCAAGTATGTAAATTCCCTGCAGCTGGGCCAGGGCATAGCCCAGCGGTGGCATCGACTTCTCGTCCTCCTCGGAACCGGCAGTGTGTGCCCGTTCCATCGCCGTATCCCCGTACAGTCCGGCCGCAGCCTGCAGCTGGGAGGCCATGGAAGGTGTACCCGGCAATCCATCCCCCATGACACTGCGGGGCAACATGCCGGACTGGGGGGTGTGCGCATAGTCATCCACGACATCACGGTATTTTCCGACATCCTGCTGCCCGGACTCAGGCATGGTTTCTGCGATCGCCTTGCCCACCGTGTGCCGGACAAAGTCATGCACATACCGACCCTGGCGGAAACGCACTTCATGCTTCATGGGGTGGGCATTGACATCCACCTGGGCAGGGTCCATTTCCAGGAACAGCACAAAGGCAGGGAACCGTCCGTGATACAGCACGTCCTGATAGGCCTGCTTGATGGCGTGCGCGACCACCTTGTCCCGTATGGCACGACCGTTCACATAGAAGTACTGCAGGTCCGCCTGGCTGCGTGAGAACGTGGGCAGGCTGATCCAGCCATCCATGTGCAGATCCTGTGCGGAATTTTCCAGAGCGATGCTTTGCTGCGCAAATTTCTGTCCGCATGCCTGGCGCAGGCGCCGGACCCTGTCAGGCTTGTCCTCAGCTGCATCGAGTTGCAGGCAGTGCCTGCCATTGTGTTGGACCGACATCTCGATGTCGAATCGGCTCAGGGCAATCCTGAGCAGCATGGATTGACAGTGTTGCCATTCGGTTTTCTCGGTGCGCAGAAATTTCTTGCGGGCAGGCACATTGAAAAACAGGTTTTTGACCTCCACCATCGTGCCCTTGGCCTGGCGTGCCGGCACTGCATCCTGTACAAATTCCCCGCCTTCTGCCGAGATCATCCAGCCTTCGTTGGTGGTGGTCTCGGGATTGGAGGCAATACTGAACCTGGACACCGAGGCAATGCTGGGCAAGGCCTCGCCACGAAATCCCAAGGTAGTAATTTGCTCAAGATCTTCCAGACACGAAATCTTGCTGGTCGCATGGCGTTGCAGGGCCAGCGGAATTTCTTCCCCGGGTATGCCATTGCCGTCATCACGTACCCGTATGCACTCCATTCCACCGCGCTCGAGTTCGACCGAGACTCTTGTAGCACCCGCATCCAGGGCATTTTCAAGAAGCTCCTTTAGGACCGACGCGGGACGTTCGATAACCTCGCCTGCTGCAATCTGGTTAACAAGCTGTGGGGGTAAATGCTGAATGGACGGCACGGCCGGTCTGCTCATATGATCGGAACAGGCTCTTCGTCCTGCATCTCAAGCATCTGCTGAAACCCGGAAAGGGCATAGGCAACAAACGCATCCTGGCTGGCCCACCGCTCGGAGTGCTCGATAACCTGTCCGGATGCCTGATCTCCCAGGCGGGCGGCAAAAACCCGGACGGCGTGGCTGTCAGTCGCTGTTTCCGTCTTTGACTTTTCGCAGCTGATATACACCTCGGGCTCGTGGTGCCCGTCTTTGACAGCGGCGAGCAAATATTCGTACTCGATCTGGTCCTTGCTCTCAATGTCTTCGAGCACGACGATTGTGTAATCCCCGAGCTTGTAACGCTGCTTTGGAATGGCTCTGGAAATATTCGGTTTTCGCATGGGTCCTGGATGTTGGCATGCTAGGATACTATAACATCCGGCACATACCTGTATTATTCAAGAATGAGTACAAAACAGCTGTTGCGGCTCTTCCCTCAGCCCCCAGCAGCATGCGCCCTGCAGAACGTGTACCTCCAGCAGTTCGGCTGGCGACAATCCAGCCAGAAAAAGCCGGTTGTGGCGGCCAACTTTGTGACCAGCCTGGATGGACGGATTGCTGCCACCACCCGGACCAACCCAAAACTTCATCTGCCCGAATCCCTGACCAGTGGGGAGGACTTCCGCCTGTTTCTGGAACTTCATGCACAAGCGGATTGTCTGATCACGCACGGCAAGTACATGAGAAGCCTCGCGTCCTCCGAACTTGGAAATATCCTGCAACTGCCGAACACCCCAGAGTATGAGGATCTGCATGCCTGGCGAAGACAGCAGGGCCTGCGCGAACATCCAGACGTCGTGATCGCAAGTTCAAGCCTGGAGTTCCCATTGCATCCTTCATTGAAGGAAAGTGGACAAAAGGTCTATGTCGCTGCCGGGCAGGCCACGGATCCTGCACGGCACAAGCACTGGCAGGCACAGGGGCTGGAAGTCCTGCTTGCCGGAAAATCCGATATGGTGCAGGGCAAGCCCCTGATCGATGCACTTGCCCGGCGCGGATACCGCAACATCTACCTGATCGCGGGTCCCAGGATGCTGCACACCATGTTGGAGGACCGGCAACTGGACACGTTGTACATCAGCATCTCGCACCAGGTGCTAGGCGGACAAACGTACAGGACCCTGCTGGAAGGCGAAACACTGGCACACTGCAGGCTTCAGCTGAGTTCACTGCTGCTGGACGAGGTTTCAGACAATGGCTGCGGGCAGTTTTTTGTCAGCTACGAATGCATTTACGACACATAACCAACGAGAGGCATCTGACATGCTTGAGTTCATTTCAGAGTACGGATTATTTTTAACCAAGGTACTGACCATTTTGATCTTCGTGTGGATCGTCATCAGCCTGCTGTCTTCCTTGTCCAAGAAATCGCGTGCAGTTGACCATTTGGAAATCACCCACCTGAACAAGAAATACAAATCCATGGCGGACACACTGCTGCTCTCCCTGCTGCCGAAGAAAGAATTCAGAAAAACACGAAAGCAAAGCAAGAAAGAAGCCCGCCTGGAAAAAAAGAAAACGTCTTCCGAAGTTCGCAAACGCATTTTCGTGCTGAACTTCCTGGGCAACATCCGCGCCACGGCCGTGCGCCATTTGCGCAAGGAGATTACTGCGATCCTGTCAGTAGCCACCAGCCGGGATGAGGTGCTGGTGTGCCTGGAAAACACCGGCGGTCTGGTGCATGAACACGGTTTTGCCGCATCGCAGTTATTGCGCATCAAACAAAAAGACATTCCCCTTACCGTATCCATAGACAAGGTGGCCGCAAGCGGGGGATACATGATGGCTTGTGTGGCCGACAAGATCATTGCCGCCCCGTTTGCCGTGGTCGGCTCGATTGGCGTGCTGGCACAGATACCCAACTTCAACCGCATGCTTGACAAGCACGGTGTCGATTTCGAACTCATGAAAGCCGGCGAACTGAAACGCACGCTGACCATGTTCGGCAAAAATACCCATGAGGACCGCGAACATTTCAACCGCCAACTTGAAGACACCCACGCCCTGTTCAAGGAGTTCGTCAAAGACCACCGTCCCGGGCTCGAGATTGACAAGGT
Source organism: Gammaproteobacteria bacterium (assembly GCA_026706595.1). Taxonomy (GTDB): domain Bacteria; phylum Pseudomonadota; class Gammaproteobacteria; order UBA4575; family UBA4575; genus WTFY01. Next base: position 155,980 of record JAPOYL010000011.1, on the reverse strand, counting down.
GTCTACCGGGGAACACTGGCTGGCGAGCCGCGCCCTCGAGCTGAACCTGGTGGATACACTGATTACCAGCGATGACTACCTGCTGCAGGCCAGCCACGACGCGGATATTTACGAGGTCAACTACACGGTGCCCAAGACTCTCAGCGAGCGTATTGCAGCAAGCGTTCATGCCAGTACCGAAAAGGTGTTTTTTTCCTGGTGGCAAAAAGCCCAGGACTCGAGGTTCATGGCCTGAGTAGCTACGGAACCCTCGCCCGGGTGCGGGCAGCATTCCAGCCTGGTCGCCCCAGCCTGAAAACGGGGTATTGCCGGCAGGTGCCGGGTCTGGGCTAGGTTCCGGTGGACCCCGGGATCATCAGCACCTGCCCTGCACGAATCTTGTCTGACTTGAGGGCATTGGCCCTGCGCAGTTCACCGACTCCGATCTGGTAGTAATTGGCAATGGTGGAAAGGGTCTCACCTCTTCGTATCACGTGCCTGCTGCCACTGCCGGAGGCGGCCAGGAGCATGTCACTTTGGGCATGATCCTTCAGGTACCTTCGTATACCTTTCAGAATGGCTGCCGCCAGCTTCTGCTGGTGGGCTCGGGTCCGCAAACGCTGCTCTTCCTGGGGGTTTGATATAAAGGCTGTCTCCACCAGCACGGAAGGGATGTCGGGCGATTTCAACACTGCGAATCCGGCCTGCTCCACGCGGTTGTGCAACAGATTCCCGATTGCACCGAGTTCGTGAAGGATGTCTTCGGCAAGATCGATACTGGCGTCAATCGTAGCCGTCTGGGACAAGTCGACCAGCACTGACTTGAGTACCTTGTCCTTGTCATCCAGGCTGACCCCGCCGATCTTGTCCGCCGCATTTTCACGTTGTGCCAGGATCCGGGCCGCCTCGCTGGTGGCGCCTCGCTGGGACAAGACATACACGGACGAACCCCGCGCATTGCGGTTCACCGATGCATCCGCATGGATGGAAATAAACATGTCCGCGTTCAGCCGGCTCGCCTTTCTGATCCGCGTTCGCAAGGGCACGTAGGTGTCGCCGTTGCGGATCATCACGGCGCGCATGCCCCTTTCCTTGTCAATGAGGTTTTTGAGCCGTTTTGCAATGGACAGTACGATCACCTTTTCGTAAGTGCCCTTGCGGCCGATGGCCCCCGGGTCCTTGCCACCATGCCCGGCATCAATCGCGATGATGGCATCCCGCCTTCTGTGCGAAGTATCCGGCATGGCGAGTACGGGCTTGACACTCGGTTGTTTCACCTCCGAGGACAGGTCGAGTACCAGACGGTGTCCTTTTCCATTGCCAGGGCCCAGCAGCCAGCTTTTCGGTACCACCGCAGTTTGCATGTCCAGCACTACGCGCAGCTTCTGGGGTGACTTTTGTGCATAGCGCAGACTTTTCAGCAAAGTGCTTTTGGCCTTGACAGAACTGAGCTTGCCGTTCGCCTTGCAGCGCTCGATGTCCAGGACTACCCGGTGCGGGTTCGAAAGTACGAAGACCTTGTGCTTCGCAGGAGAAGACAGATCAAACACGATGCGTGTACTGTCGCCTCGGTCTGCAATCCGGACATCCTCGATTTTGGATACCCCGGCCGCCGTCAGCGCCGGGAACACAAGCAGTGCCAGCAGCGCGCAGATCCCTGTCCGGTACATGTCCGCACCGAACCAGCCTGCCCGCAAAACCATGCCTGTCTGACGTCGCACTGAGAAAATACAACCCTGGTTATAAAACCATGGTGAAAGTGTGGCAAAGATTTTACGTCACTACAAGTGATTTTTATAATGGAATTATTAGCATAGCTGCCTAAGTTAGAGTCCTGTATTACAACAGCTTGATAACTGAGCGACCTTTGGCCGACCTGCCATGGGAATCGACCTCGCGACCCTCCCCCGCATACCGGAATACAAGTTCGACATCGGCCTCTGGAATCTCCCCTGCCCCTCGCTCCGGCCATTCGATCAGGCAGATGGTATCGGCTTCGCCTGCGGCATCGCGAATACCGATAAACTCAAGCTCGGCCGGGTCCTGTATCCGGTACAGATCGAAATGAAAAAGTGCTGCCTGCTCAAGCACATAGCTTTCCTGAAGGGAAAATGTCGGGCTTTTTACCCGGCCGGAATGCCCGAGGGCACGAATGAAGCCGCGCGCAAACGTGGTCTTGCCCGTGCCCAGGTCTCCACGCAGGTGTATGACCAGCGGGGGGTAACTGAGACGGGCCACGCTGGCACCAAACCCAAGCGTCGATGTTTCATTCTCCAGATACATGTGGGTCAGTCACAGGCCGCATTGACCAGGGTGTGAAGCGGTAAAAACAAATCGCTGGCCAGCAGACCACGCTGGCCTTCGCGCGCGGCCATGTCCGCACCTTGGGCATGCAGTTGCACGCCGAAGCGTGCCGCATCGTACAGCTCCAGCCCCTGAGCGAGCAGCCCTGCAATGACCCCTGTCAGTACATCCCCCATGCCTCCCGAGGCCATGCCGGGATTTCCCGCCGTACACACGGACACCCGGTCCTCGCCAGCCACCAGCGTGCCACAGCCTTTCAGAACGCAGGCACCGCCGTATTGCTCCTGCAAGGCCTGTACCCGTCCAAGGCGGTTCTGCTGGATTTCCCGGGTGCCCACCTTCGACAGCCGGGCGGCTTCCCCGGGGTGCGGGGTCAGAACCCAGGATTCTTTGTGCACCGGATCGAGTGCGAGCAAATTCAATGCATCGGCGTCCACGACTGTCGGGAGATCCAGTTCCAGAACCCGGGCAAACAGTTCCCTGGCCCACGGATCCTGCCCGAGCCCGGGCCCGATTGCCACGACCGTGGCACGGTGGATCAGCGCATCAAGTTCTCTGCGATTGCGCACGCCGTGCGCCATCACCTCGGGACAGGCAGCACTGATCTGGCTGGCATGCTGTGGCACCGTGGCCACCGATACCAGTCCGCTGCCAACCCGTGCAGCAGCTTGAGCTGCCAGTCTGACAGACCCGGCCATGCCCGCATTGCCCCCGACCACAAGCACATGTCCGAAATCGCCCTTGTGGGCATCCGGGTGGCGCACCCCGAGCAACTCATGCAGACCTTCCAGGGCCACTCTATGACAGCAGGCCGGAATCGCCTGGAACACTTCATCCGGAATCTGCAAATCGTCGAAAAAGATGCTGCCGGCGTGACGGCGCCCAGCCCCGGTGATCAAGCCCAGCTTCATGCCGACAAAGGTGATGGTGGCCTGTGCAAGCACTGCTTCTCCCAGGGCCATGCCACAGTCGGCATCGAGCCCCGAGGGAACATCCACGCTCAGGACTGGAGCGGGTTGGGCATTCATAGCCTGTATCACAGCCGCAAACTCCCCCTCAACGGCCCGGGTCAACCCGGAACCCAGTAAGGCATCGATGACAAGATCGCACCCCGGCAGTGCCTGCTGTCCGGTAAAGACCGAGCATTGACCACCGTGCTCCAGATATTCGTCGCGGGCACGCCCGGCATCACCGGTGAGCCCGGAGTGATCACCTGACTGCAAAACGCTTGCCCGCATCCCGGCTGCACGCGCCAGGCGGGCAATGACATAACCGTCTCCGCCATTGTTCCCGGGCCCAGTCACCACCACAAAATCCTTGGCATCCGGCCAGCTGGCCCGGACCAGGTCAAAGGCAGCCTGACCTGCTCGCTGCATCAGCGTGTAGCCGGGAATCCCGCATTCCCCGATCGCCATGCGGTCCATTTCGCGGACCTGCCTGACCAGATAAATATTTTCAGGGATGAAAGACATCGGTAAATTATACGTAATTAACGATGTCCACAATGATGGCAGATGAAGACGATTCCTGCATGAGCGCACCCTTTTCAGACTTCTCCGGCCTGGCCGAAGACATCCGGACCTGGGCCCGGGATCTTGGATTTGATGAGATCGGCATCACCGACACCCGGCTGGATGAACATGAGGCCCACCTCATCAACTGGCTGGATGCGGGATTCCACGGAGAGATGCGCTACATGAGCCGGCATGGCCGCAAGCGGTCCCGGCCTGAGACGCTGGTACCCGGAACGGTCCGCATCATCTCTGCACGCATGAACTACCAGCCCCCAAAGGCCAGGGATGAAACCGAAGTGCTGGCCGACCGCAAGCTGGCGTATATCTCCCGGTATGCCCTTGGCCGCGACTATCACCGGTTGATCCGGAAGCGGCTCCAGAAACTTGCAGAACGCATCACGGCTAAAGCAGGACCGTTCGGATACCGAGCATTTACAGACAGCGCACCCGTACTTGAAAAGGCGCTTGCGGAAAAAGCCGGGCTGGGCTGGATCGGCAAGCATACCAACCTGATCAACCGTACATCCGGCTCCTGGTTTTTCCTGGGGGAGTTGTACACAGACCTGCCGCTGCCCGTGGACCAGCCTTCCGGAAACCATTGCGGCACCTGCAGCACCTGCATGGAGGTTTGCCCCACGCAGGCAATCATCGGCCCCTACCAGCTGGACGCGAGGCGTTGCATTTCCTATCACACGATCGAGTTGAAGGGCACCATTCCTCTCGAGTTTCGCAAGGCCATCGGCAACCGCGTTTTCGGATGCGATGACTGCCAGTTATTTTGCCCGTGGAACCGCTTTGGGAAAAAAGCCACGCTGGCGGACTTCGCGGTACGCCATCACCTGGATGCGCCCGAGCTCGTCAGACTGTTTGCATGGAGCGAAGATGACTTCCTGTATAAAACGCAAGGATCCGCAATCCGCAGAATCGGTTATGAGTGCTGGCTCAGAAACCTCGCTGTGGCCCTGGGTAATGCCGAATCCACCGCAGAGGTCATTCAGGCTCTGAAAGCGAGGCAGCATCATTCGAGCGTGCTGGTGCGCGAGCATGTCGCCTGGGCCTTGGAGCAACATGCTGCCCTGTAAGACGGGACTCAGGCATGTTTCCTGTAGTAATCCAGCAGCGCACGCGTTGCAGGGTCGAAATCCTGCACTAAATCTCTGGACCGCAGGCTCTCGAGCAGGCATTCGGCCAGGTTCTTCCCCAGTTCGACACCTGGCTGATCAAATGAGTTGATATTCAGGACGATGCCCTCCACAAACACCTTGTGTTCGTATAGGGCCAGTAACTGACCCAGGGTATGCGGGGTAAGCTCCCTGAGCAAAATCGTGTTGCTGGTGCGGTTGCCGGGAAACACCCTGTGCTCGGCTGACTCTGTCTGGGTTCGGGCCTGGGCCTCTTCCAGTGTCTGGCCATGCATCAGGGCCCGGGCCTGTGCAATCATGTTGGACAGCAGCATTTCATGCTGGGAGCGGTTGGAGTGCCCTGCCCGCACTACGCCGATGAAATCGCAGTGCACTACATGGCTTCCCTGGTGCAGATACTGGAAAAACCCGTGCTGTGCGTTCGTGCCGATATCTCCGAAAACGATGGCAGAACCCGGCACGCCCAGAGCGCGCCCGGCCCGGTCCACGCACTTGCCGTTGCTTTCCATCTCCAGTTGCTGCAGATATCCCGGCAGGTAGCGCAAGCGCGCATCATACGGCAGGACAACCTGCGCAACCGTACCCATGAAATGCTGATTCCATATGCCCAGCAAGGCGAGCAGCAGCGGCACATTCTGCCTTGGAGGAGCGGTCCGGAAATGGCGATCCATCTCCCTGGCACCCTGCAGCAGTTGCCTGAATGCCGGCATGCCGAGGTAGAGCACGATACCGAATCCGACAGCAGACCATACTGAAAAGCGCCCGCCCACCGAATCCCATACCGGCAGCACCCGGGATTCCGGAATCCCCCATTCACTGGCCCGTTCGGGCATGGAGGTCACGGCAACAAAATGCCGTGCAATCCTTGGGTCTGCGATGCCATTCTGCAAGAGCCAGTTTTTTGCGGCCTGTGCATTGGCCAGGGTTTCCGATGTTGAGAAGCTTTTCGATGCGATGATGAAAAGCGTGTTATCTGCTTCCCGCCCCTTCAGCACGCGGTTGATTTCCGTGGCATCCGCATTGGCTACGAAATGCATGCTCAGGCCGGCCTGAGCAGCATCACTGAACGCATCACATACCAGCCGGGGGCCCGTCTGAGAACCCCCTGCACCCAGATGGACCACATCCGTGAAACCCTGCTCGTGGATTTCTTCGGCAAGTACCTCCATGCGTTCCAGTGTCCGACTGTGCAACATTCCCGGCTCGCCGGACGCGGGACCCGGATCACGGAGTGCCGTGTGCTGGACGGGCAGGTTCTCCGTCAGGTTGATGGATTCGCCGGCAAACATCCTGTCACGCCAGGACTCGACTTCGCATTCCGAAGAAAGGTCGAGGAGCTTGTCTACCGTCTTGTCGCAAATGCGGTTTCTGGAAAAATCAAACAGGAATTGCTCCAGTTCCCGTGAAAACGTCTCAAACCGCAAAGGATCCTGTGCAAACCAGTCACGCAAGGTGCGTTTCTCGATTTCCTGTGCATGGGAGCGAAGCGCCCGGTAGGAACCCAGTTCTGGAAGAGGTCTACGCATCACCTTCTCTGCCACACGGCCAGTACATCATCCACCGCAAGGCAAGACCCCACCTGTGCAAGAGAAGGCGATGGGCAGGGGGTGCGGACCGCTCATTCAGCCCGGCCGCACCGCTATATTGTCGATCAGCCGTGCCTTTCCAAGCCAGGCAGCCGCCAGAATGACGATGTTGTCGGCTTCATAGGCGGCGTTTTCGAGAGTTTCGGCATCCCGGATGGCCACGTAATCCGGGCGAAATCCTGCCCGTTGCAGTCGCTCGGTTGCCTGGGATTCCATTTGCGAAAATGTGCGCAGGCCGCTTTTGATCCGCTCGCCCACACGGACCAGCTCGGCATACAGTTGCGGGGCCATGGCACGTTCCTGCGGCTCAAGGTATGCATTGCGCGAACTGAATGCCAGACCGTCATGCTCGCGCTGGGTCGGCACCTGCTCAATCTCAATAGCCAGCCCCAAATCCCTCACCAGTTGCTTGATGATGAGCAGTTGCTGATAGTCCTTCTCTCCGAATACCGCCACGTCGGGGTCTGTCATGTGGAACAGCCGGCTTACCACCTCGGCGACACCGTCAAAAAATCCTGGCCGATACTTCCCGCACAGCTGCCGGTACAGCGGATTCACAGGCAGGCTTTTTTGAACGCGGTGCTGCTCGGCGTAGACTTCTGCATGTTCCGGCATGAACACCAGGTCGGTATTCTCACAGCGCAAGGCATGCAGGTCTTCTCGGGGGGTCCTCGGGTAGGCAGCCAGGTCCTCCTGACGGTCAAACTGCAGGCTGTTGACGAAAATAGTACACACGATTTTACTGCCACAGCGGGCAGCATGCCTGACCAGCGCGAGGTGCCCCTCGTGCAGGTTTCCCATGGTGGGCACCAGCACAATACGCTCGCCCTGCGCCTTCCACAAAGAAAGCTGCTGGCGCAAGTCAGCCACTGTCGCAACAGTTTGCATGGTCCGGTTTGATGCAGTCAGGGCTTCAATGGAAAACTGCAACTTTTCACAGCATCCACGTATGCGCGGATCGCCGATGGAATGTCGTGTGTGTCGGCAAGGAAATTTTTTGCAAATTTCGGCGTAATGCCCCGGGTGATGCCCAGCACATCGTGCAGCACCAGAATTTGCCCGTCGCAGTCCTGTCCGGCACCGATACCGATGACCGGTATGGAGCTACTGCTTGTGATGCGCCGCGCCAGCGTTTCGGGGATGCATTCGAGCAACAGCATATCGGCACCTGCAGCCTGCAGGCTTTCCGCACTTCTCAGCAAGTCATCTGAACTTTTTTGGTCGTTGCCCTGCATGGAATATCCGCCAAGCTTGTGAATATACTGCGGGCGCAAACCCAGGTGCGCACACACGGGGATGCCGCATTCGCTCAGTTCCTGCACAATGCTCGCCTGGCGGACCGAGGCTTCCAGCTTGACCATCTGAACACCTCCCAGCTGGATCAGGTCCGTCGCATTGTCCAGGGCCTGCTGCACGCTGGTGTACGTCATGAAGGGCATGTCGGCGATCACGAAGGCATGCCGGACTGCCGAAGTGACGCACTGGCTATGATAGATCATGTCGTCCATGGTCACGGATACCGTGCTCTCTCGGCCCTGTATGACCATGCCTAGGGAATCACCGACCAGAATCACATCAACCCCCGTCGCATCCAGCACGGCGGCAAAACTCGCGTCATAGGCGGTCAGGCAGGCAATTTTCTCAGCCTGCGACTTCATGGCCTGCAAGCGCTTCAGGGTGATGCTTTTGGCGGGATGATGGACACTCATGGGGCGTACCGGATACTCACGAATTCAGCTGGCGAACGGCAGTGGGTTGAAATAGCGTTTCCCAGCCGTGGTGCCCAGGATCTGTTGCAGCAGTTGCTGGTAATCCTTTTCGCTGTTGATGAAATCGATTTCGCTCGCGTTCACGATCAGGCAGGGGGCGTCGACATAGTTGTAAAAGAATTTTGCATAGGCCGCATTTAACTGTTCCAGATAGGCGGATCCAATCAGGCGCTCGTACCCCCGCTTGCGTTTTCGTATGCGTTGCATCAGGACTTCCACAGGGGCTTGCAGATACACAACCAGGTCCGGCTTAGGAGCATCAATCGTCAGGTAGGAGTACACCTGCTTATACAGCTCATATTCGCTGGCATTGAGAGTGATCTGCGCAAACAGCTGGTCTTTTTCGATCAGGAAATCGGATATCCGGACTGGTGAAAAGATATCGGCTTGCCTGAATTCCTGCAACTGCTTGGTCCTTCGCAGCAAAAAAAACAATTGTGTGGACAGGGCCGCTTCCCTGGGGTTCTGGTAGAACTGCTCAAGAAAGGGATTTTCATCCGCCTGCTCAAGCAGCAGGTATGAGCCAAACTCATCGCCCAGGCGTTGCGCCAGACTGGTCTTGCCGACACCGATGGATCCTTCGATGACGATGTATTTAAGGCTGTGCTCCGACATCCGGGGTCGCTATCTTGGTTAACTGGTACGCGGGAAGCTTGTCAATCAATTCACGCAGGCTGCCCTTGCCGGGGATCACGAGATCCCCCTCTATCTCTTGTAAGGGAATCAATACGAATTCCCGATCACTTATGCCGGGATGCGGTATCTGAAGCTCTTTTGTGTGCATCTGCAGGTCCCCGTACAGCAGGATGTCCAGATCAAGCGTTCTCGGGCCCCAGCGTTCTTCCGTTCGCACACGCTGATGCTGCTGCTCGATTTCCTGCAGAATGGCCAATAACTCCATAGGGTAGAGGTCCGTGGAAATCTTGGCAACTGCATTGACAAAATCGGGTTGCCCGGCCATTCCCATGGGCTGGCTCCTATACAGACTCGAACTTCGCAACAACTGGATGTCAGGCAGTTGCTGCAAGGTCTGCATGGCACGCGGGAGCTGCTTTTCGGGACTCTCCAGATTGCTGCCCAGACCGATGTATGCCAGCATGGTTCAGCTCCGGGTCCGTGCTTCAGGCCATGTGTGCCTAGTGGTAGGTCTTGGACCGGGGCCGGTAGAGTGTCTTGCCCGCCTTGCCACCTGACGAACGTGCCATTTTCTTTTGCATGCCCGGTTCAGCCGCCTGAAACACCGTCCACCATTCACACAACTTGTCCACCGGTTCTCCTGCACCGGCACGCAGGCACAGAAAATCATAGGCCGCACGGAAACGGGGATGACGGTACAGGCGAAACACCTGCTTGCCACGCTTGCGGTAAAACCGGTACTGCAACTCCCAGACATCGCGTATCGGAAACCCCAGTCTTTTCGGGATCGAGGTGTAGCGCAGTTGCGAGAGGATAGTGTCTTTCATGGCGGCTTCGCGAGCGACCCTGGGAGACAGGCCTTCCAGCTCCAGTTGCCGGGCCAGCACCTGCATCGGACCCCACAAAAAGACCGCGTACAAGAACGAGGGGGTGACCGGTTTCCCTGCACGGATTCGCTCATCCGTGTTTTGCAAGGCCCCGTAGACCAGATCGCTAAACCTCTTCTGTGACGGGTCCTGCAGTGCCTTCTCGGTCAGCGGCAACAGGTACTTGAACAGACCGGAGTCGTGCAATGCCTGGAAGGTCTGTACCGCATACCCGCCGTGAAACAGCTTGAGCATCTCATCAAACAGCCTTGCAGGCGGTACTTCAGACAGCAGATAACCCAGACGGCCAATGGCGGCCTTCGCCTGTGCCTCGATCCCGAACCCCAGCTTGGCAGCAAGGCGCACGGCACGCAGCATGCGCACCGGGTCTTCACGAAAGCGCAATTCCGGGTCACCGATCACCCGCAACAGCTTGGCGCCTAGATCCTGGCGACCCTCCACCAGGTCGAGCAGTTGTCCCGCCTCGGGATCGTAGTACAGGGCATTGACCGTGAAATCCCTGCGAAATGCATCCTCCTCGATGCTTCCGTAGGTATTGTCGGCGAGAATGCGGCCCTGCTCGTTGACATGCGCGCGCCCGGCTGCACGAAATGTTGCAACCTCCACGTATCCTTGGGAAAAATATACATGCACAATCCGGAAACGCCGGCCAATGATGCGGCTGTTCTCAAACTGCCTGCGCACGTCTTCGGGATGCGCATCGGTCGCGATATTGAAGTCCTTGGGTGAAAACCCCAGAAGAAGATCGCGGACACCGCCGCCGACAAGGTAGGCCTGGAATCCTGCTGCATGCAGTCCCGAAATCACACGCAGGGCGTCGCGGTTGATATGTGAGGTATCAATATCGACCCGCGTACCGGGATTCGGATTCGCCCGGCGCCGATCAGTTGCAGAAGGCTTCATGGAACAAGATGATCTTCTAGGGAGTGTGCTTTGTGCAATATACTACCGAATCTGGAGCATGGCATGTTCAAAAACGTATGAAAACATTATTTCACAGCACATTTCGAGTTCGCTTGCCATCTCATATTCCAAGGTACAGCTTGCAGACATAATCCTGAACAAAACATGATCATGCCAACTTACTTGAACAAGTAATTTAGGAGCAACAAAAAGCACTCTGGTCAATTATTCAAATACACCAATTGCCCAAGTGCATCAGGTAGACAAAACCAATCCAGTCTTCCTGCATCTCCTTTCTTTAGGCTTTCTATACCAGCATGAACCACAAACCTTCGTTCAGGATTTAGCTCATCGCATGCGCGATAAAATCCTGGAGAAACGTTTTTCGTCGCACTGTATTTCACCTCAATAACCCAATACTGATTTGCAGAAAGTTTTAAGACAAAATCGGCTTCTTGCTGCTTGTCGTTGCGGTAATAAAAAATCTCCGTTTCGGGTGGCACCGATGCAAGCAATGACTCTAAAACAAAGCCCTCCCAGCTCTTTCCCTTAATTTCGCTGCCTAGCAGATCGTTAATCCTCTCAAGACGAAGTTGGCCGTGTAACAAGCCGCTGTCTCGGATGAACCAGATGGGCTGACGCTCAAGTCGCTTTCTAGGATTCCAGGACCAGCGACGAACTGCCCTGATCAAATTCTGATGCTCGAGAAAGTACAAGAGGGCCTCTAATTCATTTTTATTGCACCCGAGTCCTCCAGATAGCTGATCAACACCACAGGGTTCACCTTGCCTAATCGCCAACTGCTCCCAAAGCGGGCCAAGTAAATCTGCCCTGACATTTGCTTTCCTCACAGGTGCTTGAGGGCCCAGAATGCTCTTTAGGTAATCACGTCTCCACTCTAGGCTTGCGGTGTCATCGTCTGCTAGATAACTAAGTGGGAAACCACCTCTCAGCCAAAGACGTCGTACCAAGTCATGAGATTTAACATGCTCTCCTATATCCGAGACTTCCATTACCTCGTTGTCCATGTTAATTGCAGCCTCTGAAATTAACAATGATTGTTGGGAATTGATCTCGGAAAAATCGAATGGCGCCAACCACAATTGTCTGAATCGTCCACTGAGATTCTGGTTAGCCAACCCTTCCAGATCTTGGGTTGCCGAACCCAGAATTAACCAGAGGGATCTGTCTTCACCCGGCCCTTGCTGAGCTTGAGCATCAAGAACATTTCGCAGCCTGGGGAACATATTGGGCGCACATTGCGCCTCATCGAGAATAGTGATCTTCCCCCTTTGTCTAGTTGCGAAATCATCAAAGTTTTCTATGATTTGACGAGCATTTTCTTGTTCAAGGTCTATGGGCTCACAATCGGGTACGTACACTTTCCCAAACTCCCGAGCCAATGTTGTCTTACCAACCTGCCTCGGACCAAGTAACAGTACACAGGAAGAATTCTCGAATCCCGAGCGCAATAATTCTTGCAGCCGACGAGGAACAAGTTGGTTCATTACCTTGTGAGATCTAGAACATAAATTGCGATATCACTGCGTCGCTTTTCTGGCAGTAGTGCCTGTAGCCTAAGACACATGTCCTTTGCCGTTTGTGGTCTGGGTACACCGTCGGGTGGTAGCTTAAGCCTTTTTCCAGCTGGCACTTTTTCGCCAAACCAGAAAACAACGTATATACCTTTGGAGGCAGATTTATGCGCCACGGTGTAGCACTGATCGAGTTGGGTCGATGCAGCTGTCCAGACCTCCCTGTGCCATTGCCCCTTTGTTTCGAGCGGAACTTCAAAATTACCGAAGACAAAAGCTGTATCAACCCTCTTGTCTTGCGGCATCGCTGCCTCTTTTCGGGGCTGAATTTCGAACGGCAACTTCCCCAGCGCAATTAACATCTGATCACGACATTGTGGCTCCGTCTTAGGCTTTCCGTTGTCATCATAGAAATTGTTGATGACATTCAGTTCATCCCCCTGGAGTCGAGCTTGTAATTCTGAAAGCTGATCCAATACGATCGATTGAACATCGGTGGCAGATTGAGGTTCTTGATCATCAAGTACGGCTCTTAGTTGATGAATGGAGGGACTCTTAAACCTCGCTTCCAAACGTTTTCGCTGATTATCGGCCATAGCAGCTTGCGTGATGACGGTATAGTCGTCGTGAGGCATGTTGCGAAGCCTTTCAAGCGATTGGGCTGCTTCGTTCGATGGGTCCATTGCAATCTGACGAATTGCCCATGTAAGCAACTCCGTTGCATCCCAAGGATTGGCGAAGCCCACTGTTACGCTATTTGGTCGTTTGGCATAAGGCCACACGCACCTGAAATTAGAAACAATCCATTCCAGTTGCCGGTTCGAAATCAGGGATGCCTCGATTTTATTCTCATAGCGGTCATAGACGCTATTTGTGAGTTTCCAAAGAAAATCGCGATTTTCCAGCGTGATATCTGGCAGGCACTTACTGGCAGTTTCGAAATCAAGCAGGAACTGAAGAGATTGCCATAACATGCCCTCATCAGATTCTGTTTCCAATTGAGCCAAACGCTTTTTGGCAATTGTGGCCAATTTAGGCCATGCATCGCTCTTCTCTAGTTCTGTTGCGTGAATAATACAACCCGTGAGCTCACGCAAAACTTCAAACGGCAGGTCAGGAAAGCTTTCTAGCCATTCCAGACTCAGCTGTGTCGAAAGGGGGCGCTCTGCATCCTGCCTAGCAAATTGATAAAGCCCAACGATATGTCGCTGCCCTGTAGCTAACATGGGTTCAAATTTTTGCCGAATATGTACCTCATAGGTATCTAGATTCACTTGAAGTTGAGCATCCAACACTTCCTGTAATCTATCGAATTGTTCTCTTCCACTCGAGAATTCGTGTTCTACAGCCATGGCTAGGGTAGACACCACTTCAGTCGACAAATCTTCAAAGCCTTGCCCTTTTAGATATCGTTCGCAGGCACCGGCTAGCATGGGTTTGACAATGTTCCAGACCTGAGAATTTGCATAGGACTCAGCGATCTGTTTTGTTGACGGCAAATCATCTCGGTGAAGGACGGCTTCAAAGCCAATTAGGGCTGCATCCCTAACATCGTCACCCAGCCAATCAGCGACGCGGTCAGATGGCTTTCCATCCTTTCGAAAATCGGAAAATAAACCGAGGTAGGCGCGGGCAGGATCAAAAATCCATTTGAACTCACCACGACGCATTTCGTCGAGATGTTCAGCATAAATCGCACGTGCTTTCTCGATGTTTTTTTGCTTACGACGTTTGCGGTCTCGTACCCGTCGGCGCCATTTTTTCTCAGATTCACTAAGCTTCTGACGTTTAGGTTTCTTGGTAAGAAACTCCATGAGTTCCTTGTCACCCTCAGCAAAAGGCCTGGCCATCTTTTGGATATCCTTTGGGATCAGATGATCTTCTCCTCTCAATAACTCAACAAGTGCCATCCACCGCTTACGTTCAACAGGATCGCCTCGTGCAACGACCTCGGAAAGATGGATACGTGCATCATCTTTAGTCACAGACAGTGCTTCGGACAAATCCTGCAGATACAAATTACGTAAGTAGAAATCGTCTTCAGTGCCTGGAACGAACAGCGCCAAACGTTGAACACCAACGCGCAATCGATTGCTCTGACGAATTACGTTGGCCACAATCTTGTGTTCTTGGTCAATGGTATCTCGCCCACTCCATAGAGAACGCATCCACTCCCATAACTGTTTCGACTCAACCGAGTCAGAATCATGTTGAAGCTGGCGTGAAATCAGATGATCAGAGAGATAGTAAAGATTGGTCCAGCCCTTACGGCTATCCTTATCCCACCAATTTTCGGGATCATGAAGGGGCGCCACTGTTTTTGTTAGCTCATCAAGCAGTGCCTTGATTTGACTGATCGAAATTTCTCGAGCCAACAATGAAAGTGAACTATCGGCTCGATAGCCACTCTCCATGGCCTCTTCATCTAGGATGCCCGCATGGGCTACGACTATGCGTGTGATCAGCTTCTCATTGAGTTTCTCAGTTCCAATCTTGCAAGCCAATTCGATTGTCAAGCGGGTTGAATCCGCATCACACGGTTGGGCCAGTTGAGTCAATGCGGCAACCCAATCGAAAGTACTGTCTCTTATACTATGAATCGCTTCGCCCGCCACATAGCGTTCGTGATGGATACGATCAGCATCCAACATGATATTTTCAAGCTCAGGTTTAAGTTCCTTTGCGATTTCGCTCCCATTAATCGCATCGAGCAATAAGGATCGAAGATGCATTGGCTCATCAGAATCACAAATGATGCTACGAATTTCCTTGAGCAATGCGGGATGCGCTAATCCCTGTAGCGGTATGCCATCCCACCAATCATCCCGGAAAAAAGGATCAAAAGCGGCAAGTTGTCTCACACCTCGTAAAATTTGTCTCGCCTGTTTAGAAGACAGGTTGGCTCCATCCCCATAACGCAGGATGCCATATGGATCTTGGTTGATCGCCTTTGGCCCAAGGCGTTCGGGGCTGAATTTGGGCAGCCAGGCATGTAACCCACGAAGTGAGGCTGGCACCCCACCTTCCGCTGATATAAGGCCTAATAGTCGTCGGGTTACCCGATTTGGATTACCCTTGGTTTCCACTTCATATGCTAACCACCGCGCACCCAAGAATTCTGCTACCGTACGATGGAGTGGCATAAAGCGATTTACCTCCTTGGACCCTAAAGTATCAGCACGGAATAGATTGCTCCCCAAGACAGCATTTGTGGTTTCAAAATTTTCTGGGCCAGAAATATCTGATAGAAGAAGCATGCTTTCGTCGGCCCGGCCCTTTGCTATGCCATCTCTTCCTGTGATCAGCATGGTTGCCATAGCTTGACCGGCTGCATTCAGGACATCGTTCTCCGACAACTTTGCTAAAGTACTATTGGATAGATTCGGATTAACCTCGCGGCTCAACCCAGTTACTGCACACTCATATAGTTCAGCCCGAGTTTCAGGGACGCTACCCTCTTCTTTCACAATGGCAGTAACGAATTTAAGAGTAAGAGGATTTTTAAAAAGTCCGCTCAAGCCAGCTCGGCTCAGGCCGCGGATGGCCTTCTCTGCTCTCTCCTGATCAACCTCAAGTGCTAGTGCATTTACTGCCTCCATTTCTGAGAGTGACTCAAGACACAATTCCTCTGGCGTTTGACCATATTCGTTCTCAATATCGAACCGGGCAGTAACACCTCGCCATTCGGCTACACGACATGAAATGACAAAAGATGGTTTTCCACACGCAATCAACTTTTTTAAAACATTATGAAGAGGGTCGCCTTCTTCCATTGCGGCGACTTCGTCCAGACCATCAATAATCAGCCGTTCAGATTCTGGAGTTGAATCTTCAACTTGTCTCAAAAAACTTGTGGCCCGGATGAATCGACAACCATCTGAGGTACCCAGTTTTTCCATCAGTTGAGTCTTGCCCATCCCAGGATCGCCCAGAATAACAAGGGGGCATGGGAATTTTTTCAATAGGGAGTCTTCACCAATGAACTTCTTTTGTTCCCCATCAATCCAAGACAGATTTCGCGGAATGTAATGGTTTTCAAAAGTCATGTGCTCACCGTGGTACTGACTTCACTCATGGCTGCCAGCAGAGGCATTGCTTCGATGTCTTGGCGCATTGGGAACCGTTCGTTTCCTTTATAGACCAAGATTTTCCGTTCTGGTCCGAGGTCGTTTACAGCATTGTAAAACCCCCGGTCGATCGCAGGGGCGCTCGACAGCTTGATCTCAATTGCCCAGCACCTGCCCGGAGCAAATTCCAGAACTAAATCAATCTCTGCGCCTGCACCTGTGCGATAAAAATACGGTCTTGCCCTGCCAGCAGCAACACTTACCAGATTTTCAATGACGAAATTCTCCCAGCTCTTACCAGCGACTGGATGAGACCGAAGATCATCCATGGTGCGTAGGTCGAGAAGAGCATGCAGAACACCGCTATCGCGCACATATGGTCGAGGCGACTTGACAAGACGTTTGCCCGTGTTGGTATGCCAGGGCTGCAAAACACGAAGCATGAGCAGTCTATGGAGAACATCCATGTAACGGTTAATGGTATGCCCGCTCACTCCCAAGGATCGTGCATAACGCTGGGCATTGAACGACTCGCCTTGGCTGTTCGCGATCATCCGCCAGAAATGGTCCATGCGATCGGCAACAACCTGCAGTCCGAATTGCGGAAGGTCTCGCTCCAGATACGTCTGAATAAAATCAAAGCGCCACTGCAAGCTCGCACTCTCATCACTGCACAAATAGCTGCAAGGAAAGCCGCCCTGCAACCAGAGACGATCAATCTCATAGTCGGGTCCCTGCCCCAGAGGCATACCGTCATTGCAGACTTCCTGCAGCGTGAGCGGGGCTAGCTCCACATAACTGATCCGGCCTGCTAGACTTTCTGACGACTGACGCAACAAATCCATTGACGCGGACCCTAGAATGAGGAATTTTCCTTTCTTGCGATCTGTACGACGGCGTTCGTCGATCTGCCCTCTGAGGACCTGGAATATCTCGGGCAGCCTGTGGATCTCATCTAGCACAATCAGTTGATCGGGATAGCTTGAAAGGTATGCAGCCGGGTCGCTTAACAAGCGACGGTCGGCTGGATTTTCCAAATCTAGGTATTTGGCACCGCTGGCCCACTTAGCCGCAACCTGATGCGCTAGCGTTGTCTTGCCCACTTGTCGTGGGCCGATCAACGCGACGCTATCAAATTGCTCTAGGCGAGTTCGTACGACATCAAAGGCTTCACGAGTTATCATCCTTGCAATATAGAGTTAATACTTCTAATTTACAAGGATAAATTATTGATTGGTTCTGCACGTACAGGAACATCTATGACGCAACCTGACTCTGGAGTTGGGAGACATAGTGCCATGCTGATGGTGATTTCGAAATTATCACCCGGACTTGTCATCCATTAGCAAAATCGATTAATACATTCAGGAAAATGAATTAGAAAACTTCATGCCAGTACAATATAAATGCAACACGAATTGGCAATAATAAAGATCCAATAACCACAAGGAGACAATTTCATGACCGAAGTGAGTAAATGTCCCGTAAAGCTCATGTTGGAGAACAATGCAGCAGAGGGCGGCACCACGAACAGGGATTGGTGGCCGAGCCAGTTGAACATCAACCTCTTGCACCAGCATTCTCCCCAATCGAATCCTACGAAGAATGATTTCAACTATGCAGAGGCTTTCAAGAGCCTCGACTACGACGCACTGAAAAACGACCTCGTTGAACTGATGACCACATCCCAGGACTGGTGGCCGGCAGACTATGGCCACTATGGTCCCCTGTTCATTCGCATGGCGTGGCATGGAGCCGGCACCTACCGTATCGGCGATGGCCGCGGCGGTGCGGGAACCGGCAACCAGCGTTTTGCCCCGGTCAACAGCTGGCCGGACAATGGAAATCTCGACAAGGCCCGCAGACTGCTCTGGCCGATCAAGCAGAAGTACGGCAACAAGATCTCCTGGGCCGACCTCATGATCCTGGCCGGCAACTGTGCACTGGAGTCGATGGGGTTCAAGACCTTCGGTTTCGGAGGCGGGCGTGAAGACGTGTGGCAATCCGAAGATGACATTTACTGGGGCACCGAGGACGAGTGGCTTGGTGACAAGCGCTATTCCGGTGAACGCGATCTCGAAAATCCGCTCGCGGCGGTACAGATGGGATTGATCTACGTGAATCCTGAAGGCCCCAATGGCAATCCCGACCCGGTGGCCTCCGGAGTGGATGTGCGCGAGACCTTTGCGCGCATGGCAATGAACGACGAAGAAACCGTTGCACTCACGGCAGGCGGACACACGTTCGGCAAATGCCATGGCGCAGGCGATGCGGAGCAGGTCGGACCTGAGCCCGAGGGCGCCAGCATAGAAAAGCAAGGCTTCGGCTGGATCAGCAGCCATGGATCCGGCAAAGCCGGAGATGCCATCACCAGCGGACTCGAAGGCGCATGGACAGCCAATCCAACCCAGTGGGACATGGGCTATTTCGACAACCTGTTCGGCTATGACTGGGAAGTGACAAAGAGCCCAGCAGGTGCATTCCAGTGGGTCCCCAAGGATGGTGCCGGTTCAGACACGGTGCCGGATGCCCATGATTCCTCAAAGCGCCATGCTCCGATCATGACCACGGCTGACATGGCCATGAGGATGGATTCCGCCTACGAACCCATCGCACGGCGTTTCCACAAGAACCCCGAAGAGTTTGCAGACGCGTTCGCACGCGCATGGTTCAAGCTGACGCACCGCGATATGGGCCCCCGCGCCCGCTATCTTGGCCCGGAGGTTCCGGAAGAAGAGCTCATCTGGCAAGACCCCATTCCTGCGGTCACCCATGAACTGGTTGACGGGCAGGACATTGCCGCTCTCAAGAGCAAGATCCTGGCCTCGGGCCTGTCCATTTCACAGCTGGTATCCACTGCCTGGGCCTCTGCATCGACCTTCCGGGGTTCTGACATGCGTGGAGGTGCGAACGGGGCACGTATCAGTCTTGCACCTCAGAAAGACTGGGAAGTGAACCAGCCGGATCAGCTTGCGAGCGTATTGCAGACCCTCGAAGGCATCCAGCAGGAGTTCAACAATGCCGCATCCAATGGCAAGGCCGTTTCGCTGGCCGATGTGATTGTTCTTGCGGGTTGTGCGGGCATTGAGCAGGCTGCGAAGAACGCAGGGCACGATGTGGAGATCCCCTTCACCCCGGGCCGGGCCGATGCAGCCCAGGAGCAAACCGACGCCGAGTCATTTGCCGTGCTCGAACCCACTGCAGACGGGTTCCGCAACTACCTCAAGGCGAAACACACCGTTTCGGCTGAGCAGTTGCTGGTGGACCAGGCACAATTGCTGACGCTCACGGCACCCGAGATGACGGCTCTCGTGGGCGGCATGCGCGTCCTGAACACCAACTTTGGACAGACCCGGCACGGGGTTTTTACCGATCAGCCGGAGACGCTTTCCAATGATTTCTTCGTGAACCTGCTTGACATGGACACGACCTGGACACCGACCTCGGAAGAGTGTGACGTGTTTGAAGGATCTGATAGTGCAACAGGTGAGTTGAAATGGACCGGCACGCGTGTCGATCTGGTCTTTGGTTCGAACTCACAGCTTCGTGCCCTTGCAGAATTCTATGCATGCGAGGACTCCAAGCAGCAGTTCGTACAGGACTTTGTCGAAGCATGGGTCAAGGTTATGAATCTTGACCGTTTCGACCTGGCCTGACTTTAAAATCAAGGGAGGCGTTTGATACCGAACTGCCTCCCTTTCCCCAAGTCCATATCCCTGTCTTTTCCAACGACCCCCTACCCTTCGTTTCGTATTTCCTGTGGCATCGGCTCACTGCAGGGCCGCCATGCAAATGCCGGTGTGTGCGCATGTTCCTATTTTGTCTGCAGCACGTATAATGGCCCACTTTCCAGACTTCATGCCGGTAAATGGTCAATCTAGAACTTGTCAGTTTTAATGTGTGCCCGTTCGTGCAGCGCAGCGTGATCACGCTGAACCACAAAGATTGCGAGTACAAGATTACTTTCATCGATTTGGGCAACCCTCCGGACTGGTTCCGGCAGATCTCGCCCCTTGGCAAGGTGCCGGTACTCAAAGTGAATGACAGCGAGGTGCTGTTCGAGTCCGCAGTGATCAATGAGTTTGTTGACGATGTGACTCCGGGCACGCTCAAGCCCTCGGACCCGCTTACCCTGGCAAAAAACCGTGCATGGATTGAATTCGGGGGCACATGCCTGGCAGACCTCTACATGATGGCGGATGCCAAGACGAAAAGCGAAATGCACCAGCAAATGAACGTATGCAAAGAACGACTGCAGTATGTGGAGAACATTCTGACAGACGCTGTTTTTTTCAATGGCGACGACTTTGCCCTGATCGATGCGGCCTACGCTCCGCTGCTGATACGCCTGGAGTCCATAAGCGGGAAGATCGACTTCCTGGATTGGCGCCGTTTCCCGAAGCTGGACCGGTGGAAAGAAAACCTGCTTACCCTGGGGTCGGTGCAAAAATCAGTCATCGAAGATTTTGAGTCGCACTACACCAACAAAATCAGGGCACAGAACGGGTATCTGGGAAGCCTCCTGTAGGCGCCGGGACTACGCCCGGCATCCGCTTGCCTTCAGGCTTTTCCAGCCCCGCGCAAAAACCGGGAGACGCCTGCCTAAGCCCCTGCTCCGCTACTGATTTCGCTGATCATCCGGTTCAGCCGGTTCACGAAAGCCGCCGGGTCTTCGAGTTGTCCGCCCTCTGCAAGAATCGCCTGGTCGAACAGGATCCTGGCCCAGTCTGCAAAGCGGCCCTCGGCCGGTTCATCTTCCATTCGCCTGACCAGGGTATGGTCGGGGTTGATTTCCAGGACGGGCTTGGTCGAAGGCAGTTCATGTCCTGCCTGCTTCATCAAATGCTGCATGTAGAGCGCCATCTCATGCTCGCTCAGGACGATGCACGCAGGTGAAGATGTCAGCCGGTGGGAGACCCGTACCGCTTCCACCTCGTCCTCCAGCACTTTGCCGATGCGCTCGACCAGCTTTTTGGCTTCCTTTTCCTTCTTTTGCTGCGCTTTCTTGTCGTCCTCGCCACCGATCTTGCCGAGGTCCAGTTCGCCCTTGGCGATGGATGCGAAGGATTTTTCCTGGTACTCGCTCAGATGGCTCATCAACCATTCGTCCACCCGGTCTGCCAGCAACAGCACTTCGATGCCCTTGTCGCGAAATATCTCCAAGTGAGGGCTGTTCTTGGCGGCGGCATGACTGTCTGCGGTGATGTAGTAGATCTTGTCCTGCTCCGGCTTCATGCGAGCAATGTATTCATCCAGCGAGACATTCTGACTCTCGCTATCCTGATGCGTGGAGGCAAATCTCAACAATCCGGCAATTTTTTCGCGGTTGGCAAAATCTTCTCCAGGACCCTCTTTCAGGACCTTGCCGAACACGGACCAGAACTCCTGGTACTTTTCCGGTTCGCTGGCAGCCATGTTCTCGAGCAAGCCCAGGACCTTCTTGACCGAGCCCGAACGGATGTTGTCGATAATCTTGTTGCTTTGCAGAATCTCGCGCGAGATGTTGAGCGGCAGGTCATTGGAATCGATGACTCCCCGGATGAAACGCAAGTACCGGGGCAACAGTTTTTCTGCATCATCCATGATGAATACCCGCTGCACATAAAGTTTCACCCCGTGCGCGGGATTGGGTTCAAACAGGTCGAAGGGGGCCTGCTTCGGAATGTACAAAAGTGAGATGTATTCCGTTTTGCCTTCCACGCGGTTATGTGTCCAAACCAGGGGCTCTGCAAAGTCGTGACTTACA
Organism: Gammaproteobacteria bacterium; assembly: GCA_026706595.1. Classification (GTDB taxonomy): domain Bacteria; phylum Pseudomonadota; class Gammaproteobacteria; order UBA4575; family UBA4575; genus WTFY01. The sequence goes on along the minus strand of JAPOYL010000011.1, from coordinate 133,912 downwards.
TGCTTGTAGAATTCTGCGTATTCCTCATCGCTGATATCGCTTTTCGGTCGGGCCCAGAGTGCCGACGCCTTGTTGACGGTTTCCCATTTCGCCGTAGCCTCGCCCTCGTCGTTCAGTTCCCGCATTTCAATAGGCAGGGGTACATGATCCGAGTACTTCGTAATGATGGAGCGGAGCTGCCAGCTGTTGAGCAACTCTTCCTCATCCTTTTTCAGATGCAGGACGACTTCAGTGCCACGCCTGGCCTTCTTCACATCCTCCAGTGTATACGAGCCCGTGCCCTGGGATTCCCAGCGAACCGCATGGTCTTCCTCCAGGCCCGCCTTCAGGGTGGTCAGGGTAACTTTCTCGGCAACAATGAATGCGGAATAAAAACCAACTCCGAACTGGCCGATGAGGTGCGAGTCCTTGCTCTGGTCCCCGGTGAGCTGGTCGAGGAACTCCCGGGTTCCCGAGCGGGCAATGGTGCCGATATTGCCGACCACTTCCTCACGGCTCATGCCAACACCGTTGTCACGAACCGTGACGGTACGGGCATCCTTGTCAAACTCGACCTGTATCTTGAGATCCGTATCCTTGTTCAGCAAGGCATCATTGGAGATGGCCTCAAAGCGCAGCCTGTCACAGGCATCCGAGGCATTGGAAATCAGCTCACGCAGAAATATCTCCTTGTTCGAATAAAGAGAATGGATCATCAGATGCAAAAGCTGCGTGACTTCAGTCTCGAACTGCAAAGTCTCTTTTTTCGTTTCCGTACTCATTTTGTCTCTTCAGAAATCAGTTGTAAGAATTTACCGGTTGATGTCGCTTTCCACTTCCAGTGATAAAGACCCGTCCGGTGAGTGATCACCATATTCAGTCAGGTCATGAAGACACACTTTCAGCCTGAGCCTGCTGACTCCTGGATTCCTAGCCAGGTGCCCTACGATCGCCTCGTCTGCCCGCACGCCAAAGGTCTTGAGCAGCGCACGAATGTCTTTTCTGCTGTTGTCTTCCATCGTCTTCTCCTGTAAATCAGGTGCATTAACTAGTTTATATGGCCGTTTTCCGAGAAATAAAGGCCCTTATAAATTCCTTCAGGATCCTGTGAGCCTGACAAAATTTTTCAGCCGGCGCCAGCATTTCATCCAGCCCCTGGATGAAGGGGCCAGTCTGGTTGGGATCACCGCATGCCTGGTAGATGGCCTGCACGTTGCTGGGCAGCATCTCGAGGTGGAACTGCAGGGCCAGCACATGGTCTCCGTAGACGAAGGCCTGGTTTGCACAGCCCTCACTTGCGATAAAATTGGTCGCACCTGAGGGTATCGAAAACGTGTCCCCGTGCCAGTGCAGGGCCTCAAAGCTCGCCGGGAAGTCTTGTGCACAGGTACCGTGAGGCTCCTGTGTGCGCTGCACCGGAAACCAGCCGATTTCCTCGTGGACATTTTTATTCACGCGGGCACCGAGCACCTCGGCAAGCAGTTGTGCACCCAGGCACACACCCAGCACGGGAATCTGGCGGCGTATTGCAGACTCAATAAATTCCTTTTCCCGCACCAGCCATGGATGACGGGCTGTGTCGTGCACACCCATGGGCCCACCCATGATGACCAAGGCATCAATACTGCGAGCGGGTGGTAACGGCTGTTCCAGATACAGGCACGTATTCGAAAGACGGTACCCCTCGGAGACAAAAATATTCTCCATGCTTCCCAGGCCCTCGAAAGGTACATGTTTCAGGTAATGGATGTGCATGACTTAAGCAATTGAGAGCCGACAGGGGCCTGCCTCAGCACCCGTGCTGACACTTTTGTTCGTGCTCAAGCAACCACTGCTTGCGACGTACCAGGCTGCCATCCCTGTCGCCCATGAATCCCCCCAGGCCGGTCACTGCAACCACGCGGTGGCAGGGAACAATCAGCAGCAGGTCATTGCACCGGCAGGCGCCGCCCACAGCCCGAGGACCGGATTTTATTTTCCGGGCGATCTCTCCATACGTCTGCGTGTCACCAAACGGAATCCTCGTAATCTGGTCCCAGACACGCATCTGAAAGTCGGTCGCATCCGGAAACAGGAATGGGATGTCAAACTTCTTCAGCCGTCCCGCGAACCAGGCTTTCAGCTGTTTTTGTACCTCCCTGGCAAAGGCGTCCCGGGCCGCGAGCACACCCGCGTCCGTTGCCCGTACAGCCAGCACGAAATCACCTTCGTATTCCACGACAAGGTTTCCAATCGGGGTGGCTAAGATCGTTTTTCTCATTGGAATGGCTGATTTTACCCGTGTCCGTGGGCGGGCGTACATTATTTCAGGAGCACGCTTTCGTGGGCACGCAAAACCGAAACGGTTTCGAGCCAAAACCACCGGGTGGGGTTCGTTCGTTAGTGCCCGCAGTCTCCCTTATAGCGGGGATGGAGATTCTCCGAATGCTGGAGAGGACTAGATTTTTTCCTTGATTCGGGCGGCCTTGCCGGTCCTGCCCCGCAGGTAGTACAGCTTGGCACGCCTCACCTTGCCCCTGCGCTTCACCTTGATGCCCGCAATCTGGGGGCTGTGCGTTTGAAAGGTGCGTTCGACCCCTTCTCCATGGGAAAGCTTCCTCACGGTGAACGCCGAGTTGATTCCGCGATTGCGCTTTGCAATGACCACCCCTTCAAAAGCCTGCAGACGCTGGCGGTTTCCCTCCCTGACCTTGACCTGCACCACCACGGTATCACCGGGATTGAATTCCGGAATGTCTTGCTTGAGCTGCTCTCGGTTCAGCTCTTCGATGATGTTGGTCATGACTGCCTCTTACCTTAGGTATTCATTGAATTCCGTGCTCCTGCAGGTACTCTTCCAGCAGGGCTTTTTGCTCCTCGCTGAGGTCCAGCTTGGCAAATACATCCGGCCTGCGCAGGCAAGTGCGGCCCAGTGCCTGTTTTTGCCGCCAGCGCTCGATGGCTTGATGATCCCCCTGAAGCAGCACCTCCGGGACCTCGCGGCCATCAATCTTCCCCGGGCGCGTATAATGCGGGCAATCGAGCATCCCGTCAACAAAGGAATCCTGTCGAGCCGATTCCTCGTGGCCCAAGGCACCAGGCACATGCCGGATCAGGGCATCCACCAGCAGCATGGCCGGCAACTCTCCGCCACTGACAACAAAATCGCCCACCGAGAGCTCTTCATCTGTCTCGGCTTCCACCAGCCTTTCATCGATACCCTCATAGCGGCCTGCCACGAGCACAAGATTGGTATAGGCGAGCAGGCGAGCCACATCCTTTTGCTCGAACAGCTTGCCCTGTGCGGACAGGCACACGACATGGCTGTCCGGTTCATTGTCACGGGCCCGGTGAATTGCCTTTTGCAGTGGCTCATAGCGCATCACCATGCCCGGGCCGCCCCCGTAAGGCCGGTCATCGACACGGCCATGGGGGTCCGTGGAATAATCACTCGGGTTCAATGTATCCAGTTCCACCAGGCCACCCTCGATGGCACGGCCGATGACCCCGAAGCGGGCCAGGTTCAGAACCATCTCGGGAAACAGGGTGATAATCCGGATCCGCATCATTGAAACCTTCTAGCTGTATTCAAGCAGCCAGTCCACCGTCATCCGCTTGTGCTCAAGATCGACTTCTTTCACCACATCTCCCGGCAGATAAGGGATCAGTACTTCCGTCCCGCTGTCACCGTCCTTGACCACAAGCACGTCATGCGTACCCGTTTCCATCAGGCGCTCGATTCTCCCCAGCCCCTGCCCAGCCACCGTTTTCACATCAAGCCCAATGAGCTGGTACCAGTAATACTCGCCGGCGGGCAATGACGGCAACTGCACGGTCGACACCCAGATCTGGGCGCGTTTGAGGGCCTCGGCCTGGGTGCGCGTGTCAATCCCCGACAAATGCACGACCACTCCATGGCCATGCAGCCTGCCCTGGTCCGGTTGATAGGAATTCTCGAGATGGCCCATGCGCAAATCCCACGAGGCATATTCAAGGATCTGCTCTTTGGGGCGACAAAAGGAATGAATCCTGAGCCAGCCTTTTATCCCAAAGGCTCCCTGTACGTAGCCTACCTGGATACCTGGATGCTGGCCCAACTTCCCGAACGGGTCGCGGCTCCTGCTATACCGCCTGTTTGAGGTGCTGCTTGACCAGGTTTGCCACGCGCTCACTCGGCTGCGCGCCATGCCCCAGCCAGTGCTCGTAGCGCTCGGCTTCAATAAAGAAACCGATTTCCTGGCCCTTGGCGACTGGATTGAAATAGCCGATGCGCTCGATATATCCACTATCCCTGCGCTTGCGGGAATCGGTGACCACAATGTTGTAAAAAGGGCGTTTCTTGGCTCCGCCCCGGGACAGTCGAATCGTTACCACAAATATTGTCCAGTACGTGTCAGAAGACCGTGCATTGTACGCAATTTAGTCCGAAAAGAAAGCCGAACCTCTCCTCCCCTGCAGCGAGCACGCCTAGTGGGGAGGAGGGGCCTTGCCCTGTATGGACTGCATCATTCTCTGCAGTCCTCCTTTTCTGGAAACTTTCTTCATCATTTTCTTCATCTGCATGTGCTGTTTCAGCAGGCGGTTAACGTCCTGTATCTGGGTGCCGGAGCCGGCAGCGATCCTGCGCTTTCGCGTATTCTTGATCACGTCCGGAAAACGGCGCTCATGGGGGGTCATCGAAGAGATGATGGCAATCATGCGCGGCAGCATCTTCTCGTCCGCCAGCGCCTTGGCATTTTTGGGCAACATGCCCGCCGTGCTGGGGATCTTGTCGACCAGGTTGGTCAGACCGCCCATGTTCATCATCTGCTCAAGCTGCTGTTTCAGGTCGACCAGATCAAAGCCTTTCCCCTTTTTGATTTTCTTGGCAAGTTTGTGGGCCTGTGCCTGGTCGACTTCCTGCTCAACCTTCTCGACCAGACTTACGACATCGCCCATGCCCAGGATGCGCGAGGCGATACGCTCCGGGTAAAAGGGTTCGAGTGCGGTGACTTTTTCACCCGTGCCCAAAAACTTGATCGGCTTGCCTGTGACTTCCCGCACGGACAAGGCAGCCCCTCCGCGCGCATCCCCGTCGGTCTTGGTTAGGACCACACCCGTGAGCGGCAGGGCATCGTTGAATGCCTGGGCCGAGACCGCAGCATCCTGACCGCTCATGCTGTCCACCACGAACAGGGTTTCCGTGGGTTGCACGGCTTCATGCAGGGCGCTGATTTCCTGCATCATGTCGTCATCGACATGCAGGCGACCCGCCGTATCGATCAGCAAGACATCCCTGAACTGTTTGCGGACATGGTCCACGGCGCGGCGGGCAATCTCGACAGGTTTCTCCGAGGTTTCGCTCGGTATGAACTCGGCACCCACCTGCTGTGCCAGCGTCTCCAGCTGGTCAATCGCTGCAGGCCGGTACACGTCACAGCTTGTCACTGCAACGCTCTTTTTTCGCTGCTCGCTCAGCCAGCGGGAGAGCTTGGCCACGCTGGTCGTCTTGCCCGATCCCTGCAGGCCCGCGACCAGGATCACCACCGGGGGCTGTGCCGCCAAGGTGAGTTCCTCGTTGGCATCCCCCATGAGGTGGATCAGTTCATCATGAACGACCTTGATGAAGGACTGACCGGGAGAAAGGCTTTGCAGAACCTCCTTGCCCAGCGCTTTTTGCTTGACGCGGTCAATGAATCCACGCACCACGGGCAAAGCCACGTCCGCCTCGAGCAGGGCCATTCGGACTTCACGCAGCGTCCCCTGGATATTTTCCTCGCTCAGGCGCGCCTGTCCGCGCAGTTTCTTTACGGTTCCGCCAAGTCGGCCGGTTAAATTCTCAAACATGCGTGTCTGAAACCTCCAGGTTCAGCCAAGCTGCCATGTGTAGCATTTTGCCTGTTGCATAGTATAGTGGAAAAACGCCACGACCTTTTTCAGGGATTGCGTATGAAGACAATTTTCCAGGTTTACCTGTTCATGTACCGGCCATGTCAAGCCTATTGAAGTTTGCAGCGATCGCATTTTACGCCCTGACCTTTGTGGTGATCCTGTGGCGCACATACAAGTTGAGCGAAAGCGAGCATGACGGCAACCGCAGCCTGATGCTGACCGTCTGGGGAGTTGCATGCTTCCTGCATGCTGCGTACCTGTACCCGCAGACCTTCACCGCACAGGGTCTCAACCTGACGTTCTACAATGCGGTGTCCATCCTGTTCTTCATCATTGCGGTCCTGGTGCTGGTCCTGTCCACGGCCCGCAAGGCAGAACTTCTTGGCCTGCTGGTGTTGCCCATTGTCGTGACCAGCATTGCATTGACCATCTACAGGCCCGAAATCGCGGCCTCTGCGCTCAATCTGCATGGCCTGCAGTTGCACATCGTCGCCTCATTGTTCGCCTTCAGTGTTTTGGCAATATCCGCCCTGCAGTCCATCCTGCTGTATGCCCAGGACCGGCACCTGCGCAAGCATCAGCTGGGTGGCATGACACGTGCGCTGGGACCACTGCACGATACGGAGAAATTCCTGTTCCAGACCATTGGTGTCGGGTTTTTGCTGCTGAGTATTGCGCTCGTCAGCGGATTCCTGTTTCTGGAAGACATGTTTGAACAGCATGTGGTGCACAAGACCGTCCTGTCGGTTCTGGCATGGATGGTATTTGCACTGTTGCTCTGGGGTCGCTGGCAGTTTGGCTGGCGGGGATCCATGGCCATGCGCTGGACCCTGGGTGGCTTCGGGTTCTTGTTTCTGGCCTACCTCGGCAGCAAGTTCGTCCTGGAATTGATCCTGCAGCGTGCGATTTCTATCCCGGTTACTTGACAATTTCAGCGCTACAGCCGTTAATGTAGGTATCTTTATTACCGGAGGGTCGCGTAGACCTTGGACGATTTCTCGATAGGCACACTGTTTTCGGTGTTGTTTATTCTATTTATCCTCTCCGCATTTTTTTCAGGCTCGGAAACGGCATTGATGGCGCTGGATCGCTATCGCCTCCGGCACATGGTCCGCACCGGACGCCGCGGTGCAAAGCAGGCGCAAAAGCTGCTCGAAAAACCTGACCGCCTCATTGGCCTGATCCTGCTCGGCAACAATGTGGTCAACATCCTGATTGCCCAGCTGTCCGCCTACATCGGTTATCGCCTGCACGGCGATATCGGCATTGCGGTCGCCACTTTCATCCTGATCTTTGTGATCCTGATCTTTGCCGAACTGACCCCGAAAACGGTAGCGGCACTGCATGCAGAAAAACTGGCATTGCCGGCGGCGGTAGTCTACGTGCCGTTGCTTGCCGTAACGTACCCCTTCGTCTGGACCGTGAACCTGTTTGCCAACACCCTGCTGCGGGCGTTCGGCATCGAAGTCAAGGACAGCACCCTCAACTCGCTCAGCCACGAGGAATTGCGCACCGTGGTGGATGATGAGCACACCTCCATCTCCAGTGAACACCAGCAGATGCTGTTGGGGGTTCTTGACCTGGAAAAAACCACGGTGGAGGACATCATGATTCCGAAAAACGAGATTGTCGCGCTCGACCTTGAGGATGACTGGGAAGAAATCGTCTCGCAGCTGAAGAATATTTCCTATACACGAATCCCTGTCTGCCGTGGCAACATCGACAATGTGGTCGGCTTCCTGCATGTTCGCAAGCTGTTCATCAACGTCATCCACAAGGAGATCGAACTCGAGGACCTGGAGCAGGCGTTACGCGAGCCGTATTTCATCCCGGAAGGCACCAATCTGAAAAAATTGCTGTTCGAACTGCAAGACAAAAAACGAAGGTCCAGCCTAGTGGTGGACGAATTCGGGGATATCCAGGGGCTGGTCACGCTGGAAGACCTGCTCGAGGAGATTGTCGGCGAGTTCACCAATGATCCCGCCACCTACGATGTCGAGATTCATCCCCAGCAGGATGGCACGTACTTCGTGGACGGTGGCACACATATCCGGGACGTCAACAAGGCGCTTAACCTGGAACTGCATGATCACGGGCCCAAGACCATCAATGGCCTGATTCTGGAACAGATGGAATCCATTCCTGAACCGGGCACTACCGTGCTGATCGACGGCTACCCGATCGAAGTCGTGCGCATTCACAAGAATGCGGTCCGCACGGCCAGGATCAGCCCGCAACTGCGCAAGCATCCTGAGGCAGTCTAGGCCTGGACTCCAGCAGCTCGGCCAAGAGTTGCCCTCACCTCTCGGGTACAATACCCAAATGGCCAAGGAATCAAGTTTTGTCTGTACGGAATGCACTGGTCTTTTCACCAAGTGGACAGGCCAGTGCCCCAGCTGCGGGGCCTGGAACACGATCGAGAAGCAGTCTGCCGTGCTCAGGCAAAACAAGGCCATCTCGCTGTTGCATGCCGGGGATGTTGCTGAAATTCAGACCGTCAGCGAAATTTCCTTCGAGTCGCAGGACCGCACGGCCACTACACTTGCGGAACTCGACCGGGTGCTGGGCGGTGGAATTGTTACGGGCTCCGTGGTGCTGGTCGGAGGAAATCCCGGCATCGGCAAATCAACCCTTCTGCTGCAGGTCCTGTGCGCCCTGGATCACCAGCGCGCCCTGTACGTGACGGGCGAAGAGTCCCTGCAGCAGGTGGCCCTGCGTGCAGAGCGGCTAGGCTACAAGAATGCACCGCTGCGTGTGCTGGCCTCTACCCGTCTTGAAGAGATTCTGGCCTGTGCCATGCGGGAACGCCCGAGCATTATGGTCATCGACTCGATCCAGTCGCTGGCCTCTGAGAAAACTCCTTCGGCCGCCGGTTCTATTTCCCAGGTCAGAGAATGTGCCAACCGCGTCACCCAGTTCGCCAAGCAAACCGATACCACGGTTTTCATGATTGGCCACGTCACCAAGGAAGGCTCGATTGCCGGACCGCGGGTGCTTGAGCACGTCGTGGATACGGTGCTGTATTTCGAAGGTGACGATGGCGGGCGTTACCGCGTGTTGAGGGCAGCCAAGAACCGCTTCGGGGCAGTCAACGAACTGGGGGTCTTCGTGATGCAGGATACCGGCCTGAAGGGTGTCAAAAACCCATCAGCCATCTTTTTGTCGCGCCACGCAAACACGGCTCCCGGCAGCGTGATCACCGTAACCTGTGAGGCCACCCGGCCCTTGTTGCTGGAAGTGCAGGCCCTGGTGGAGGACACTCCAGCAACCCATCCGAGGCGAGTGGCGATCGGGATTGACCAGAACCGGCTGACCATGCTGCTTGCAATACTGCACAGGCATGGAGGCGTCGATATCTATGACAAGGATGTGTTCGTGAACATCGTCGGCGGCGTCCAGTTGAAGGAGACAGGAGCTGACCTCGCGGTGCTGCTGGCGACCTACTCCAGTTTCAAAAACCGCACACTGGATCGCGGGCTTGCAGCCTTTGGTGAGATCGGACTGACGGGTGAGGTTCGCCCGGTCTATAACGGCCTGACCCGCCTAAAGGAGGCACGGGAGCACGGTGTGACCAAAGCGATTATCCCCGAGGCCAATCAGCCCAAGACCCGGTTGCCTGGGCTGGAAGTGATTGCGGTCCGCCAGTTGGGTGAAGCGGTTGGACACATTGCCTAGTGCGATGAACCTGCATTACCGACCCAAGATGTCACGGCAGGGACTTGCGCCCACGCATGCGGTGACCGTCACCAACCAGTTTCATGAGCAGCGCGAGGTACAGGTCGCAGGAGAGTCCCCACTGACCCTGAAAGTGAACGGCCGCGAGCTCGTGACACTGATGACCCTGGGCACCCATCCGGAAGAGCTCGCGCTCGGCTACCTGCGTAACCAGCGTCTGCTGGAAGATATTTCCGACATTGCCTCGGTCGAGGTGGACTGGGAGCGGGAAACCGTCGAGATCATGACCTGTGAGGGCCGGGAAATCACCGACTGGGAGGAAAAACTGAGCAAACGGACGGTAACTTCAGGCTGCGGACAGGGCACGGTCTTCAGTTGCACCCTGGACAAGCTGTACGACGTGCAACTGCCGAAGGTGGCCCTGAAGCAGTCGAAAATCTATGACTTGCTAACAGCCATCACCCGCTTCAATGAAATTTACAAGCGGGCAGGTGCTGTACATGGCTGTGCACTTTGCCACGACACTGAAATCCTGAAATTCGTTGAAGACGTGGGCAGACATAATGCTGCAGATGCCATCTCGGGCTGGATGTGGCTTGAGCACGTTACAGGTGCGGATAAGATTTTCTACACCACCGGTCGCCTGACCTCCGAGATGATCATGAAATCTGCACACATGGGTATTCCAGTGCTACTGTCGCGCTCGGGAGTCACTCACATGGGCCTGGAACTGGCTCGTGACCTGGGTATCGTCATGATCGCGCGCGCCAAGGGGCGTGCCTTTCTCGTATATCATGGTACAGAGCAGATAGAGTTTGATGCGCGTCCAAGCCAAGTCCGCCCAACCCCCGACTGAAGCCATTCAATAACCCCAGAACTCAAGCTGATTGCCTGACCAGTTTTTTTGCTTGCTAAGAGTAACCATGTGCATCACAATGTTACGTATTGAAGGAGGTCACTTTTGATCCACAGTTTTCGGGAACGATGGCTGCATATCTTTTATCTGCAGAATAAAGCGAGTAGGAAAATACCTGCTGATATTGAAGACCGGCTTTTCCGCAAGCTGCAATTGATTGATGATGCGACCTGTGAGCTCGACTTGCGATCACCGCCAAGTAACCGCCTTGAAAAGTTGAGAGGAAATTTGGCTGGTAAGCACTCGATACGCGTCAATAAACAATGGCGACTGGTGTTTTCCTGGTCGGATGAACGTGGTGAGGCTCATGTACATCTATCTGGATAACCATGATTACCGGTGAGGCAGGCTATGAATATCACAAAACGGCAACCCGTCAGCGTGGGTGAAATGATTACCGAGGAGTTCCTCATACCTATGGAATTGACCCAAGGACAGCTGGCAGAAGCGATGGGTGTGAGTCGAAAAACTGTCAACGAGCTATGTACCAACCGCCGTGCTGTCACGGTAGATACCGCGTTGATGCTTGCGACAGTCTTTGGAAACACAGTTGATTTCTGGTTAAACCTGCAACAGCGAAACGAGTTATGGAAGGCTCTGCACACTCCAAAACGAAAGGCACGAATCGCAAAAGCCCGGCCGATTGCTGCCTGATCGGCTTGCTGCAATTGATGAATACCTGGTTTTGCAGGTACAGCGCAAACACCGACAAGGATTTAAAACAAGATAATCTGACTTAGGCAGATTCCAGCGCCCGGCTGATGGGCTGGATCAACAGGCTGATCAGGAAAAGAATTCCTGCCATCACCACGATCGACGGACCGGAGGGAGTATCCAGTACCAGTGAGCCATACAGGCCACCGCCTCCTGAAATGATACCGATGATGGCAGCAAGTACCGCCATCTGCTCCGGTGTGCGGGACAGGGATTGGGCTGCCGCAGCCGGGATGATGAGCATGGCCACCACCAGCAGTACACCAACCACCTTCATGCCGGCTGCCACGGCTCCGGCCATCAGAATCATGTAGATGATCTGGCAGCGTTCAACCGGACTGCCTTCTGCACGAGCCAGGTCCTCGTGCACGGTGAGCGCGACCAGCGGGCGCCAAATGTAAGCCAGTACTGCGAGGCAAATAAGCCCCCCGACCCAGACCATGGCAAGGTCCATACGGGTCACGGCCAGTACATCACCGAATAGGTAACCCAAGAGGCTATGCCCGTTTGCTGAACCGGAGATGGCAAGCACCACCACTCCCAAGGCCAAGGCTGTATGCGAGAGCAGTCCCAGCAGGGTGTCACTGGCGAGATGGACTGCTCTTTGCAGAAACAGCAAAGACAATGCAGTCACAATTACAATGGTAAAAACCCCGAGAACCGGTGAACTGCCGAGGACCATCCCAAGCGCTACGCCCAGCAGGGCAGAATGTGCCATGGTATCCCCAAAATAGGCCATCCTGCGCCACAGCAAAAAGCAGCCAAGCGGTCCGGCAACACAGCCCACGCCGGCGGCCACTAAGAGTGCGCGAACGAAAAAATCATCCAGCATCCTTGACTTCCTCCACAGACCGCATACGCGGAAATGCATCCTCATCGCATGCTGGCTGCACAACACTGGCGGGATCATGCACATGGTCGTGGCTGTGCTGGTAGAGCGCGGTTACGACTCCTGCACGCGTGCCGAACAGACGCTGGAATTCGTCATGCCCAACTACTTCTTGGGGCACTCCGGTACAGCATATGTGGTGATTCAGACAGACGACCCTGTCCGTAGCAGCCATCACGATATGGAGATCATGGCTCACCATGAGTACACCACATCCATGGCGCGCAACAATCTCCGCGATCAGTGCGTACATGTCTGCTTCCCCAATATAATCTACCCCCTGCACAGGTTCATCCAGGATCAGCAGATCAGGCTGACTCAGCAGCGCACGTGCCAGCAACACCCTGCGCAGTTCGCCACCCGAAAGATCAGCCATACGGGCTTCAAGCAACTTCAGGGATCCGGTTTCATCCAGTGCATCCTCAACAGCACCCGAAGGGGGCCGGCCGGTCAGGTTCATCATGCGCTTTACAGAAAGTGGCATGGTCGAGTTCAGGTGGAGATGCTGGGGCACATACCCTACCTGGACAGAGGATTCACGCTGTACATGACCGTTATCCGGCGCCAGCAATCCAAGCAGTACCCGCACGAGCGTGGTTTTACCAGCACCGTTTGGCCCGATCAGCGTCACCACTTCCCCCCGGTCCACATGGATGTCCACCCCGTGAAGAAGCAAGCGCCCTTTTCTGCGAATGCGGATTCCCCGGGCCTCGATCAACCGGACCCTGCCCATGTTCAACTGTCTGCCTCGTCGGTTGCTGCAGCACCGACGCACTCCGGACAAAGTCCGCGGGCCTCGAGAACCTGGGAGTGAAGTTCGAAGCCGGTCTGTCCAGCAAGATCTGTGATGGCACCCTGCATGCGTTCAGCCTCGACTTCAGCAACCGTTTTGCACTGCTCACACACCAGAAATATAGTGCAGTGGTGGCGGCCAGGACGGTTGCATGCGAGATAGGCGTTGCAGCTTTCAATACGGTGTACGAGGCCAATGGATTCCAGAAACTCGAGTGCACGATAAATCTGGGCGGGTGCAGGTTTGCGCCCTTTCCAGTCAAACTGTTTCATGAGTTCGTAGACGCCTAGCGGGCGATGCCCAGCTAGCAGCAACTTGAGAACGGAGCGGCGATTTGCCGTAAAGCGCTCATTACGACTCTCGCATGCGGCTTCCGCATGCGCCATACCTGCATGAACGCAGGCTTCATGATCATGCTGGCGTTGTGGAAAAGATGGCTGGTCCATGGATATCACCTTGGTCAGAAGAGAGTAACGACACGACGCAGGACTCGCATCTTGGTGCCCCATTTTAATATTATAGTATAACATATTGGTTAATGCGGTCGGACAGCACCGGCCCCACGTCCAGCTTGTACGGGGGACTTACGACTGGTAAGAATACTGGCTCTGTAAGAAGGTCCAGGTGTGCCTGTCAAAATGCGTGTCACCTGGCTCGTGCATGCGATGGTCACGCACCTTAGCCTTCAGGGTGGCGTGCTATGATACGGTGCATGATGGTCGGCACCGGTACTGGTTCTTGCTGGAGGAAAAGCCGTGTGTGGTCGATCTGTGTTCCCTTCCAAAATCGTCACAAAAAACTACAACGTCAACCATGGATTTTGAAAAATCATTAAAACAACTTGAAGAACTGGTCGACAAGTTGGAAAAAGGTGGCCTGTCCCTGGAGGAGTCGCTCAAGTGCTTTGAACAGGGCGTCAAGCTCACACGCCAGTGTCGCCAGGCATTGCAGCAGGCGGAACAGAAAATTTCAGTTCTGAGCAAGGAAAATGGAGACTGGACAGAAAAAAACTTCGATGACGGAGAAATGCCCGAAAAAGATTGACGAAATCCTCAGTCTGTATGCTGGGCGTGTCAACCAACAACTTGAAAACTGGCTTCCTGCAGCATCTGAACCGCCTGCAGTATTGCACGAGGCCATGCGCTATACCGTACTGGGAGAAGGCAAACGAATACGCCCGGTACTGCTGTATGCCACTGGAGAGGCGCTGGACGTGCCCGTGGAAAAACTGGATGCACCAGCCTGTGCCGTAGAACTGATACACAGTTACTCCCTGATCCATGACGACCTCCCGGCAATGGACGACGACGACCTGCGCCGTGGACGACCGACCTGCCACAATGCCTTCGGAGAGGCCAATGCCATCCTGGCAGGCGATGCCCTTCAGGCCCTGGCCTTTTCCATATTGGCCAACGATCCAGCCAACCCGCCAGAGCGACGGGTCAGGATGGCCCAACTCCTCGGTGAAGGGGCCGGCTCACAGGGCATGGTTGGCGGACAGGCGATCGACCTTGCTTCTGTCAACAAACCACTCGATGAAAAAGAGCTGAAGCACATGCATCGCCTCAAGACCGGGGCACTGATCAGGACCAGTGTGCTGATGGCGGTGATTGCGAGTGAGATGAATACACCCGAGGTCTATGAGCGATTTGCCCGCTTTGCCGATTACATCGGACTGCTGTTCCAGATTCGCGACGATATTCTTGACATCCAGGGCGAGACGGAAGTTCTGGGTAAACCACAGGGCTCCGATGCGGCGCAAAACAAGCCTACCTACCCGAGCATTGTGGGAATGGAACAGGCCGCAAACATGGCTGAAGAGTTGTTGCAGCAGGCCTGCAAGGAAATCGACCATCTGGATTTTCAGTGGGCAACGCTGTACGCTGTAAGTCAATATATAATAAGACGAATTTCATAGCGCACTGGCTTTAGCCTGTCTGCAGCAATCAATCTGACTACTCCTGATGCCTATGGACAAATCACGCTATCCCCTGTTATCCAAGATTGACAGCCCAGCTGATCTGCGGGCCCTGCGGGAAAACCAGATGCCTGCAGTGGCGGATGAGCTGCGGGACTTCCTGCTGGATTCCATTGCCAGTTGTGGCGGGCACTTCGGGGGTGGGCTCGGTGCTGTCGAAATCACCGTTGCCCTACACTATGTCTTCAACACCCCGCATGACCGCATCGTGTGGGATGTCGGCCACCAGTGCTACCCGCACAAGATCCTCACGGGCCGCAAAGACCGCATTACGACCATCCGGACCAAGGACGGACTGGCACCGTTCCCAAAACGCAGTGAAAGTAAACATGACCATTTCGGAACCGGCCATTCGAGCACTTCCATCGGGGCCGCGCTGGGGATGGCCATTGCCAGTGCGCCGCAGAGCAAGAAGCGCAAAGTCATCGCGGTCATTGGAGACGGCGGCATCACGGGCGGAATGGCATATGAAGCCCTGAATCACCTGGGGGACAGCAATGCTGACCTGCTGGTCATACTCAATGACAACGAAATGTCGATTTCGCCCAATATCGGCGCCATGACGAATTACCTGACCCGGATACTCTCCGGACAAATGTCGGCCACCATCAGCAAGAGCAGTGAAAAACTGCTACAGCCCATCCCGTTTGCGAATGAGTTTGTGGGGCGCATCACGGAACATGTCAAGGGTGTGGTGACACCTCCCGGGACACTGTTTGAGGAACTGGGACTGAGCTATTACGGCCCTGCAAACGGACATGATGCGGGCAGCCTGATAAAAATTCTGAAAAACCTGAAACGCCTGGAAGGCCCTCGGCTATTGCATATCTGTACCGTCAAGGGCAAGGGCTATGCGAAGGCGGAATCGGACCCGGTAGGCTACCATGCCGTGCCTACCTTCGAACCAAGTGTCGGAGTCGTCAAATCGGGCGGGCCACCCAAGAAAGTCACCTATACGCAGGTTTTCAGCGACTGGCTTTGCGATATTGCCAAGCAGGATGAACGCGTGATGGCCATCACGCCTGCCATGCGTGAAGGCTCGGGCCTGGTCCGGTTTTCCAAGGAATTTCCGGACCGCTACTTTGATGTTGCCATTGCAGAACAGCATGCCGTAACACTTGCCGCCGGCATGGCCTGTGAGGATGTCAAGCCGATCGTGGCCATCTATTCGACCTTCCTGCAGCGCGGCTACGATCAGTTGGTCCATGACGTGGCTGTGCAAAACCTGCCCGTCATGTTCGCGATCGACCGGGCCGGAGTGGTGGGTGGTGACGGACAGACACACGCGGGCAGCTTTGACCTGACCTACCTGCGTTGTGTCCCGAACATGGTGGTGATGACACCCAGCAATGAAAATGAGACACGGCGGATGCTCTACACGGCCTACCTGCAGGAATGTCCGGCGGCCGTGCGCTATCCTCGAGGCAGCGGGCCGGGCACCCCGGTCGAGTCCGAGATGAATGCGGTAGAGGTCGGAAAGGCCAAGGTGCTACGCCAGGGCAAACGCATCGCCATTCTGGCCTTTGGAAGTCCCGTGCATGATGCCCTCAATGTTGGTGAACAACTGGATGCCACCGTGGTCGACATGCGGTTCGTCAAGCCGATCGACCAGGCCCTCATTATCGATGTTGCCAAGGCACACGAGTTTATTGTCACGATCGAAGACAATGTCGTGGCAGGCGGCGCAGGCTCTGCGGTCAACGAAGTTTTGGCAATTGGCCAGCTTCCTGTCCGTATCAAAAACCTGGGCTTGCCGGATCATTACCTGAACCACGCCACCCGCGAGGAACAGTTGTCAGACGCAGGACTGGATGCAGACGGCATCCTGGGGTCCATCCAGCAGTTCGTAAAAGAAAGTCAGAAAAGCAAGAAGCCCGCCGTCAAGCGAACCCGACGACGAAAGACCAAAACTGCCTCATGAAATCCCGCGGCTACGCACGCGGGTAGTTGCCCGGATATGCGGAGATGATCCTGCGCAGCAGTTTCCTTGCTGTCTCTGCCGGGATTACCGCCTGCTCTTGACCATCCTTGTGGGCCGTGATCAGTGTCTGTCTGCCCTGGCTGAGCAGGTGTATCTGATACTGCACCGCTATGGCATTGCCATCCTGCACACCCGCCCCTGTGGAGACCGGGTCCGGCTCCATGGAGACAAAGTATATTCCCTTGTCGCGATTGTGATCTTCGATGACCAGGCCTGAACGATCCAGGGCTACACCGGTTCTGCGCCAGACCCGCGGGAAGACATCGCCCACCATCAGCACCGGGATTCCTTCGATGTTCCGGATGTCGAGGTACAGGGCACGGGAATCCGGGCTTGCAAACTTGAGTGCGGCTTCTTCTTTCGAAATACCCAGAAACTCCATTAACCGTACCGTCATCTCCGCTTCGCGGTCAGGGTTCGGGGGTTGCGGTTTCCATAGAATCTGGTCATCAGCATTGACTGCAGCGACCTCCAGACCGCGCCGCGTCAGGTAAAGGTTGGTCACCGCATTGGGTTGGCGCTCAAGGCGCATCCGGAACTTCTCCGTCACCACGTCAATCCCCTCCCGGTTGGAAGATGCATCGCGCAGGCGGCCCATATCCTGGGCCCAGTGGGTTTCCATGTAGCCCAGTGCCGGTTCATCTTCAGCGATTCTGAAGCCTTCCTCCTGCCAGAATCTGCGCAGCAGCGGCCACAGGGTAACCGGATCGGTGTCCACTTCCAGCCAGCGGGTCGGACCCTCCTTGCGCACACGCATCTCAAGAAACTCGGGAAGTACGCTGGCACCCACGGCCGGCACCTGTGTCTGCAGGGCACTGACCCTGTCACCTGCCGTTTTTGGGATCCTCAGGCTATCTTCCCAATCCGGAGTCACCAAGTCAGGTGGCGCCTCAAGCGGTTTCGTCGAGGCACTGCCCGAGTAGTCCTCGTTCCCTGTCTTCAGAAAACCGCAGCCGCCCAGCGCCAAGGGCAGCAGGGCCACCGCAAGCACGAACCGCGCGGAAAATAGATACTTGCACATAGAAGTCATCCGGTCATGTTTATAAGCTGCCTGCCAACTGCAAGGCTTCTCGCAATGTTTCATGGTACGCACTCGACAGGGGGGTCATGGGCAAGCGTATGCCCGCTGGAAACAGGCCCATTTCAGTCAGACACCACTTTACCGGGATCGGGTTGGACTCCACAAAAAGATCGCGGTTCAGGCGCTCAAGCCTGGCATTGGCCTGCTGTGCCTTGGTCCGGTCCCCCTCCAAGCATGCCATGCATAAGGTATGAAACAGCCTGGGTGCGACATTTCCTGTCACGGTGATGACGCCCTTGCCCCCGGCAAGCATGAATTCCATGGCCGTGGCATCATCGCCACTGATCAGCAAAAACCCTTCCCGGCAGCCTGCAAGAATCTCCTGGCAACGACTGATGTCTCCGGTGGCCTCCTTGATCCCGATGATGTTGTCCAGCTTGGAAAGTCTGACTGCCGTCGGTGCCAACATATCACATGCGGTGCGCCCGGGCACATTATACAGAATCAGTGGAATCGCAACCGCTTTGGCAACGGCTTCATAATGCAGGATCAGCCCCTCCTGGGTGGGTTTGTTGTAATAGGGAGTGACCAGCAGGCAGGCATCTGCGCCGGCTTCCTTGGCGCATCGTGTCAGCTCGATCGTCTCATGGGTCGAATTCGAACCCGTTCCTGCAATGACGGGAACCCGGCCCCGGGCCTGCTTGACGACAAATCGAATCAGCTCGCAGTGTTCGGCATGATCAAGCGTTGCAGACTCGCCCGTGGTGCCGGCCGGGACCAGCACATCCGTGTCATTCTCGATATGGAATTCGACATAGTCTGCCAGAGTGCCGTAATCGACTGCGCCATCTTCATGCATCGGCGTAGCCATTGCGACCATGCTGCCTTTGAACACCGGATTCCCCAAATGAAGTTCAGATCAGAAAGGCTTCGGATGGTACTGATCGAACCCTGTCATTACAAGAAAATAACGGGTTCTGCACGCACTGACAGTCCGGTGCCGTGATGGCACGGACCTCATCCACCGGACAGGGATTGCTGTTTTTGCCATGAACCCTGGTTGATCGAGGACCATGCCCGGATCACCGCGTGGAAAAGTGTCGCAAGGGGAATCGCGAAAAACACGCCCCAGACCCCCCAGATCCCCCCGAAAATCAGCACCGCCGCGACAATCGCGACCGGATGCAGATTGACGAACTCGGAGAACAGCAGGGGTACCAGCACGTTGCCGTCCAGAATCTGGACCGCAGCGTAAGCCAGCAACAAATACACGAACTGGGAACTCAGCCCCCATTGAAAGTAGGCTACAAACAACACCGGGACGGTCACCACGGCCGCCCCCACGTAGGGGATGATGACTGAGATACCCACCAGGAATGAAAGCAGCATGGCATAGTCGAGACCGAAAAAGGCAAACGTGACATAGGTGGCGACCCAGACCACCAGGATCTCAATCACCTTGCCGCGGATGTAGCTTGCAATCTTTTTGTTGACCTCGACCCAGACCTCGTTCGTCAGCTCGCGGTTCGAAGGCAGGAAACTCTCTGCCCACTCCAGGATCTTGCCCTTGTCCTTGAGAAAAAAGAACACCAGCAGGGGAACAATGATCAGGTAGACGATGATCGTGATCAGGCCCACTACAGATTCCAAGGGCTGGCTGAGGACACTCTGACCCACCGCAATCAGCTGCGAGCGCAGCGAGTCGATCATCTCCGTCATTTGCGCTTCCGTGAAGATTTGCGCAAGGCTTGGGTATTTGTCCGGCAACTGCATCAGCAGGCTCTGACCCTGCGTGATCATGCCGGGAAGCTCACGGAAAAACTGGGTGAGTTGCTGTGACAGTTTCGGGATCAGCCCGAACAGGATCAAGATCAACAGGGCGATAAAGCCAAGAAAGACCAGCAACAGTGAAAGGAGTCTGGGGATCTTGCCTTGCTCGAGCAGCCCTACGACACCATCCAGCACGTACGCGATGACGATACTGGCAATCAGGGGGGCGAGAAGATCGCCAAACAGCAGCACACTGGCAAATCCGACAATCAGGCAAAGTGCCAGAATGACGATCTGCGGATCCGAGAAATTCCGCTGGTACCAGTTTTTGATGTATTCGATCATAAATCGCTTCGATGCCGTAACTCAGACTGGCGCATCAGATACCTTTTCGAGAACGGGTCGGACTGTACAGGTGGGCAGCCTGTTCGGTGACTGCGTCAGTGCCCCTCATTCCAGACAACAATGAATCAGTACCGGGACTCATACCGCCTGTTTTTTCGGGCCGCAGTAGCCGCGCGCATAGTCCAGCAATTCGTCCATGGCTCGCAGGCGAAATTTCTGGCGCTGGCGGACAAAGGAAAATTCCCGCTCAAGCTGGGGATCAAGATCCAGCTTGTTCAACACCTTGAGCTTGAGTTCTTTCTCAATCGTGGCACCGGACACAATCGATACCCCCATGCCGGCCTCGACTGCGCCCTTAATGGATTCCGGGCTGCCCAGTTCCATGCAGACATTCAGGTTATTCCGGTCCAGCCCCATCTTGGTCATGTGGCCCATGATCACGTCGCGCGTACCGGAACCCTCCTCTCGTCCGATGAACGGGAAATGCATGAGTTCCTCCATGGAGATGGAGGCACGCTTGGCGAGTTCGTGCCCGGGAGAGACGATTACCACCAAGTGGTCGACCCGGCAGACCTCGACCAGCAGATTCTTGTTGGTGACCGGGCCTTCCACAATGCCGAGATCAATCACGCTGTTCTCAATCATGGAAACAATGCCTTCGGTGTTGGACACCTTCAGGCGCAGCTGGATTTCGGGAAATTTCTTGGTGAACCCGCTCAGCAGGCTCGGCAGCATGTATTCGGCTATGGTCGTACTGGCACCCAGGGTCAACGTGCCGCTGACGTCGCTGGTCAGCTCCTTGACAAAATTCTCCATCTCCGCATACAGCTCGAAGATCTGCTCTGCATACTTGTAGCACCTGCGCCCGGCCTCGGTCAGCGTGACGCGGTTGTGGGTTCGGTCGAACAGTCGGGTATTGAAGTGCTCCTCGAGCTGGCGCACCTGAAAGGTCACGGCCGGTTGCGTCATGTGCAGTGTTTCTGCAGCCTTGGTGAAGCTCAGCAATTTCGCAACGGTGTGGAATACTTGTAGCCGACGATCTGCCATCTCAACTCCCCGGGAGCTTGTTTTGGTTGCAGATTTACGTAGTATACACGCATGCTAGGTACGCATGTGCATGGTTTTTATACCCCATAAAAAAAATATAATGCATCCTGGCAGGTATCATTACTTGAAACCGACACACAGTTCCTTCCAGTTACCCATAAGCGGATGATTACCGTCATCAGCGGTGGGCTCTTGGGCTGGAACATCACAACTACCAGGCACACATGCGCGTAAGTCAGTTCCCATTGTCGACACTCAAGGAGTCGCCCGCAGATGCGGAACTCGTAAGTCATCAGCTGATGCTGCGGTCCGGTATGATTCGCCGCCTGGCCTCCGGACTGTACACGTGGCTGCCCCTTGGTCTCCGTATCCTGCGCAAGGTAGAGAACGTGATCCGCGAGGAAATGGACAGGTCGGGCGCGGTCGAAGTGCTGATGCCTTCCATACAACCCGCAGAACTCTGGCAGGAGTCGGGACGCTGGGACCAGTATGGGCCCGAGTTGCTGCGCATGCAGGACCGTCACCACAGGGATTTCTGCTATGGCCCTACGCATGAGGAGGTCATCACCGACTTGGTGCGTCGCGAGATTCGGAGCTACAAGCAGTTGCCGGTCAATTATTACCAGATCCAGACCAAGTTTCGCGATGAGATCCGCCCGCGTTTCGGAGTCATGCGTGCGCGTGAATTCATCATGAAGGATGCCTATTCCTTCCACCTCGACAAGGAGAGCCT
Source organism: Gammaproteobacteria bacterium (assembly GCA_026706595.1). GTDB lineage: Bacteria > Pseudomonadota > Gammaproteobacteria > UBA4575 > UBA4575 > WTFY01. The sequence continues at coordinate 112,221 of JAPOYL010000011.1, read as the reverse complement.
GGAATCCACCTATAACGTGATGTACGACACCTATGTCAGCATTTTCACCCGCCTTGGCCTGCAGTTCAAAACCGTGGAAGCCGACACCGGCAGCATCGGGGGCAACGTATCGCATGAATTTCACGTGCTGGCCGAGTCCGGTGAGGATGCCATTGCATTCTCGACGGAAAGTGACTATGCGGCCAACGTGGAGCTTGCACCGGTTGCACCCGTGCAAAATACCGACGCTTCTGCTTCGAGACCGCTTGAGAAAACAGCCACCCCAGACTGTCACAGCATCGAGGAAGTGTGCGCGTTTTTAAAGGTCGCGCCCGATCAGGTAGCCAAAACCCTGATCGTGAAGGGGGAATCGGACCCGCTGGTGGCACTGGTGCTTCGCGGTGACCATGAACTGAATGCCGTGAAGGCCCAGAAACTCGAAGCTGTGGCAACCCCACTGGAATTTGCAAGCGAACCTGAAATCGAGGCGCAGCTTGGCTGCAAGCCAGGCTCACTTGGCCCTCTGGAGCTGAATTGCCCGGTGATCATGGATCATGCGGCCCACACCCTTCGAAATTTCGTGTGCGGAGCTAATGAGGAGGGGTTTCATTACACCGGGGTGAACTGGGACCGGGACCTGCTAGACTTTAGCCAGCACGAGAGCCAAGACCTGCGCAAGATTGCCACCGGGGATGTCAGTCCGGATGGTAAGGGTACGGTGACCGTCAAGCGCGGCATCGAGGTGGGTCACATCTTCCAACTGGGCGACAAGTACAGCATGGCGCTCAAGGCCTGTGTGCTGGACCGGGACGGGCGCGAACAGGTGGTCACGATGGGTTGTTACGGGATCGGGGTCACGCGGGTGATCGCCGCTGCCATCGAACAGAATTTCGATGAGCAGGGTATCCTCTGGCCGCAGACGATTGCTCCGTTCAGTATCTCCGTCATCCCCATCAATGCGGGAAAATCCGATCAGGTGGCGAAGACCAGTGAACAGCTACACCACGAACTTGAAGCCTTGGGGCTGGAGGTGCTGCTGGATGACCGGGATTTGCGTCCCGGATTACTGTTTGCCGACCATGAGTTGATCGGTATTCCCCACCGCATCGTGGTCAGTGAGAGAGGTCTGCAGCAAAACGAGATCGAGTACAAGAGCCGGCACGAACAAGAAGCCCAACAGATCCCAATGGAAAATATCCTGGAGTTCCTGCAGGACCGGATCAGCACGTCTAAGACCTGATGCAAAGGAATACTTGGCGGGCCGGTACACGTCAGAAGAAAGTAAACTCAAGCCCAAAACAAGCAACGCCGGCGCCCTCATAATTTTGGTCAGCTAGACACTACACTTCAGGAACGGTTCTGTATTTTTTATACATATTCCTGTACCATTTGCGGGGTCTGAAGGTAACAGATCGGCGACACATCCATACCGACCCACAACTGAATCGGCCATGATTTCCAAACTTCGAATTGCAGTCCTGGTAACTGCGACCTTATTTGTCCTGGCCTCCTGTGAAACCATCGAACTGACCATTGAAGGGGAAAAAGCACGCGTGCTAAGCCCCGATGATGTAAAAAACTGCCAGAAAAATGGCGGGGCAACGGTCAGTATCGGCGAGAAATACTTGGGTCTCGTACCCAAAAGTCCTTCCACGATTGCACACCAGTTACAGCGTCTGGCACGCAACAGTGCAATCCATATGGGCGGTGACACGGTCGTACCGATGTCGAAAGTGGATCGCGGGCAGCAGACCTTTGCGGTCTTTCGCTGCATCCCATAACACACCGAACTCTACTGACCCCAACTAGTAGCCTCTGGTGGGCTTGCACTTCGACCACCTATCAGGCTCAGGCCATTCTTGGCCCTTACATCTTTTACAGGTTCAGGCTGGAGTCAATCAGAATCGATTTCAAGACCGCAGAAGAATTCCTGGGCAGTCCATCGCTGAAACCACTCACCCAAGCTGGCCGTAATCTTGTCGGCGTCAACACCTTCTTGCAGGGTGCAACTCTCTAGGGCTTCACCCAAGGACTCCCCGTCCTTAAGCCGCGATAACAGCAGGTAGCTTTCATAGTCCAGGTCTTCACGCCAGACCGTGTAATCGCAACGATACACCACGACAAATGTCTTATCGGCCTGCGGGATGTCCATATGGCGGTTTTCATTCACCGCCGTCATATAGTCATTGACCGGATAATCCAGTTCCAGTAGATACAGGGCCGGGTTGAACTGCAGCCGGATGTCGCCCCATTGCTCCCCCGGGATGCTCTGGATAGCCTCCGGGGAGATCTTCTCCCGATGCGGGTCATCGAAGGCATCCTCCATGACACGTTCAACCGTGGCGATTGCAACCACAAAAGGCTGGTGCGGAAGATCCGTGACCTCCTTTTCCAGGTAATGCGGGAACTTGATGCTCAGGCGATTCAGGTTGTAGTGCGTCGAGGGATGATGTGCAATGTAATCCCTGACTACTTGGTTGAACAACTCCTCTCCAAGGATGTGCTGCACGGTCGGGTATTCCCCGGCCATAATCTCGATAAATCGCCAGAAGTACATGTCGGCATAGACCGAGACGCACTCCAGCGGAGTCAGTTTATCGGAAGGCAGGACGGTTTGTTCAAGGTCGTGTGCCGCGTCACTATCCAGCTTGGAACTTGCTTCGACTCCGGCCTTGGCACCCTCAGGGTGGCTTACGACCAAATACATCCATTGCTCGAGGCTTTCCAGCCGCGAGTCGTCACGAGGCATGGCGCAGTTCGGTCATCTGGCGGAATTGCGCCGCCTTCAGAACCTCGGCATGGACCTCTTCAAACGAAGGAATGTCGGCATCCCACTCAATCAACGTGGCACGGTTTCCGGCGCGGCGCTGAACCTCGGCATACAGGTCCCACACCGGGTCAATGACCCGGCCGTTGTGCGTGTCGATGCAGTGCGTACCCTTGTCGGTATGCCCGGCCAGATGAATCTGCACCACCCGGTCATAGGGGAGCGCATCCAGATAAGCCATGGAATCCAGTCCGTGGTTGCGGCAGGTGACATAGACGTTGTTGACGTCCAGCAGCAGTCCGCAGTCCGACTCCTCGGCCATGCGGGCCAGGAATTCCTCTTCGGGCATGGTGGAATTTGCAAAGGCCAGGTAGGTCGAGGGGTTCTCCAGGATCAGGGGACGCTCCAGGAAATCCTGGACGGTGCGTATCCTGTCCACTAGAAAGGCCAAGGATTCCTCATTGTAGGGCAGCGGATAGAGGTCGTGGCCGTTTTTCCCATGCACCCCGGTCCAGCAGACATGGTCTCCAAGCCAGTGGGCGTTCACCCGTTCGGCCAGGGCCTTCAGCCTTGTGAAGTAGTCAAAATCGATGGGGTCCGTGCTGCCGATCGACATGGAAACCCCGTGCATGACAATCGGGTAGCGTTCTGCAATCTGGTCCAGCACACGTACGGGATTTCCTTCCGTGTTCATGAAATTCTCGGACAGGATCTCGAACCAGTCCACCTTGGGCCAGTGTTCAAGAACGTGATTGAAATGGACTGTGCGAAGCCCGATTCCAAGTCCAAGGTCAGGGAAGTTCCAGCGGTTTTTTACAGACACAGAAACCACCTTGTGAATCAGATTTGCCTGGTAAGCATGTTACCAGTAGAGAAAGGATTCAAGCAATCAACAGGGCATACCGTACTCGGTAGCCCTGTTGATGCTCAAACCGTTTTTGGAAATGTCAGAACTTTACAACAAGTGAGTTGCTAGGTACTGCTTATCCTTCCATGTGGCTGGGGTCAACTGGAAGCTGGCAGCCACCCTTGCCTTTACATGAATTTTTACCGGCACAGCCGTTGTCACCTGACTTGCAGCCACCCTGGCATTTGCAGGCATTCTGGCCCTTACAGGCATGCTTCTCATACGTGTGGGCTGGATCACAACCACCCTTGCCCTTGCATGAGTTCTTGCCTGCGCAACCGTTGTCGCTTGACTTGCAGCCACCCTTGCCCTTGCATTCATTCTGGCCTTTACAGCTATGCTTCGGACAACCTTCATGGCCCGGGTGACCCGCCAAGGCAACCGTCTGGCTTCCAGCCATCAATCCAGCTGCTGCAGCCACCATCAGCTTATTAAAATCACGACGTTTCTTATCCATCGTTATAAAACCTCCAACAATTGTTATGTGTGTCCTGCGGAGCAAGGCACAATTTCTGTATACAGAAACGATTGATCAACCAGATGAATTATACAGAAATGAAACGGGTGTTGTTAGAAAAAGCTGATATGACATGTCTATGATCAAATTTGAAATTCCAATAATTTGGACTGTACAAGGCTCTGATAGGGACTAGTCCCTGTATTCTCAAATGGAACTTTTGGGAATATGGTCAGAAACAAAAAAAGGGGTGGCATATGCCACCCCTTTTTTCCAAAAGACTACTGACTTTAATCAGTACTGGAAGTTCCAGGTCAGAGCAAAGCCTGCATGCCAAGACCAGACATCTGCGGCCGTGGTTGTTGCTGATCCATCAAAAGGACCTAGGTCTACCCCATTAGCACTAACAACGCCTGCTGTCTGGACAGGACCCGCACTGTAGTGGTTGCGCTCCTTGAACTGCACGCCTACATGGCCGTCAATGTTCAGGAACGGAGCCAGGAAGCCCATGTACCCCACACCTAGCGTGGCGCGGTGGCGATAGATCACCTCGGTCTGTGAAGCCTGCAGGTACTCAAGGACTGATTGCCCAAGATGCAATATGCTGTCATTCCCACTGCCTACAGGGATTACATTACATCTCGTTGCTGAAGAGCAGACATAGGGTAGTCCCTTGACGCCCTGTGCATCTCGATCCGTCGGATCATCGGCATAGCCATACCCGGCACGGAAACGCCAGTTGCCCATCTTCATCTGGGCACCGATGCTGTAGACCATCTGGTCCTCGTAGACATCGCCCCAGAAGTCGGCCTCTTCCCAGTTCTTCCACATCACATCGGCTGCAACCAGCAGGTTGCCGTCCATGAAGGTCTCATTGGAGATGCCGATACCAATCGTACGCGGCTCCTCAATAGGAATGGAGGCGTAGCGAACCGGTGCATCGTCACCATATCCTTCGAATGCGTCACCTTGCGCTGGCGCATAATCATCAGGCGGTACGGCAATAATGTCGTCAAACACATGCTGTAGTTCCGTCATGTAGAACACGCCCAACCGGGTACCTGGCAAGATATCTTCGTAAGTCAAGCCTAGTGTTCCACGCATGCCGGTGTCATGAGTTACGCCTGAAGTCGCTGCTAAGCCAAGGTCCAAGTAGGCATACGTTATCGTAGCTGCACCACCAATAGATACCCGCTCATTCAGCTCCCAGCCAAGGGAGAAGTTCGCGCCCAGGACGATGAACTCCGCGCCCAGTCCCAGGGTTTCTTCAACATGACGAAACTCCACACCGATACCAGAAACAGCGGTCAGTCCCGCGCCCAGTACAGCGGGCAAGCCGAGCGGCCGCAGATCCTGTGTCACACCCACCTGCGGTACGATGTAGCCCTCGTTGCCGTTGACCGCGTCGTCAAATGCTGCATCGGGAATACAGAACGCGTTTGGGTTACCGCATACGATGGCAGTACCTCCTTCTTTAGAATGCCCCGGTACCGCAAATTCACCAAAGACAGCATCAGGTACCGAACCTGCATAGGTCGGAAGATTGAAGGCCCCCGAGTGATCCAGTCTGACTTCGGGCTTGTAGTAAGTGGCACCAAACGTGAACTCCGTTCCCGTCCAGTCCGTCAATGCGGCAGGGTTACCAAAGATTGCCGACACGTTATCCAGAGGCTTGGCAATGCTGGTACCCGCCATACCCGCTGAACGTGGAGCCAGCACGTTGTGCAGATCGTAGCCGTACGGGCCTGCATAGGCAGTCCCTGAAATGGCCAGCGATGCCAGCAACGCAATTGCTAACCACCGATTAAAAACTTCTCTCATTGGTTACCCTCCCGGTTATAAGTAGTCTTGTTTGATTGGTTACGATGAATTTTGCTAACTAAAATTTTGTTTGAATTTCTTATTCTCATGTCAGCCGCTAGTCGTATGATTTACAGGTGGCTGACGATTTGGTTTTGACAGAAGTAAGTTGTACAGATTGAATTGAGGCTGGCATTGCATATTGCTGTCAGTGTCAATCCAGATCCCCCTTTTTCCTCTCTATCGCGGCTTTGAGCAGCCTGATTCTTATGTCTCTACAGCCGCCTATTCCTGCCCCTTTCGGTCGGATCACTATAGGTGCTGCGTACTTGTCATATAAGTGTAACGAATATTACCGTGAAATCAAGGCAAATGGTACCCCGTAGACTGAATCATGACCTGAAGGCGTACCTCACGAATCGATGTTTTTTTACTCCCTGATCCAGGACTTCAGCCCATCATCCCTCTAAAGTGATCAAAACATGATCAGATATGCAGGCATAAAGGAAAAGTCTCGGGTATTTGTACCTGAATCCCGGGCAGATTTTCTGTAAGAACCTGAAAGATTTATAGGGCGGGAAAGGGAGACGGGCTGCGCCCCCACGGGTCAAATCGGCAGGTCTGCCGATTTGACGAGCCTGGGATAAGTTGCAACCCCCCTTTCGCAAATTGAATACGGATCAGGAGCCCCTCTGCTCCCGAACCATTTTTTACATAGGAATTAAGCCAGCCAGGTATAACGTGAGTACGATCACAGCAACGCCGAAGACCATTGCGACCACGAATACCATGGCATCATTTCCTCCACCATCAGACATACACGCCTCCTTTTTAATTGTTTTTTGCCGCTAAACTTATCATAACGCCTGAATATCATTTATGCGAATACCCAGGCCTGCCTAAAATTCAATCGATTCAGTGCTCTGTTTCACTCTCCCCGGTTATACAGTCCGGGTTATCCAGCAACTCCTTCAGGTACGCGGCGTTCTTTTCGCGTTCCCCTGTGGTCAGCCAGTTGCGCAGTGCACTGGCCCCCTCAATCATGAACTGCGTTTCCCTCACAGCATCTGCATGGTCCTCGGTCACCGGCAGTTTGTCAATCGCCGCCTGATCGACGCTCATTTGCTCGCCCAGGATATTGGTGACCAGTACCGCCTTGACGTCCTTGCCCAGGTCATCATACTCGGCCAAGTATAAAACGGCACCGTAGATGTAGTAAATCGCATACTTGCGCTTGATCGAGGCTTCCTCGAGATCTTCCGGGTCCAGCCTGCCCAGCGTATCCGTGACAAAAGGTGTAATGGCACCGGTAACACCCTTGATCTGACGGTCCTGTTTTTTAGATGATCCCCACATGATCCGTCATTCTTCCCCACCGGTACTCGATAATCAATAGTCTGACACTTCCACCGAGTGCAACTGCTTGTTTTTTATGCCTTCAAGCTTCGGAAGCAGGTCATATGCCACGATGTCCTGCCCGCAATAGCTCTTGTGTGTCCGGATACGGTCAAACCAGGCCTTGATATTGGCGCGGGAATCAACCAAATCCCCTTCTCCCGCCTCATACAGGAGATGAACGTAAGCTGTCCAGTGGATATCAGCGAATGAATAGTCTCCGATAATGAATTCCTTGCCGGCAAGCTGTCCGTCCAGGGCATCCAGCACCGCGGAAAGCCCCGAACGGGCTTGGTCCACCGCCACACCATCAGAGTCTTTGCCCTGCATCGGTGCGTAAATGCGCTGCTGCACGATCGACTCCACATGCGGTTTGGCCTCGCTGCAGGCAAGATCGCCCCAGTAGTTCTGGGCAGCCAGCAGGCCTGCATTCTTGGGTGGCAGGCGCTTGCCCAGCCCCCGGGCCTCGATATAGCTCATGATACCCAACTCTCCGGTGACGATGTAATCGGCTTCCTTGAGTGCAGGCACCAAGCCTAGTGGCGAGACCTGCAGGTAGTCACCCGACTCATGGGCACCTGCCGTGATATCGAGAATCCCGCAATCAGTCTCCATGCCCACTTCCACCGCCGTGACCAAGCATTTCAGCGTTCCCGCATCCCCCGGGAATCCCAGCAGCTGCAGCACGTACTGGGTTTTTTTCATATCGCCGCTTGCCCCGTACTGGCTGCTCGCCGTCGGGTCCGCTGCACGGCCGAACTCAAACAAATCACTCATATTCGTTGTGGCTCCAAAGGGGTGTCAGACCAACGTGCTCTGCCGTTCAGGCGGCGTTCGCAAATCCGCCTCGCTGAATGTCCGCTGCCGACGGCATAGCCGTATAGGCAATGCCGTGACTGCCTTTGCGGACCTTCATATGCTCGAACCAGGCTTTCAGGTTGGGCCGCTCGTCGATGAGGCTGTTCTGGCCTGCTACATGCAACAGGTGCAGGTAGGCCACCCAATGGACATCTGCAAAGGAAAATGCGCCAACTATGCACTCCTTGCCTTGCAGATGTGCATCCATGCCATCAAAGATCTTTTGCAATCCATCTTTGGCTTCCTCTGCAGGCTGGCCATCCACCAGGGCCTCGATCCTTGGCTGCACCTGCTGTGCACCCACCTCGATCCAGTAATTCTGGGTGCCCAAATGCTGTGCCTTGCGGGGTGTCAGCGGTTGCCCGCCGCCACGCACATCCAGGTAAGGCAATACGGCCGCAATACCGGAGGTGACCACCTCTCCCTCAACCAGGCAAGGAAGCTTGCCAAAAGGTGACACTGACCGCAGTGTCTCATCTGGATACTGTTCGCTTCGGATGTCAATGAGTTCGGGATCCAGCTGAACCCCTTTTTCAGCACCCAGGTACAGGCTCTTGCAGGTATCGGCATGTCCAGGATGACCGAGTAGACGAACCTTCTCGGCAGGTTTCTTTTTGCGTGAAAATAGTCCCATTGTCAGTTATGTAGCTGCTATGACAGACTCGAGCTGTAGGCGCCCTTTTGTCCGGTTTTTTACAGAACGGCTGGCTGGACCTGGAGCAAACATTCGTTTGCTCCAGGTCCAGTTGCCTGACACTTTTTATTAGGATCGCGCTTGCGCGCTACGAATGGCTTCCTTTAGTAGGAGGATTCTACTCCTTGAACCATTTAAACGGATGCTCGCCAGCGAGCTTGAGATAGATCCATACGTTGATGACCAAAGCCACCAGCAGGACCACTGCTCCGGCAAGCGCCATCAAGGGATCGGAATGGGCTGCAGTGAGACCCAGCATACCCATGCCGTAGTAGACGGCCGCAGAAAATATCAGCATCACAACGATTGCTCTGAATGAATACATTAGTCACACCTCCTGACTCAGATTAAATTCGAGTATTTATAATGCAACCGGAGTCCCCCAGAGTAATCTGAAAACCCTGTGGCCCGTAAATTCTTTTCTTGAAGCGCCATCCACCCGGGTCCCTCTGCCAAGGGACTCAAGGCATCGTCGCTTCACGACCAACCCCGGCATTCCCACCAAGGTCAATCCATAATAACTTGCTCGTGTTTCCCCGGGACCTGACCGGACGATGCCGCCCTGCAGGTCCGCTTTCAAGGAAACCCGTGATTAATGAATAGTAAGAGGCCCAGCCCTTCTAGACATTAATCGTGACACCACGCAGGCTGTTGCCGCTGATGTCCGTCTTGGTCGGAAGCACATCATAGCCGCGGATGTTTTCCTTGCTCGTGCTGGGATGCGACTTGACCAGGCCCCACCATTTTGCAACGGCCGGTCTGGACTCCACCACATCGCTGCTGTCGGCAAGCATGCAGCCTTGTGCCAGGGCAGCCCAGTGGATATCTGCGAGACTGAAGGCTCCACAAATGAAATCACCGCGCAGCGCAGGATTGCTCTTGGATGCCAGATGCGAATTCAGAAGATCGAAGCACCCCGATGCGGCTGCAGCATCCCCAGTACCGGACATCAATCCAGCAACTGCGTCCAGTGCAATATCGGTGGCGAGCTGATTCCACATGTAGTGGATTGCACGCACGACGCCATTACGGGGAATCAGGGATGGACCAAAGCCCTTGTCGTCCAGATAGGACATGATGCCTTGTTGTCCGCAAACGACGAAATCGACGTCCTTCAGTACAGGCAACAAGCCATGCGGCGCAAGCGCCTGAACGTCAGCCGCACCCGTTCCATTGGGATCGACAAAGTGGCCCTCTAAGTCCACGCCCTTCTCGGCAGCGGTGAACATGCACATCGCGCTGCGCAGGCATGAGGGGTTCCCATAAAATTTCATTTTGTCCGCCAAATGATCACCTAACATTGTTTATACCTCGTTATGTTTGGAGTTGTTTGTTATGTCCGGGGTTACCTAAGCCGGTCACCCAGGGTAGTAAAAACAGTCAGGATAGAATAAGCCGTCCCTGCGGCTACACGCACATAACGTTTATAGCGTCCTCCTGATATCTGTAAATGCCAGGGTTCCAGACCCCGAGCCCCTCTGCTCCTGTGCCCACTGGGTACAGGATTGAAGTTTACCGTCTTGATTCTTGCCGTGTCGGCCCCAAGACCGATAATTACAAATTGTTATTCTTTCCTGCCTGGACTTTCCACAGTGCGACTCGCATACAGAACGTTTAGATCAGCCTGTCGTTCATCGACACCGTGGTCCAGTTTCTTCTTATCGACCGCAGGTGTTATTCGCCGGGATCTTCTCCTTGTTTTTGTTCCCGGCTTTCCCCCGTCATTCAACGCTTCTTTTTAGCGCATGTGCCCGGGACGAAGCCCGGGCACATGACTATGCTAAAAATTTGCGTTCTCCGAAATCAGAGCTTAAGCGTAACCAACCTGACGGTTGAGGCGATCAGCAATCGCACGCTCGCCCTCTGAGGCACGCTCTCTGTCCCACTTTGCCAGTTCCTTCTTCATATACATGTGGTAAAGCGGCGGTATGAGCGCGATGGCAAACAAGGTGAAGTAACCCCATCCGGTGTTAGGAGCACCTACGTCATCCAGCTCCCAGAAGTGGGTTTCACCACGGTCATGGTGATCTGCCTGACGGCCAATCTCGATGAAGAACCAGCTGGTGAACGCTGTTGCGTTGTCCCATGAATGACGATAGTCAATCGGCTGTCCCTTCTCACGAATCAAGCCGTAATGCTCCATGTAGTTGAGGGCTTCGAGCTCAAAGTTTGAGATCAGCCATACAACTGACAGGCAGGCAATACCAATCCAGCCGCCGGCAAACCAGAACAGGAACAGGGTCGGCAGGCTCATGGCATAGCCACGCAGCCAGCGATTTTCCCATGTGAACCAGGATTTGCCCAGACGCTCCAGACGTTGCTTCTCCATTCTGTACAGGAAGCGGGACTGCCCGATTCCGGCCAATGGATAGTGTCGGTAGATGGTTCTTCCACGCGGTGACGTAGCAGGATCATCTTCGTGTGCCAGTTCCAGATGGTGGTTATAGACATGTGCATAGCTGAAGTGAGCTTTGCCACTCAGCGCCATCATTGAGCGGGAAATGGCAAAGGCAAATCCCTTCGTATGGCTCAGTTCATGTCCATAAATAATACCAATACCGGCAAAGATGCCTGAGGATATCGTGGCACCGATCAGGTCAAGTCCGGAGATTCCATTCATATAAGGCAGGAATCCAAACATGACATGGTCGAACCCGGCACTCAGCGGGACACCATTGACGTACTGGTAGATACGCCATGCGAGCGCCAGTTGCAGGAGTACGAATACTCCCAACATGACGTACATCACGCTGTTCTGTAGCCAGGGCACACCCATCGTTTCTCCGCTCCGGTCAAAGCCTGCACCGGAACTTTGCCACTTCATGGCTGTGTCGATCACGATACCAACGCCCAACAGCAGCAGTCCGACCCATACGAACATGCCGCCCATCAGTACTCCGAACATCGTGACGATGATCAGGATCGGGGCGAACCAGTACCTTGCGTTAATCATAAGTTTCATCATTGTATATGCACCTCCAGCATTCGCTCGGTTAACTACAAATTTAATTGTTTAGCATATCTTTTTCCGTTGCCCTCTCTCATGACCTGTATATCCACACGGACACTCGCCCATTCGGGGGCATTAGATACGCTCGATTATACAAGCATGATTCTGTAACTGCAAATACTCCGATGTTTGCATGAAAGGTGCAGGCATCACCTTAAAAAGTGTATTAAATTCAAATGTTTATGTTTATTTTTGGGGTGCCTTACCAGATCGGCCAACAGTACGCAATCGTTTACCTATTTGCACACCATAAAATCACCTGTAGCACTCGGTTTTGCCACCGCTGTCGTCCCTGGGCCAGCCTGACTTCTGCAGGCTCCCAAAACCGACCCGCTCAACCGCCGGACACCCCGTTTTCCAGTTCCTGAGAGGCACTACCGCCTTGTCAGGCGGCCATGGGGTTCGTGGCGGCAAAGCCCAGCCCGTCCCCCTGTACATCGACCCGGACGGTCTGGCCAGGCCGGATCTCACCGGCAAGCAGGGCTTGGGCCAGCGGATTTCCCACCATTTCCTGCACGGCCCGCTTCAGGGGGCGAGCCCCGTACACGGGATCGAAACCGGCTTCGGCAAGCTTGTCCAGGGCAGCCTCGGAGTAGTCCAGGGTAATATCCCGGTCTGCCACCCTCCTTTGCAGATGACCCAGCTGGATTTCCGTGATCGCGCGAATGTGTTCCCTGCACAGCGAATGGAACACGATGCAGTCATCGATGCGGTTGATGAGCTCCGGTTTCAGCCGGGTGTTCACCAGGGCCATTACCGCTGCCTTCATCTCCTCGTACTGGTCCGCACCTTCCTCCTCTGACGAAGCAAACCCCTGGATGACATCGCTGCCGAGATTGGAGGTCATGACGATCACGGTGTTCTTGAAGTCCACGGTGTTGCCGTGCCCGTCGGTCAGGCGCCCGTCATCGAGCACCTGCAACAGGATATTGAACACGTCCGGATGTGCCTTCTCGATTTCATCCATCAGCACCACGCTGTAGGGCTTGCGACGTACGGCCTCGGTCAGGTAGCCACCCTCTTCGTACCCCACGTATCCCGGAGGGGCGCCGATCAGCCGGGCCACGGAATGCTTCTCCATGAACTCGGACATGTCGACGCGGATCAGGGCATCCTCGTTGTCGAACAGGAACTCGGTCAGGGCCTTGGTCAACTCGGTCTTGCCGACCCCGGTCGGACCCAGGAACAGGAACGAGCCATTCGGGCGACGCGGATCGGAGATCCCGGCTCTTGATCTTCGAACGGCATCGGAGATTACCCGTACCGCCTCATCCTGGCCAATGACCCGTGCACGCAACTCCTGCTCCATGCGCAGCAGCTTCTCGCGCTCTCCGGAAAGCATCTTTGCAACCGGAATCCCCGTCCAGCGCGAGACGATCTCGGCGACGGCAGTATCTGTCACCTTGTTGCGCAGCAACCTGTTCTCCTCGTTGCCCGCACTGGCCGCCTCACGCAACTGTTTTTCCAGCTCGGGGATGCGCCCGTACTGCATCTCCGACATTTTTGCCAAATCCCCGGCCCGGTGTGCGGCATCCAGTTCGATGCGCGCCTGCTCCAGCGCCTCCTTGGTTTCCCGGGAGCTTTGCAGGACCGTTTTTTCCGAGCGCCAAACCTCCTCGAGGTCGGCATAGGACTTCTCCAGCCGGGCAATTTCCGCCTCCAGCTCGTCCAGGTGCTTCCTGGAGGCGTCATCGGATTCCTTTTTCAGCGCTTCCCGTTCGATCTTGAGCTGGATCAGCTTGCGGTCCAGCCGGTCCATGGACTCCGGCTTGGAGTCGATTTCCATGCGGATGCGCGAGGCGGCCTCGTCGACCAGGTCGATGGCCTTGTCCGGCAGCTGCCGGTCGGAGATGTAGCGATGCGAAAGGGTGACGGCATTGACGATGGCAGGGTCGGTGATATCCACCCCGTGATGGGTCTCGTAGCGCTCTTTCAGGCCGCGCAGGATTGCGATCGCATCTTCCACGCCCGGTTCATCGACCAGGATTTTCTGGAAGCGCCGCTCAAGCGCTGCATCTTTCTCGATGTACTGGCGGTATTCATTCAGGGTGGTCGCGCCGACACAGTGAAGTTCTCCGCGGGCAAGCGCAGGCTTGAGCATGTTGCCCGCGTCCATGGCCCCCTCCGCCCGGCCGGCACCCACCATGGTGTGCAGTTCGTCGATAAACAGAATGATCTGTCCTTCCTGCCGGGAAAGTTCTTTGAGCACGGCTTTCAGCCGCTCTTCAAATTCGCCGCGGAACTTCGCACCGGCAATCAGGGCGCTGAGGTCCAGGGAAAGGAGCTTCTTGTTCTTGATGCCCTCGGGCACTTCCCCGTTGACGATGCGTTGTGCCAGGCCTTCCACGATCGCGGTTTTTCCAACGCCGGGTGCACCGATCAGCACTGGGTTGTTCTTGGTGCGCCGCTGCAGCACCTGGATCGCACGGCGAATTTCATCATCGCGCCCGACCACCGGATCGAGCTTGCCTTTCAGGGCCTCGGCGGTCAGGTCCACCGTGTACTTGCCCAGCGCCTGGCGGGTATCCTCGGCATTCGGGTCGGTGACATTTTCCCCGGAACGCATCGACTTGAAGGAAGCCGCGACGGCGGACTTGTCCGCACCGGCCTCGCGCAGGATCCGGCCCAACTCCCCCTGGTCCTCGAGTGCTGCAAGCGCGAACACTTCCGAGGCAATGTATTCATCCCCGTGCTGCTGGGCCAGCCGGTCCGTGATGTTGAGCAGGTTTCCGAGAGTATTGGAGAGGTGGATTTCACCCGCCGTGCCGGACACCTTGGGCAGTCCCTGCACCGCCTGCTCGCAGCGCTGCCTGACCTGTCCCACATCGGTGCCGGCGCGCTGCAGCACAGCAGCCACGGAACTGTGTTCCTGGACCAGCATCGCCAGCATGAGATGCACCGGCTCGATGAACTGGTGCTCGCGGCCTGCGGCCATCGACTGCGCCTCCTGCAGGGCAAGCTGGAATTTTGCGGTGAGCTTTTCAATTCGCATCCTCGGACTCCGGATAAGTATGTTTGCCTTTCCTGTGAAATGGGGGCACGGGATGCGCGATTCAAGCGCAGTGGTCGAACTTTCGCTACGGGTCCAGCCAGCCCAGGGTGGCCATGCGCCCCGTGGTGCCGTCGCGCCGGTAGGAAAAGAATTGCTCGTGTTGCGTGTAGGTGCAGTGCGTGCCCCCGGATACCGTGTGCACGCCCTGTGCCGCAAGGATACTCGTTGCAATCCCGTAGAGATCGGCCAGGCATTTACCATCGCGCCCGGGCGCAAAGGCCGGGGCGAGACCGGGGATCTTGCCGATGAACCGCTCCCTCAGGGCTTCGCCAATCTCGAACTTCGCCGGTCCGATGGCCGGTCCCAGCCAGCAGAGCAGTTGCGAAGCCGGTATCCCAAGTGCCTGCACGGTGTTTTCCAGCACCCCGTCAAGCAGGCCGCGCCAGCCGGCATGGGCCACGGCCACACAGCTTGCCTGGCGATCGCAAAACAGCACGGGCAGGCAATCCGCGGTTTGCACGGCACAGACGATCCCCGGCGCCTTGGTGTAGGCGGCATCGGCGCGAAGCGCTTTGGCAGGGGTTGCGGGAAGGCGGATCACCCGTGTGCCGTGGCGCTGCTCCAGCCAGCAGGGCTCTCCCGGGAGCTGCAGGACCTCGCGCAGCAGCCGGCGGTTTTGCATGACGTGTTGTGGGCGATCCCCGACATGCATGCCCAGGTTGAAGCCCGAATAGGAGCCCTGGCTGAAGCCCCCGCAGCGGGTAGTCGACAGGCCCCGCACGCCTTCGGGGGCCGGCCAGTCGGGCGTGATCCACTCAGGAGGCGGCATGGGCATGGGCGCTCAGCGTATCCAGGAGTTGGCGGAAATCCTGCGGCAGGGGTGCCGACCACTTGCACGTTTTCGCAGCCTCTGGATGGGTGAGTTCGAGATGGCTTGCGTGCAGGGCCTGGCGGGGAAACCCGGCCAGTGCCCGGCTCGCGCAGTCCCCGCCCGCCCTGATTTTTCTCCCGTACACTGGATCGCCTACCACCGGGAATCCGAGATGTGCCATGTGCACGCGGATCTGGTGGGTTCTTCCGGTTTCAAGCCGTGCCTCGAGCAGCGTGCACGGCCCCAGGCGCTGGCTCACCCGGTAGTGCGTGATCGCCGGTTTTCCACCGGAGCGCACGGCCATTTTCTTGCGGTCGACCGGATGCCTGCCCACCGGGGCATCGACCGTACCGCCCGCGATGACCTGGCCGTGCACCAGCACGGCATACCTTCGGCTCACCCGACGTTGCTGCAGCATCTCGACCAGCGCACGGTGACTCTGCAGCTGCCGGGCGATAAGCAGCAATCCGCTGGTGTCCTTGTCGAGGCGGTGCACGATGCCCGCCCTCGGGATGGCGGACAGGCCGGGATCATGGTGGAGCAACGCATTGGCCAAGGTGCCTGCCGGATTGCCGGCACCGGGATGCACCACCAGCCCCGCGGGCTTGTTGATGACCAACAAGGACCGGTCTTCATAGACGATTTCGAGATCGATCTCCTCGGGCAGCAGTGGGCTTTCCTCGTGCAAACGCACCCGCCCCTCGATCCGCTCGCCCCCGGATACGATGTCGCGCGGACGCGATGCCCTGCCGTTTACCAGCACCTCGTGGCTGCGGATGCATTCCTGCAGACGGGTGCGCGAATACTCCGGAAAGATCCGGGACAATGCGGCATCCAGACGTAACCCTGCGAGAGATGCAGGGATCACTGTCGACAGCTGGTGATCGTCGCCCATGGTCGATGCGGTTGAGTCCAAAAAAGGGCTATACTCGGAGCCCATGAAAACACATGCACCGAATTTTACGGCTTTTGCGCTGCGCCTGCTTGTCCTGCTGGCGTGCCTGGGCATGCTAAGCGGCTGTGGGGCACTCGATCTGTTCGGAATCCTGCAGGAGGAAGAAGAGCAGGTGGAGCCCACTGCGGACGAGGCTGCAGCGGAGCTTTACGGGCAAGCGTACAGGGCGCTGGGCAGTCGCGACTACACCACGGCCATCGAGAAATACGAGCTGCTGGAATCCCGCTACCCCTTTGGACGTTATGCACAACAGGCCCAGCTCGAACTGGGGTATGCCTACTACAAGCAAAACGACTACGAGCGGTCACGGGATACAGTCGACCGGTTCATCAAGCTGAACCCACGCCACCCGAGTATCGCCTACGCGCATTACATCAAGGGGCTCGCCACCTTCGACAGCGGAAGGAATTTCGTGCACTACATCCTGGAGCGTGATCCCTCCAACAACGATCCCGCCTCATTGTACGAAGCCTTCCAGATCTTCGACTTCATCATCGAGGAATACCCGGACAGCAAGTACACCGAGGATGCCAAGTGGCGCATGGTCTACCTGCGCAACGAGCTTGCCGAATACGAACTCAAGGTGGCGGATTTTTACCTGCGCCGCGGAGCCTATGTGGCCGCCGCCAACCGTGCGCGCTATGTGCTAGATCACTACCAGGGTGCCGATGTCATGCCACAGGCGCTGTACATGCTGGAGCAGGCCTACACCAAGCTCGGCCTCGAGGACCTGGCCGGCGATACCCGCCGGGTGTACGCGGAAAACTTCCAGACCACCGAGGATGGCCGGATACCGGCACGTCTTGCGATGCACGAACAGAGCTGTGCCGAAGGCGTTTGGGCACGCGCACTGGAAACCCTGCGCTTGAAAACCTACGACTGCGACTGAGTACCCGGTGGGGACGGGCTTCCCGAAAAGCCGCTGGTAATCGGGTAACGGCGGTCCTTGCCGAAGGCACGACGCGTAATCTTCACCCCCGGAGGTGCCTGGCGCCTCTTGTACTCGTTTCGCAACACCATGGACACGACACGCTCGACCACGCGCCGGTCAAAGCCATCGGCAACGATGTGCTCCACGCTCAGGTCCTGCTCCACGAATTTTTCCAGAATCGGGTCCAGCTGCTCATAGGGCGGCAGGCTGTCGCGGTCCACCTGGTCCGGGGCGAGTTCTGCGGTAGGCTCACGCTGCAGCACGCGCTCGGGGATGACCTGACCCAGCCCGTTGCGGTATCTCGCCAGCTCATACACCAGGGTCTTGGAGACATCTTTCAGTGGCGCAAACCCCCCGGCCATATCGCCATACAGGGTGGCATAGCCGACGGACATTTCGCTCTTGTTCCCGGTCGTCAGCAACAGTCTCCCGGTGCGGTTCGACAACGCCATGAGGAACACCCCGCGAAGACGTGACTGGACATTCTCCTCGGTCACGTCCTGTGAGGGGCCCGGGGCCACCGCCGCCAGGCCGTGCGTGACTGCCGTAAATGCTGCCTCGATGGGAATCTGGTCCAGCTGAACGCCCAGGCCTGCGGCCAGCGCCCCGGCATCCTCGATGCTGATCGCGGATGTGTAGCGAAACGGCATCATCACCGCGTGGACCCGTTCGGCCCCGAGGGCATCGACCGCAAGTACCAGCGTCAGGGCCGAGTCGATCCCCCCGGACAGACCCAGTACCACTCCGTCAAAGCGGTTTTTCAGTACGTAGTCGCGCACCCCAAGCACGAGCGCACGGTACACCGATGCAGCACCCGTCAGCGGGGCATGCAGGCAGTCGCTGGTCAGCAGGTCCGAGTCGGCCTTTGAGTACTGCACGGTGAACATCCCGGGCTCGAACGCCGGAGCCCGCAGGCAGGGTTCGCCCCGGCGGTTGATGCAGCAGGACTCGCCGTCGAATACCAACTCGTCCTGCCCGCCGACCTGGTTGACGTACACGATGGGAACCCGCTGCTCCCGGACACGGGCCTTGAGGATCTCGAGGCGCTCGTCCGTCTTGTGCACCTGGTAGGGGCTGGCATTGATGTTGATGATGAGTTCGGCCCCGTCTGCCACGGCTTGTTCTACGGGCGCGCCCACCCAGATATCCTCACAGATCGTGATCCCCACCCGCACGCCCTGGATATCCGTGACGCAGGCTGCATCGCCTGCATGGAAGTACCGCTTTTCGTCAAAAACCTCGTAATTTGGCAACTGCTGCTTGTGATATACCGCAAGCATAGCCCCATCCCGGATCACGAATGCAGAATTGAACAGTTGACCGCCTTCTCTTGAAGGTGCACCGAGCACGACGTGGATGCCATGGATTTCACGCTGCAGGGTCTGCAGGCATTGCTCAACCTGCGGCAGGACCGTCGCATTGAACAGCAGGTCCTCGAGCGGGTAGCCGGTCAGCGAAAGTTCGGAAAACACGACCAGGTCTGCGCCCAGTTGGTCGCGCGCATGTACGGCGTTGTCGATGATCTGGCGGGTATTCCCCTCCAAGTCTCCGACCAGGAAATTGCACTGCGCCAGGGCGATGTCCAGTGTGTCTTTCATCACAGCCAGAAAACCCCGCAGGTCAACGGTCCAGCAGAGCACGCATGAGCGCACCGAGTTCAGCGGGATTGTGCGAGGTGGTGACACCGGCCTTCTCGAAGGCCCGGTACTTCTGTTCGGCACCTCCCTTGCCACCGCTGATGATCGCCCCCGCATGCCCCATGCGTTTGCCGGGGGGTGCAGTAACACCGGCCACATAGGCCACGACCGGCTTCGATACCTTTTCCTGGATATATTCGGCCGCCTGTTCCTCGGCCTGGCCGCCGATCTCACCGACGAGGATGATGCCTTGCGTGGCTTTGTCCTGTTCAAACAGCGCCAGGCAGTCGATGAAGTCCAGCCCGTGGATCGGGTCTCCGCCAATACCGATGCAGGTGGACTGGCCCATGCCATGCTGCACGGTCTGGTCCACGGCCACATAGGTCAGGGTGCCCGAGCGCGAAACGATCCCGACCTGGCCGGGACGGTGAATGTCGCCTGGCATGATTCCGATTTTGCATTCCCCCGGGGTGATGACCCCCGGGCAGTTCGGCCCCACCAGCACGGAATCCGAGTTCTCAAGCACCGCATTCACTTTCACCATGTCGAGGATCGGGATTCCTTCGGTAATACAGACAATCAGCGGGACCCCTGCATAGGCGGACTCGAGAATGGCATCCGCGGCAAAGGCAGCCGGAACATAAATGACACTGGCATCGACTTGGTGCTCCTGGCGTGCCTGGTCTACGGTGTCAAACACGGGAAGCCCGAGGTGAGAACTCCCGCCCCGCCCCGGGGTCACCCCTGCGATCACCTGTGTGCCGTAGTCCAGGGCCTGTTGCGTATGAAACGTGCCCTGGGCACCTGTCATGCCCTGGCACAGCACCTTTGTATCTCTCCCGACAAGAACGCTCATGGACTGCAGATCAACGGTACGCCGGTTCAGGTTCGGGCAAGACGGATCGCCCGTTGCGCCGCTTCGGTCAGCGTATCGGCCTGATGAAGCCCCGCATCCCGGTTCTCGAGCAGCTTCCTGCCCTCGGCTGCCCGGGTGCCCTGCAGCAAGACGATGACCGGCACCTTCAGCGAAACGCTCTGCAGGGCATCGAGGATACCCCGCGCGATCAGGTCACAGCGCACGATGCCGCCGAAAATGTTGACCAGTACCGCCTTGACACGTGCATCGTGCACCACCAGCTTGAAGGCCTCGGCAACCTTTTCCTGGGTGATTGCCCCGCCCACGTCCAGAAAATTGGCTGGCTCTCCGCCCTGGTGTTTGACGAGGTCCATGGTAGCCATGGCAAGCCCGGCCCCGTTCACGATGCAGCCGATACGCCCGTCCAGCTGGACATAATTGAGGCCCAGTTCGCAGGCCCGCTCCTCGTCACGGTTGCCCTGCGTAGCATCGCGAAGCTTTGCGATGTCCGCCTGGCGGTACAGCGCGTTGTCATCGATGTTGATTTTGGCATCCAGTGCCACCAGCCGGTCATCCCCGTCGATGATCAGCGGATTGATTTCCACCAGGCTGCAATCGCTGGAAATAAACATCTCGAACAGGGCAAACAGGATGGCCTGCAACTGCCGAACCTGGTCCTTCTGCAGGCCCAGGGCATAGGCCAGCGTGCGGACCTGGCTGGGCTGCAGACCGGCTGCCGGATGGACATGTTGCGCGATGATCTTGTCAGGGGCCTGTTGCGCGACCTGCTCGATATCCATGCCGCCGGCGGCCGAAGCGATGATCGCGACCTGCCCGGCCTCGCGGTCTACCAGCAGGGCCAGATACAGCTCCCGGCGGATCTGTACGGCCGCTTCGAGCAAAACGGCCTGCACCGGCAGGCCTTCCTCACCGGTCTGGCGGGTCACCAGCCGGGCCCCAAGCATCCCGGAGACGGCAGAGGCAAGATCCTGCCGGCTGTCCGCCCTTATCACACCGCCGGCCTTGCCGCGCCCGCCTGCGTGCACCTGGGCCTTCACAACCCAGGCATGCGACTCCAAGGACTCGCAGAACTGCTCCACATCGTCGCCCGGGCGAACCAGGTGTGAGTCCAGAACAGGCACGCCAAAGCGCGAGAAAATGGCCTTGGCCTGGTATTCATGTATATTCATAAGGTGAGGGACAAAGCGAGTCTTTACAGTATACCCCGTATCCATAGCGATGTTAGTAGTTGGCCTTACAGGCGGCATCGGCTGCGGCAAGTCGGCGGTCGCCGGTATCTTCGAACAGGACTTCAATGTCCCGGTCATCGATGCCGATGTCATCGCCCGACAGCTGACGGAAACCGAAGAGGTCCTTGAACAACTGCACGAGACTTTCGGGGATGACTATTTCGACAGCCGCCGGACCCTGTTGCGTGACCGGTTGCGGCAGGCCGTCTTCGCGGACGCCAACCTTCGCCGCACCCTTGAAGGCCTGCTGCACCCACTGGTATACCGGGAAATCAGGCGCCAGCTCCTCCAGCTCGATGCCGTGTACTGCATCCTCGTGATTCCCTTGCTGCTCGAGACCGAAGGCACCGGTCTGACTGATCGTATTCTCGTCATCGACTGCACGGTCGAGCAACAGGCCGAACGGGTCATGTCCCGGGACCATTGCAGCCGGGCACATGTGGACGCCATCATTTCGGCACAGCTTGACCGCGACACCCGGCTCAAGCAGGCCGACGATGTCCTCGACAATTGCAGCAGCCTGAAAAGTTTGCGGAAAAAGGTTGCTATACTGCATGATAAGTACAGTACTTTGGGCCAGCCCTCTGATGTGTCGTGAATAAACGCACCACAATGTCTACCATCAGCTACGAGCAGCCGCTGAACGAGAGAATACGTACCTTTCTGCGCTACGAGCAGCTGGCCGACCGGTTTGCATTCTTCGCCCGGCAGGACAAGCCTTACGACACCCATGGGGCATTGCTCACGCTGATCGAGATTTTCAACCTGGTTTCACGCGGGGACATAAAGCAGGAGTTGCTGAAACAGCTCAAGCGACAGATCGATGCGCTGGAACTGCTTGCAGACCAGCCCAAGATCGATACTGTCAAGCTGAACAGCATCCTGGCCGGACACAAGGCAGCGTATGATGAACTGCATGAGGTCCACGGCCAGATCAATGACCACCTGAAAAGCAACGACTTCATCAGCAGCATCCGTCAAAGGACCTCCATCCCGGGAGGCACCTGCGACTTCGACGTCCCGGAATACCACCACTGGCTGGGGCAATCGTTCACACAGCGCAGGCAGGAACTGATGGACTGGATCGAGCCATTCCAGGTGGTTGGTAAAGGCATCACCCAGTCCCTGCAACTCATCCGCCAAAGCGTGCCGTTCAGCCAGCAGGTGGCAACGAATGGCTTCTACCACCAGAGCCTAGATCCAGCCACACCGTGCCAGATGATCCGTATCAGTGTAGACCGGGCTTATTTCCCGGAGTGCAGTGCAGGAAAACAGCGCTTCTCCATACGCTTTCTGACCCAGTCCAGCGCGGGTGAAACGCCCAAGCAGACCGGAAGCGACATCGAGTTCAAGCTGGCCTGCTGCGGCTTCTAGCCTCTCCCGAGACGCATTACTGCCATACGGCACGGATGGCGGCTACACCTTGGCCTCCGTGGGCAATGGCGACATCGATGTCTGCCGGACCCAGGCCCCCGATCGCATACACCGGAATGGCACTTTGCCGCGCCAGGCGGGCAAAATGCTTCCAGCCCAACGGCTCAAAGGGCCCACCGGAAACCTTCTCCCGCACCGGGCCCAGGAACAGGTAGTCCAGGCCTGCTTGCGAAGCATGCAGCACTTCATCCAGCGTGTGGCAGGAGGCGCTGACCAAGTACTCCCTGCCCAGCGGTCTGGTGTCCACAGCCTCCAGCCTGCGGCTCGTCAAATGCAGGCCGCCCGCATCAATCTGTTTGAGAGAGGAAGCGTCCGCGTTCAGCACCAGGCGCACCTGGTGGCGGTGACAGGTTCGCAGGCATTCCCCGGCCAGTTGCAGATAGTGCCGGGGGTCCAGTTCGTGCGAGCGAAAATGGATCAGTCCGACCCCGGACTGCCTGACCGTGTCTTCAAAATGCTGCAGGAAATCCTGGACCTGTTCCGCGCCGGGGGTTACCGGAATCAATCCCGGTAACTGCAGTGCGCGCACGATGCCGTGGTTCGCCTTTGGAAATCGCAGGCCTTCCAGGGCCGGGATGCTCTTCCATGCAATCTCCTGCCCCTCGACCGACCGTGCCCCGCCCGAGTATTCGCTCACCCTGAACACATCCAGAAAAATGTTTCTGTCGGCATAGGAGTACGGGATTTGGATCAGGGGGCGACAGCGGCACATGTCGATGTCCAGCTCTTCTTTCAGTTCACGCTGCAGTGCCGCCTCGGGAGACTCGCCGGCTTCGAGCTTGCCGCCCGGAAACTCGACATGGCCACCCAGATGACCGTCCGCGCGCCGCCTCATCACCAGAATTTCGTCCCTTGAGTTTTCCACGATGCCGACCACCACGTGCACGAGCGGTGCGGCCGAGCTCAAGGGAGAAACACTCAGGTCCGGTACTCCGCGTTGATCCTCACGTAGTCGTGGGAGAGATCCGTGGTCCATATCTGCGCCGTAGCCTTGCCCGACCCCAGCGCAAGACGTAACTCAAGCTCCTCGCCCTGCATTGCCTGGGAGCCTGCCGCCTCCGTGTACCCCGGGGCAGGCTGTCCGTTCTCGATCACCGCCAGGCCGTTGATGTACAGGGACAGTCGATCCATGTCCAGGGCCGCCCCCGGAGCACGCCCGGCAGCAGCCACGATGCGCCCCCAGTTTGGATCACTTGCGAAGGCCGAGGTCTTGACCAGCGGCGAGTGTGCAATGGTGAATGCGATGTCGCGCGCCGTCTTCTCACTGTGCGCCTGCTCGATCCGGATGCAAATGTATTTCGTCACACCCTCACCGTCGCGGACAATGGCCTGGGCCAGGGACAGGAACAGGGAATTCAGCGCCCGGGTGAATTCCTGCATGGCCGGTGTCGACAGTTCACTGAAGCGCGCGCCGGAACGTGCGGTGGCCATCAGCACGCAGGCATCGTTGGTTGAGGTATCCCCATCGACCGTGATGCAGTGAAATGACTGCTGCGTGGCTTCCCGTACAAGCCGTACCGCCTGCTCGGGGCCAACCTCCAGGTCCGTGGCAACAAATGCCAGCATGGTCGCCATGTCCGGGCGAATCATCCCTGCGCCCTTGGCGATGCCCGTGATCGTCACGGCCTTGCCGTCCAGTTGCAGCTGTCGGGACTGGCCCTTGCAGACCGTGTCTGTCGTCATGATGGCCTGTGCCGCGGGCAGCCAGGCATCTTCTTGCAGTTTGCCCACCAGCGAGGAGCAGTGCGAGGTGATTTTCTCAACGGCCAGGCGTTCACCGATGACCCCGGTGGAAAATGGCAGGACTTCGGTTTCCCGGCAACCACCCGCGTTCGCGAGTGCCGCACAGGTGACCTGGGCATCATCCAGGCCCGGCTCACCGAGGCCGGCATTGGCATTGCCGGCATTGATCAACAGGTAGCGGGGTTGTGCCGCAGCCAGATGGCGGCGGGCGATAACCACGGGCGCCGCGCAAAAGCGGTTGGCTGTGAACAGGGCTGCAGTTTGGGCCTGTTCGCAGATTTCCACCAGGACCAGGTCATCCCGGTCCCGGTAGCGCAGGCCCGCCGCAGCCGTCGCCAGCCGGATGCCTTTTACCGGCGACAGTCGCTCGGGAGGATTCAGTGAGATTACCATGCCAAACCGGATTCCAGGAAACGGCCCTCAGGCGAGCTTGCCGTGACAGTGCTTGAACTTCTTGCCGGAACCGCAGTGACACGGCGCATTGCGGCCGAGCTTTTTCTGCTTGCGCTTGAAGGGCTGCGGCTTGGGTGCCTGTGCCGCAGGGGCGGCCTGCGGTGAAGGTGCAGCCTGCGGCGCAGGTGTGCCGGGTTGCAGCACGTTGTCTGCCTGCACGTGCTGGTACTCGATGTCCTCCGGGATCTGCTGCGCAGCCTCCAGCGCCCTGATTTCTTCCAGCGTGGGCAGTTCGGCCCGGGCGATCAGGGAGACGGTCTCGTGCTTGATCTGCTCGAGCATCTGCTGAAACATGTTGAATGCCTCGCGCTTGTATTCCTGTTTCGGGTTTTTCTGTGCATAGCTTCGCAGACCGATGCCCTGGCGCAGGTAGTCCATGGCCGCCAGGTGCTCCTTCCAGCGATTGTCCAGCACCTTCAGCATAATGTCCTTTTCGAGCCGGCGCATGAGTTCCCCCCCTACACGGTCTTCCTTTTCGCCGAACAAATCCGCAACGTGCTGGTGAATCCTCTGGCCAATCCCCTCCCGACCCAGGGATTCGTCATCCTCCAGCCATTCGCGCACACTGGGATTGAGGCCGAACGTGCTCTCAAGTGCCTGGTCCAGACCCTCGAGATCCCATTGTTCCTCGACAGTTCCATCCGGCAGGAACTCGCTGATCGTGCTGTCAGTGACGTCTTCACGTATGGCGGTCAGGTTCTCGGAAATGTCCTCGGTCTGCATCAGATCACGGCGCTGCTCGTACACCACCTTGCGTTGGTCATTGGCGACGTCATCGTACTCCAGCAAATGCTTGCGAATGTCGAAGTTGTGGGCCTCGACCTTGCGTTGAGCATTTTCAATCGCCCGGGACACCCAGGGATGCTCGATCGACTCGCCCGGCTGCATGCCGAGCTTCTGCATCAGTCCACGCACCTTGTCGGATGCGAAAATCCTCATCAGGTTGTCTTCCATTGAAAGATAGAAGCGCGAAGAGCCCACATCCCCCTGGCGCCCTGAACGACCGCGCAACTGGTTGTCGATGCGCCTCGATTCATGCCGCTCGGTGCCGATGATATGCAGGCCGCCGGCCTGTATGACCGCGTCATGCCTGCGCTGCCAGTCTGCCTGGACCTGGCGTCGTTCGTGCTCCGTGGTGTCCGGCGCAAGGGCTTGCAGCTCAGCCTCAAGATTGCCGCCGAGCACGATGTCGGTACCCCTACCTGCCATGTTGGTTGCGATGGTGACGGTGCCGGGACGCCCTGCCTGGGTAATGATCAGGGATTCTTTCTCGTGCTGCTTTGCATTCAGCACCTGGTGCTCGATCCCGGATTTCTTCAGGACACCGGCGATCTGCTCGGAGGACTCGATCGACGTCGTACCCACCAGTGCGGGCTGGCCGCGCTCCGTGCATTCCTTGATGTCACCGATGATGGCATCGTACTTTTCCTGCATGGTCAGGTACACGAGATCCCCCATATCTTCCCGGATCATGGGCTGGTGGGTCGGGATCACGACCACCTCCAGGCCGTAAATTGACTCGAACTCGTAGGCCTCCGTGTCTGCCGTTCCGGTCATGCCGGACAGCTTGTTGTAGAGGCGGAAATAGTTCTGGAAAGTGATGGAGGCCAGGGTCTGGTTCTCGTTCTGTATGACCACGCCTTCCTTGGCCTCGACCGCCTGGTGCAGGCCGTCGGACCAGCGCCGGCCCGGCATCGTGCGGCCGGTGAACTCGTCCACGATGGTGACCTGGCCGTCTTGCACGATGTAATCGACATTTTTCTGGAACAGCACGTTTGCGCGCAGCGCGGCATTCACGTGATGCAACAAATTGATGTTGGCGACATCGTACAGGGTCTCGTTGCTGGCCAGCAGGCCCTCGCCGAGCAACAACTCCTCGATATGCTGGTGCCCGTCTTCGGTCAGGTGGATCTGCTTGCTTTTCTCATCGATGCTGTAATCACCCGGCCCGTCTTCCTCCAGCTGCGGGACCAGCTTGGGCACCAGTGAATTCATCGCCTTGTACAGGCTCAGGTTCTCGCCGGTGGAACCGGAGATAATCAGGGGAGTGCGGGCCTCGTCGATCAGGATCGAATCCACCTCATCGACCACCGCATAATTGAGGCCGCGCTGCACGCAGGCAGCCGCTGAAAATTCCATATTGTCGCGCAGGTAATCGAAGCCGAATTCATTGTTGGTTCCGTAGATGACGTCCGCCGCGTAGGCCTGCTGACGTTCCTGGGGTCCCATGCCGCTGACCAGCACGCCAACCTCGAGTCCGAGCCGCCGGTAGATCCCGCCCATCCACTCCGCATCACGCTTGGCTAGGTAGTCGTTGACCGTGACGACATGTGCGCCTGCACCGCCGAGGGCATTCAGATACACCGCCAGGGTGGCCACCAGGGTCTTGCCCTCACCGGTGCGCATTTCAGCGATGTTGCCATCGTGCAGGACCATGCCGCCGACCAGCTGGACATCGAAGTGGCGCATTTCCAGTGCCCGGCGGGCAGCTTCCCGGACCGCCGCAAAGGCTTCGGGCAGGATCGACTCAAGCGTTGAGCCGTTCTCAACCTGCTGGCGAAATTCGGCAGTTTTTTGTTGCAGGGCCTGGTCGTCCAGCACCTGGTAGGAGGCCTCCAGTGCGTTGATTTTCTGGACGGTCTTGTCATACCGGCCCAGCATCCGCTGATTGCGGCTGCCAAAGACTTTCTTGGTGAATTTCTCAAACATTGCGTGCTTACATCAATTGCCGGAAAGCCGGGAACGCATCCCGCACAGCCCGGGCGATGGGCAAAATCCGGTGGTTCTCACGTGCAGCGCGAACGGGCTCGTGCAGGATACCAGCTTGTGCACGTCGCTGGGCAAGGTGTGGACCAGGTAAATTGGGAGCCGCCTGCAGCCAAGCTACTTGACGAACTTCATCGGGTCGATCTGGACACCGTCCTTGAGTATCTCGAAGTGGACATGGGGGCCCGTCGAGCGGCCGGTATTGCCCAGCTTGGCGATCACGTGTCCGCGCCGAACCACCTCACCTGCCTTCACCAGCAAGACCTTGTTGTGCGCATAGCGCGACATGTAGCCATTGCCGTGATCAATTTCCACCAGCTTGCCGTAGTCGCCGTTCCTGCGCGCACGCGTGACGATCCCCCCGGCAACGGCCATCACGTTGCTGCCGGACTGGCCGGCAAAATCCACGCCATGGTGCAGTTCGGGGTGACCTGTAAAGGGGTCACGGCGCTTGCCGAACAGGGAGGACACCCAGCTGTACTCGACCGGTCGGCCCTGTGGCTCGGTTTCCTGCCTGACCTTCTCGTCGACCAGCGCATCGCGGATCACCTGCAGCTGGCGCTCGCGCGCCTCCAGGTTGTTCTGGATCTGTTCGAATTCGGATTCAATCTTCAGTTGCCTGCCGTCGGGGGCATCCATCACCGGAGCTGGCCCGCCGATCCCGGATTCCGGCTCAAAGCTGAACTCTTCAGGCTCAAGCCCTGTCATTTCAATCAGCACGCTGCCCAGCACGTCGATGCGCTGCACCTGCGCCTGCAGCATCCCTGCCTGAGTGGTCAGTGCACTGACTTCAGCCCGGGTTTCCTGGCGAGCCAGCTGCAGCCGCTCTTCATGTTCTGCGATATCATCCTTCCACTGGCTCAAGATCACTT
Organism: Gammaproteobacteria bacterium; assembly: GCA_026706595.1. GTDB lineage: Bacteria > Pseudomonadota > Gammaproteobacteria > UBA4575 > UBA4575 > WTFY01. Next base: position 83,594 of record JAPOYL010000011.1, on the reverse strand, counting down.
CATTGCCGAAGTGCAGACCCAGCATGTACCCGCAGCCGAGCAATACCGTCAGTGTCAGCATCGCACCGGCAAGCAGGCCGGCCCGGTACCACTTGCGCGGCTCGACATACAGGAGGCGTAGGCACGACCGGGGGAAAATGATAATGTTCATTGCAGTTACAGTTAATCTGGATTATTGAACATCCTTGGCTGAGCCCATCCGGATGCAGAAACTCTCGTCATACATCAGTACAGGCCTGCAAAATAAAACCAGGCTGCTGCACCGGCTCACCCTGAGCCTGAGGATGCAGTTGCCTGCCACACTGGCCAGCCACTGCTGGGTAGCCAGCATCGACGACCGGACCCTGACAATCATCACGGATGACCCCGGCCATGCCAGCCTGCTCCGGTTTCAGCAGTATGAAATTCTGAAACAACTCAACCAGGAGCTTGGCCTTGCGGTAAGAGAATACCTAAATCGGATAAAGATTAAAATCCGAAAAACCACCAGTGAGCCAAAGCCACCAGCACCGGCCACACCCCTCTCGGCGGACAGCGCCCGCCATATCAATGCATGTGCCGAACACGTACAGGATCATGAACTGAAAGAAGCGCTGCGCCGGCTGGCAAGACAGGGCAGGAAGGACTGAGGGACGCCGGGCAGGCGGACAGTCACTAGATGTTGGCGCTGATAGGAGAACTGTAGAGGATGGGCACTTTCTCCTCACCATCCTCGAAAGTAACTTCCTCCCAGGCATTCGTATCTTCGACCAGTTTTCTCAGCAGCTTGTTGTTCAGGGCATGTCCCGATTTGTAGCCGCTGAACGCACCGATCAGGCTGTGGCCGAGCAGGTACAGGTCGCCGATGGCATCCAGAATCTTGTGTTTGACAAACTCATCCTCGTAGCGCAGACCGTCCTCATTCAGGATGCGGTGATCATCCACGGCAATCGAGTTGTCCAGGCTCCCTCCCAGCGCCAGGTTGCGTGAACGCAGGGCCTCGAAGTCGCGCATGAATCCGAAGGTGCGAGATCGTGATATTTCCTTGACGAAAGAGGTCGTCGAAAAATCCAGTTCGGCCTTTTGCGGACCGGCCTTGAAGACCGGGTGATCGAAATCGATCATGAACCCGACCTTGAATCCATCGAACGGGTCAAACCTGGCCCATTTGTCGCCTTCCTTGACCTTCACGGACCGGGTGATCCGGATGAATCGCTTGGCGGCATTCTGCTCAACGATGCCTGAGGATTGCACCAGGAAAACGAAGGGGCCCGCACTGCCATCCATGATGGGCACTTCCGGAGCACTGACATCCACGTACGCATTGTCTATGCCCAGACCCGCCATCGCAGAGAGCAGATGCTCGACTGTGGAAATACGCACACCTTTGGACACCAGCGTCGTGGACAGACTGGTATCGCCGACATTCTCGGGACTGGCCTTGATTTCAAGGGGCGGATCAAGATCAACCCGACGGAAAATGACCCCGGAATCCACAGGTGCCGGGCGCAGTGTCAGGTAGATTTTCTTGCCGGTATGTAGGCCTACACCCGTCGCACGTATGACATTCTTTAGTGTTCTTTGTTGTATCACAGGCCGTACATCCTATAGATCGCTATCAGCCGCTGATTCCTTCAGCATCCCCAAGCCGCATACCGAGCAACAGGTAATATCTCTGTAATATTACACAATTTCCCGATGACTACACCAGAGATTTTAAACCCTGGCTTCGCCAAGCGTGCGCCGCTCAGTCGGCTTGCGTGCGCAAAAATGTAGGAATATCCAGATAATCCAGATCGTACCCCTGGTTTTTCGCGGCAACTTCAGGTCCAGGCTTGGCATGCCCCTTGGCGCTGTTCACCTCTTCATCCATGACCTTGACCGGCTTCTTGGCCGGGGTCTCCACCAGCGTTATCTTGGGTTTGGCCGGAGCCGGCGTGGTTTTTGACCCGATGCCGGTCGCCACCAGCGTCACGCGCAGGCTGTCCTGCATGGACTCGTCGATCACCGTGCCGACGACCACCGTAGCGTCATCCGAGGCCAAGCCCTTGATATGACTGCCAATTTCGTCGAATTCGCCAATGGAAAGTCCGGCGCTTGCGGTCACATTCACGAGAATACCCTTGGCACCCGCGATATTGACGTCCTCGAGCAACGGACTGGAGATCGCGGCTTCCGAAGCTTCGCGTGCCCGCTCTGCACCCGTTGAGGTGCCTGAGCCCATCATGGCCATTCCCATCTCCGACATCACCGTGCGCACATCGGCGAAATCCACGTTGATCAGTCCCGGGCAGGTGATCAGTTCGGCGATTCCCTGCACGGCACCGCGCAGGACGTCGTTGGCCGATTTGAACGCATCCAGCAGGTTGGTTTCCCGGCCCAGGACCGCCAGCAGCTTTTCATTGGGTATCGTGATCAGCGAGTCAACATGCTTGACGAGCTCCTCGATACCGGCATTGGCGATCTTCATACGCTTGTCACCCTCGAAGGGAAACGGCTTGGTTACCACGGCAACCGTCAAAACACCCAGTTCCTCGGCGATTTCTGCCACCACAGGCGCCGCACCGGTACCGGTTCCGCCACCCATGCCGGCGGTGATGAACAGCATGTCCGCTCCCGCGATGGACTCACGGATACGGTCCTGGTCTTCAAGTGCAGCCTCGCGGCCCACTACCGGGTTGGCCCCGGCTCCCAGTCCCTGGGTAATATTGTTCCCGAGCTGCAGTACCGTCTTGACATTGGTGCTTTTCAGCGCCTGCGAATCGGTGTTCGCACAGATAAAATCCACACCGTCAATGTTGGACTGCGCCATGTGCATGACGGCATTTCCACCGCCTCCGCCCACGCCGATCACCTTGATGACGGCATTCTCACCATATGTATCTACCAGTTCAAACATGACCTTTCTCCTCTAGATTTTCATGCTTAGCGCATGAGATTTTAAAAACTCCCTTGAAACCAACTCCTTACCCTATTGAACGCTCCTGCCACGACCGACTCGCCCGACAAGGCGTTCTGCTCCAGCTTCTGGTTCTGGAAACCGAACAAAAGCAGACCCACCCCCGTGGCATAAATCGGATTTCTTACAACATCCACCAGGCCCGTCACATTCTGCGCTGTACCCAAACGCACGGGCATGTGGAAAATCTCCTCCGCCAGCTCCACCACACCTTCCATCCTTGAACTGCCACCGGTCAGTACCACGCCTGCCGCAACCAGATCCTTGAAACCGCTGCGCTCCAGTTCAGCCAGCACCAGCGAAAGCAACTCCTCATAGCGCGGCTCTACAATTTCAGCCAGCGTCTGGCGTGAAAGCTGCCTTGATTCTCGATCTCCGGCACTGGGGACATCGATGGTGTCGTCGGGATTCGCGAGTTGCCGCAGTGCACAGGCATACCTGATCTTGATATCTTCGGCATGCTGGGTCGGGGTTCGCATGGCCACCGCGATGTCATTGGTGACCTGGGTGCCTGCAATCGGGATCACGGCAGTGTGCTTGATCGCACCGTCGGTGAATACGGCAACATCCGTGGTGCCTCCACCGATATCGACAAGGCAGATTCCCAGCTCTTTCTCATCTTCCATAAGCACCGCACTGCTCGAGGCCAGCTGCTCCAGGATGATATCGTCCACCTCCAGTCCGCAGCGATGAATACACTTGATGATGTTCTGCGCCACACTGACGGCACCTGTGACCAGGTGGACTTTTGCCTCGAGGCGTACACCGGACATGCCGATCGGCTCTCGAATGCCCTCCTGCTGGTCAATCACAAACTCCTGCGGCATCACCTGCAGCACCCTCTGGTCTGCGGGAATGGCCACGGCCCGGGCGGCATCGATCACGCGCTCCACATCCCCCTTGGAGACTTCCCGGTCCTTGATGCCGACAATGCCATGGGAATTCATGCTGCGGATGTGGCTGCCGGCAATCCCGGTGTATACGGAATGTATCTGGCACCCTGCCATCAACTCGGCTTCCTCAACCGCACGCTGGATGGATTGCACGGTGGACTCGATATTGACAACGACACTTTTTTTCAGTCCCCGGGACGGGCTGGTGCCAAGCCCGATCACCTCCAGCTGGTCCTCGTCATTCACCTCGCCCACAATCGCGGTGACCTTGGAAGTACCGATATCCAGTCCGACGAGGATGTCTCTTTCTGTCTTGCGGCTCATAGCTTGTGTTCCAGCTTGAAGTTTCCTGCCAGTTGGGGATCTTTCCACTCGACTGCCAGACCGTTGGTATAGCGAAGGTCAATTTTCTTCACTTGCTCCATGTGTGGAGACAGGTACTCCTCGTAAGCGGTCATGAAACGCGTGACTTTCTTGCCAAGCTCACCATGCCCGAGGACCAGTACGACCCCGTTGGACAACACCAGATGCTTGGACAGGCGACCATCCTCGAACAGTCCCTGCAGCTGTAGGCCCAATGGCTCCAGCCTGCGCATGTTGCGTTCGAATATACCGGCCAGCACTGCGGCGCGAGCCTCTTCCCCGTACAGCATGGGTAATGCCGTATGGGATGCCGACACGGATTCCGGGAAAAAGATTCCCCCGTACACATTCATCAGTCCCGTCTTGCCCCAGCGGGCAATCGGATCTTGCCCGTACACCGTGACCTCCAGCGTGGCGGGCCAGGTGCGCCGGACCTTGACCCGGTAGACCCAGGGCAACTCCGCCAGTTCCTGTTGCAGCCGTCCCATGGGGATACGGAAAAATCCTTTCGCGACACGTGCGGTTACGATCTCCTTGAAGGTCTCACGGTCATCGGCATGCACCTCGCCCTCGACCGTGACCTGCTGGATCTGCGGCCATGCCAGCAGACCTGGGTGGTGGGTGCGAATCCAGTATGCGCCATATGCCACGACACCCAGCAGCACGGCGATCACCAGCACATCCCATGCACTGCGCAGTGAAAAATAACCGGGCACCGTTTGTGACACGGGTGTTTTGTTCGCATGCTTTCGTTTTCGCGCAGTCATCTCAGGCCAGTGAAGTCTCCAGTATTCTGAGCACGAGCTCGACAAAGCCGATGCCCTGTGCCTTGGCAGCCATCGGCACCAGGCTATGGTCTGTCATGCCAGGGACCGTATTGATCTCCAGAAACCACGGCTGTTCATGGTTGTCCACAATCAGGTCGACGCGCCCCCAGCCCGAGGCCGCCGTGGCAGCGAAGGCCTGCAGCACCTGTGCCTTGATTGCCGTTTCCTGCGCGGCAGACAACCCGGAAGGACAGTGGTACTGGGTGTCACCGGATTCGTATTTGGCATCAAAATCATAGAAGGTCCGCGGGGTTTCCAGCCGGATGGCGGGCAGTGCCTGACCATCCAGTACGGCTACCGTGTATTCCTTGCCCTCGATCCACTGTTCCGCAATCACCGTGTCCTCAAAATCGCACGCGTGCTTCCACGCCGGCACAACCTCTTCCCGGGTGTCGACCTTGGTGATGCCTATGCTCGAACCCTGGGACACGGGCTTCAGGATCATGGGCAAGCCCAGTTCTGCAACCAGCGCATCCGGATCGACGGAGCCTTTGATGACCTGGAATCCAGGTGTCGGGATGCCGCGCCCGGACCAGATCTGCTTGGTCATGCGCTTGTTCATGCAGATCCCGGATGCCAGCACACCACTGCCGCTGTACGGCAGCCCGATTACCTCCAGCCCGCCCTGGATACAGCCATCCTCGCCCAGGGATCCATGCAGCGCGATGAAGGCCCGGTCAAATTTTCCGGCACGCAACCGCTCGAATACATCACCGGATACATCAATTGCCGTCGCATCCACATTTGCCTCCTGCAATGCATCCAGCACTGCAGCACCGCTCCTGAGAGAGATTTCACGTTCCGATGACGGCCCTCCCATCAGCACCGCAACCTTGCCAAAGCGCGAGACGTCCGTCATTGCACTTCCCCCAGAATCCTGACCTCGGGAACCAGCGTGACGCCCTGCTTGGTCTCCACGGTCGCATGCACCTTCCAGATCAGTTCCTCGATATCCCCGGCCGTGGCATGTCCCAGATTGATGATGAAGTTTGCATGTTTCTCCGAAACCTGCGCCCCGCCGATGCAGGTACCCTTCAGGCCACTGCTCTCGATCAGCCGGGCGGCATGATCCTGCTCCGGATTCCTGAACACCGAGCCACAACTCTGATTCCCCAGGGGCTGGTCTGCATTGCGCCGTTCCAGCAGCGAACGAATGACGGCCCTCGCCTGCGACGCGTCTCCGGGGACAAACCGGAACACGGCCCCGACAAACCACTCATCCCGGGGTACTTGAACCGTGCGGTAACCCGGCCTGAAATCATCGCAAGGCCGGGTGCGCAGCTCGCCACGTCGGTCCACGGTCTGCGCGTGCGATACGAATTCCCAGGTCGCATGACCGTAGGCACCGGAATTCATGGCCAGCGCACCCCCGACCGTGCCGGGGATGCCTACCAGAAACTCGGAACCCTGCAACTCCTGATCTGCACAAAAGCGTGCCAGCTTGGCGCAGGCAGCACCTGCCTCTGCCCGGACCATGCCGGGGCCTGCAATCTCCAGCCCTCCCAAACAGCCATGCAGCAAAATCACCGTACCCCGTACGCCCCCGTCACGTACAAGCACATTGGTACCGCCACCCAACCAGGTCAGCGGCATATCCTGCGCCTGGCCTGCCAAAAAATTTCTCAGGTCCTGCACGTCCGCGGGCCTGTACAAAAGATCGGCAACACCGCCAACCTTCCAGCTGGTGAATCGTGCCAGCGAGGCATTTCTTTCTAGCGTCCCGCGCAGCATTTCGATGTCGTGTACCGCTTCCATATCCGTGTCACGCGAAAATCTCACCCAGATGCTGGGCAATGCCCCCGACGCTGCCTGCTCCCAGGGTGAGCAGAACATCCTGGTCCTCCGAGACATGCTCCAGCGTGGCCTGGATGTCGGACAAGTCCTTCACCAGGATCGGGTCAAGCTTGCCCCGTGCACGGAGTGCACGACTCAGAGCCAAGCTGTCAGCCCCTACCAAGGGTTCTTCGTTGGCCGCATAGACCTCACACAGCATCAGGACATCTGCTTCGTTCAGCACCCGTACAAAATCGTCGAACAGGTCCCGTGTGCGCGAATACCGGTGCGGCTGGAACAGCACGGTCAGTCTGCGCCCGGGCCAAGCATCCCGTGCAGTGGTCATCGTAGCGGCGATTTCGGCAGGGTGATGGCCATAGTCGTCCACCAGTTGAACATGCCGGTTGTTAATGGATATCTGCGGGTAGACCTGAAAACGCCGCGCAATGCCCTGAAAGTTCTCGAAGGCTGACTGTATGCAGTTTTCCTTGACGTCAAGCTGCAGTGCGACAATCGCTGCCGCCACCGCGTTCAGGACATTGTGAATGCCCAGAAGATTCAGTACGAACCTGACCGGGGCCTGCCGGCCGGGCCGCAGCAGGACAAATTTTGTCTGCAGTGCAGACTTCTCGACTTCGGTGATCCGGTAATCGGCCTGGTCCGAAAAGCCGTAGGTGACACACGGGCGCGAGATCTTTGGCAACTGGGCGCGGACCGTGTCATCGTCCATACACAAAACGGCCACCCCATAAAAGGGCAAGTGATGGATAAACTGCAAGAATGCGTCCTGCAAGGTGTTGAAATCGCCCCCGTACGCGGACAGATGATCCGAATCGATATTGGTCACGACCGACATGATCGGCTGCAGGTACAGGAACGAGGAATCGCTTTCGTCCGCCTCGGCAACCAGGTACTGTCCGGCACCCAGCTTCGAGTGGCTTCCAAAACTGTTGACACGGCCGCCGATGATAAAGGTCGGGTCCAGATCGGCGTGTGCAAGTATGGATGCAATCAGACTCGTCGTGGTGGTCTTGCCATGGGTGCCCGCCACCGCGATGCCGTAACGGAAACGCATCAGTTCGGCAAGCATCTCCGCGCGGGGCACGACCGGGATGCGCCGTTCATGGGCGGCGGCGATCTCCGGGTTATCCTCTCCTACCGCGCTTGACATCACCACGACGTCGGCATCCCGGACATTGCCGGCATCGTGATGGCCGTAAACCGTCGCGCCCAGTTTTGACAGGCGCTTCGTAATCGCGTTCTCCTGGATGTCGGAGCCGTATACCTGATACCCCAGGTTCACCATCACCTCGGCGATGCCGCCCATGCCGGAACCACCGATACCCACGAAGTGCACGCGCTTGATTTTGCGGGTTGCAAAATGTCCGATGTTGAATGTCATGAGCCCGGATCCTCTGCCAGCCCTGTGTGCTCGCCCTTGCGTTTCAGACAGGCCTGCATGCAAATTTTTGCCACGTCTTCGGCAGCCCGTGGCTTGGCAAAGCCCCGGATGGCCGCAGCAAGGTCCCTGACCTTGGATCGATGCACTTCCACATCGCGCAACAGTGCAGCCAGCCCGGATGCATTGAGCTCGCGCTCCTGGATCATGAAGGCCGCGCCCGCCTTGACCAACACGCTGGCATTGGCCGTCTGGTGATCGTCCACGGCATACGGGTACGGGACAAAAACAGCACCGACACCCGCTATCGCAAGTTCTGCCACGGTAATCGCGCCAGCGCGACAAATCACAAGGTCTGCCCATGCATAGGCGTCATGCATGTTCTCGATGAATGCATCCACACGGGCTTCAATCCGGTGAGAGTCGTATGCCTGCTGCGTGAATTCGAGCTTGTTGTCTCCACTCTGATGCCAGACTTGCGGGCGCTTTCCGGCCTCCAGCAATGCCACTGCATCCGGCACGGTCTTGTTCAGGGTATGCGCGCCCAGGCTGCCGCCCACCACGAGCACATGCAGCGGCCTGTCTTCCGGATCACCGACTTCGTGCTCACGCTTGTCTCGTGAAATTTCCTTGCGCACCGGATTGCCGACCACTTCCACGTTCTTGCGTGCGAACGTGCCTGGGAATGCCGCCAGGATGTGGGTGGCGAACGGTGCGAGAAGACGATTGGTCAGACCCGAAATCGCGTTTTGCTCATGGATGACCAGGGGCCGCCTGAACAAGGCAGCCGCCAGCCCGCCGGTACCGGAGACAAACCCGCCCATGCCCAGTACCGCGCAGGGCCTGTGTTTCAGTACCAGCCGGATGGTCTGCAGCCCGGCAAGCCCCAGCTTGACCGGTGCCAGCAGGTAGGTCAGCAAATCCTTGTTTCGAAGACCGCCGATGGAAATCTCCTCAAAGCGATAGGCGGTATTGGCCACCACACGCGATTCTATGCCCTTTTTCGTTCCCACCCAGACCACCGGGACACCCTGCTGCTCAAGCTTCCTTGCCACCGCAAGTGCTGGAAACACATGACCACCCGTACCGGCTGCAAAAATCATGATTGGAGCGCGCGCCGCCTTCATGAGTTCCTGAACCTCCGCACCAGTCCAGACCCTTCGGCCACCCCCTCCATGTGTACACGGGTGACCAGGCCGATGGCCATGCAAACGACCAGCAGGCTACTGCCTCCTGCACTGATCAATGGCAATGTCAGCCCCTTGGTGGGCAATACACCCATGTTGACACCGATGTTGATGAAGACCTGCAACCCCAGCCAGACCCCGATCCCGTAACAGACCAGAGCACCAAACTTCATGCCCTTCTCCTCCACCTTTTTGCCGATCGCGAAACACCTGACAACCAGCACCAGGAACAGCAGCAGCACCACGGCGACTCCGACCAGACCCAGCTCCTCGGCAATGACGGCAAACACGAAATCGTTGTGCGCCTTGGGCAGGTAAAAAAGTTTCTGCACACTGGCGCCCAGGCCCAGGCCGGTCCACGAGCCACTGCCAATCGCAATCAGTGACTGGGTCAACTGAAAACCTGAACCGAACGGGTCAGACCAGGGGTTGAGAAATGCAGTGAGACGTTCCATGCGATACGGGGAAGAGATGGCAATCACGGCCATGGAAGCCGCCGATGCGATAAACAGGATCACGAAGTTGAGGATTTTGGCGCCTGCCAGCCAGAACATGCCAAGTGCGGTAACCAGCAAAACGATGGCAGCACCGAAATCGGGTTCCAGCAGCAGCAAAGTAAACAGGATCAGCAAGACCAGCATGGGCCGTACAAATCCGGTGAACGACTCGATGACCTGCTGCCCATGCCTGACCAGATAGCCGGCAAGGTAGATGATCAACAACAACTTCACAATTTCAGAAACCTGTATGCCCAGGGGGCCGAGCTCCAGCCAGCGCGTACTCCCGTACACCGTCCTGCCCATCCCCGGGATCAGTACCAGTACCAGAAGGGCCACCATCAGAAACAGCAAAAACATGCCGGAACGTTCCAGGTGTGCCAGCCGGACTTTGGTGAGCAATAGGGCCGCCAGCACGCCGAACACCGCAAAAATGAACTGACGTTTGAAATAGTACAGCGGGTCGCCGGTACCACGGTCTGCAATTTCTATCGAGGAGGATGCCACCATCACCAGGCCAATGCCGAGCAACAGTACTGCAGACAGGACGAGCGTGACATCACATTGACGGGACAGCTCTGCATCCTCGCGGGCCTCCCTTCCATGCACAAACCGTCTGGATGAGTTCACAGCACCAGCTCCCTGACACAGCTCTCGAAATCCCTGCCCCGCGCGATATAGTTCTCATACATGTCGAAACTTGCACATGCCGGGGACAGCAACACCTTGTCACCGGCCACAGAAAGTGCCTGGGCCTGGACCACGGCATCGCGCATGGTATCTGCAGAATGAATCTGCACGGCCCCGCGCAGAGCCTGCCGCAGCAAATCTGAATCCTGCCCGAACAAAATTGCGTGCTTGGCATGACGGGCTACTGCAGACCGCAAACCCGCCAGATCGCCTCCCTTGAAAATCCCTCCGGCCAGCAGGATGACATTGCTTTCCAGGCTTCTCAGTGACATGACAGAGGCACCGACATTGGTACCTTTTGAGTCATTGAACCAGGCCACACCGCGGGACTCGCCAACCTGGGACAAGCGGTGCGGCAATCCCTTGAAACGCTTGAGGACGCTGCACATATTTTCCATTGACAGACCAAAGGCATGGCCTATCGCCAGCGCTGCCAGTGCATTCAGGATGCCCGCCTCACCCTGCATCTTGAGGCTGTCTGTCGACAACAGGCAATGATCCCCCTGGGCCAGGTACGAGTGCATGCCCCGTTGCAACAGGCCGAAGCCACGGTCTGCTGGACGACCCAGGCCAAAATCCGTGACCATCCCGGAGGTCTTCATCTTCATCACGAACCCGTCATCCCGGTTGACCACACTGCAGCTCGCATGCGCATAGATGCGCGCCTTGATTTCTGCATACTGCTCCAGGCTGTCGTGACGATCGAGGTGATCGGCAGACACGTTCAACACCGCACCGATGCGGGGTTTCAGGGACCATGTGGACTCAAGCTGGAAGCTCGACAACTCCAGTACAAACAGCTGCGCGTCATCTTTTTCGAGCAGGTCCAGTACCGGGGTTCCGATATTCCCGCCTGCATACGCGCACAAGCCGCAGGCAGAGGCCATCTCGGTCACCAACTGAACCACAGTGCTTTTCCCATTCGAGCCGGTCACAGCCACGACCGGCACCCGGTTGGCGCTTGCAAACAGTTCAACATCTCCAAGACACTCTGCACCCCGGGCAATCGCCGCCTGAATCGCCGGATTTCTTGTATCCACGCCGGGACTCAGAACGATCTGGTTGGCTGCTGCAAACCACTGCGCTGGCAAGGCTCCCGTGCAGATGTCCAGATGCGGAAATTCCCGCCTGAAAGCAGCGAGCCCGGGAGGCTGGTCCCGGGTGTCCGTCATGGCGAAGGAAATGCCTCGTCTGTGCAAGTGACGCGCTACCGACAGGCCGGTCTTGCCAAGCCCGACAACAATGCATTCGTGAGCGTCTTCCATCATCTGTTCTTGCAGTGCCAGTGCCATGACATTATCGGATTTTCAGGGTTGCCAGGCTGATCAGCACGAGTACGAACGTAATGATCCAGCAGCGTACGATCACCCGGGGCTCCGGTGAACCTCCCATCTCAAAATGATGGTGCAGGGGCGCCATCTGAAAAACCCTTTTGCCCGTGAGTTTGTAAGATGCGACCTGGATCATTACGGAAACGGTTTCCACAACAAAAAGGCCGCCCATGATCATCAGCACGATCTCCTGGCGCACCAGAACTGCCAGCAGCCCCAGGGCCGCGCCGAGTGACAGTGCGCCGACATCGCCCATAAACACCTGTGCGGGGTACGCGTTGTACCAGAGAAATCCCAGCCCGGCACCAACCACCGCGCCACAGAACACCACCAGTTCTCCGGCAAGCGGCAAATACGGAATGGCAAGATAACTCGAAAAATTCAGGTTACCGCTTAGATACGAAAATATGCCGAGGGTGCCAGCGACCATGACCACCGGCATGATGGCCAGGCCATCCAGCCCATCGGTCAGGTTCACTGCATTGCTGGTACCCACGATGACGATGTACGTGAGCACCACGAACCAGGCACCCAGGGGGATGATCACATTCTTGAAAAATGGAACATACAGACTGGATTCGACGGAACTCTCTGCCGTATAGAACAACAGCAACGCGACGCCAATCCCGATGACCGACTGCCAGAAATACTTGCTTTTTGCAGTCAGCCCCTGGCTCGATCCGCCCAGCAGTTTCTTGATGTCATCCACGGCGCCGACCAGGCCAAACAAAAAGGTTGTGGCCAGCACAAACCACACGTACCGGTTGGTCATATCACTCCACAGGATCGCGCTCAGGAAAATTGCAAACAGCAGAAACACCCCGCCCATGGTCGGCGTACCTGCCTTGGCATGATGAGTCTGTGGCCCGTCATCCCTGACGTTCTGACTCACCTTGTAGTCGCTCAGCTTGCGGATCATGACGGGTGCCGTCACGAAGCAGATAATCAGGGCGGTCAGCACGGCCAGGATCGAACGCAGGGTCAGATACTGGAAGACATTGAATCCAGAGTGGAAGCTTTCCAGATACTCGAACAGTTCAAGCAGCATGTTCTTTGTGACTGCCTCCCAAGTCAGCAGGGGCACGTGCCCGGATCCCTTCTATAACCTTTTCCAGTCGCATGGCGCGCGAGCCTTTCACCAGTACACAGACCTGATCGTCCAGTTCATCGCACAAAACCTTGATAATGTCCCGGTGCTCCAAGAAATGCTCGCCATCCTGGCCAAATGTCTCCACCGCATGGGCGGCCAGCTTGCCGACTGCCAGCAGGCGTGTGATACCGGATTTCCTGGCCATGATTCCGGCTTTTTTATGCAGGGCGATGCTTTCTGCGCCCAGTTCTCCCATGTCTCCAAGTACCAGCCAGTGTGCGCCGGGCTCCTGTGCCTGCACATCGAGCGCAACGGACAGCGAGGCGGGATTGGCGTTGTAGGTATCGTCCAGGACACACGCACCATGAATTCCTTCGAGCCGTACAAGGCGGCCAGGTACGGGCTTTGCGGATTCAATGCCGGTTCGGATATCTTCAATCCCGATCTCGAGACCCGTACAAACTGCCGCGGCAGCAAGTGCGTTATACAAGCCATGTTGTCCGGGAACCTGCAGGGTTGTGTTTATTTCTCCCGTCGGCATTCGGATCCTGACCTTGCGTGAGTCCGTCTTTTCGCCAGTGACATCTGCATCCTGCCGGATCCCGAATGAAACCTGCCGACGTGTGCCGATGTCTTCACGCCACAAAGGCAGATACGGCTCATCGGCATTGACCACGGCAATACCCCGCGGATTCATGTAGCGGTACAGTTCCGCTTTCGCTCGCGCCACGCCCTCCAGCGAACCGAATCCCTCCAGATGCGCGGGCCCGATATTGCTGATCACACCGATGTCGGGGCTTGCGAGCCTTGCGAGATTCTCGATTTCACCCGCATGATTCGCACCCATCTCGATCACTGCGTGGCGATGCCCTTCATTCAGATCCAGCAGTGTCAACGGCACTCCGATGTGGTTGTTCAGGTTTCCCTGGGTGGCCAGTACATCACCCTGGGTACTCAGGATCTCCCGGGTCAGTTCCTTTACGGAAGTCTTGCCATTGGAGCCGGTGATGCCAACCACCGGCACCTTGAATTTTGCACGCCATGCCTTGGCCAGGTCCTGCAGGGCTGCGTGGGTTCTGCGCACAACAATCTGCGGGTTAGGCACATCCAGTGCATGCTCGACCAGCAAAGCGCCCGCGAGTTTCGCATGCCCGGCAGCAATCAGCTCATGCGGGTCAAACCTTTCACCCACCAGAGCGATGAACAGGTCTCCCTGGTGCAGTGTTCTCGTATCGATGGACAGGCTGGACACGAGCGTGTCCTGGCCGACCAGCTGGCCTTTCGTAATCTGCGCAATCTCGCCAAGTGTAAACCTCATGCCGGGTATTCCCCCAGGCAGTCTGCCGCCGTTTTCCGATCATCGAACGGCAGACGCTTGCCTTCGATGATCTGCAGGGTTTCATGGCCCTTGCCCGCAATCAGCACGGTGTCGCCGGGTTTCGCCTGATGTATCGCATGGGCGATGGCCTGTTTGCGATCATGGATCACGGAATAGCTGGCAGCAGGACTGAACCCCGCGATCACGTCCTGCACAATGTCGTCCGGATCTTCGAACCTGGGATTGTCATCGGTGACCACCGCATGATCGGCCAAGGACTCCACCGCCTGGGCCATGTACTTGCGTTTGCCGGAATCCCGGTCGCCTCCGCAACCGAACACACACCAGAGCCTGCCGGTGCACGTTTCACGCAGCACCTGCAGAACACTGGACAAGGCCTGGGGAGTATGGGCGTAATCCACGAGCACACTCGGCGCGTCTCGACCTCCCTGGACCCGTTCCATTCTTCCAGGCACAGTTTTCACGCAGGATACGGCAGCGATGACTTCGTCCAGCGCATAACCATTTACCAGCAATGCTCCTGTCACGGCCAGCAGATTGCTGACATTGAATTTCCCGCAAAGCCTGGTGTCAATGACACCCGAACCCCAGCTTGAGTCAATCTCGATCACGGTTCCTTTTTGCGAAGCAGACACGTTGCTTGCGTAAATATTGGGTTCCTTGCCAGTGAGGCGCATGTCACAGGAATACGGGACGACCCTGGTGTGGTTGCCTGCCTCTTCCGCCAGCTTGCGGCCGAATGCGTCATCAGCATTGATGACCGCGTGCTGCAAACCTGCAGTTCGAAACAGGATGCGTTTGGAATTTTCGTAATCTTCCAGGCTCGGGTGATAGTCCATGTGGTCGTGACCCAGATTCGTAAAGATTGCCGTGTCCACGTCCACGCCATTCAATCGCCCCTGCTTGAGGCCATGGGACGAGGCTTCGACAACCACTTGCGGAATCTCTTTTTCGAGGAAACCATGCAGCAGGGCCTGCATACGGATGGCGTCGGGAGTGGTGCAGGTTTCAGGCTCGAGGTCCAGATGAATGCCATATCCCAATGTTCCGACCACTCCACAGGGGATTCCCAGTTGCGCAAAGGCCTGCGCTAGAAACTGGCTGACGGAAGTTTTCCCGTCCGTGCCCGTTACGCCGATCACACGAATGTTCGACGAGGGATTTCGGTAAAACCGCCGTGCGATGGGCCCGACCTGTTGTTGCAGGTCAGGGATCCGGATACAGGGCAAGTCGTCTTGCAAGCAATCTTCCCGGGCATGGGGGCCCGGCTCCCAGGCAATTGCAGCGACACCCCGGGCCATGGCCTGCTGGCTGAACTGCAGGCCGTGCTGGCGTGTGCCTTGTGTGGCAAAGAACAGGGCTCCGGCTTCAATCGTTCGGCTGTCAAGGCCAAGTCCGGTAATCACCGTATCGCTATGCATCTTTTGCACCCGTGCCCATCCCTCCAGCAAGTCTGCCAGAGGCCAGGAAAATGATGGTCCTTGTGTGCACGGCCTAGCCTGCATGATCTTGAGGAAGGCGAACTGTATCGACACGCAAGGACACGTTGTCAGGTGTAATGTTCAGCAAGCGCAAAGCTCCCCCCATGATCCTCGAAAAAACAGGCGCTGCCACATGACCGCCGTAGTAGGCTCCCTTGCTGGGTTCGTTGACCAAAACGACGAGCACCAGTCTCGGGTCACTTGCCGGTGCCATACCTGCGAACATCGCAATGTACTTTTTTTCATAACCGTTGCCTGCCGACTTGCGCACGGTGCCGGTCTTGCCGGCAATCGTATAACCCGGCACTCCGGCCCGGGAACCGGTGCCCTCTGCGGAAACCACCTCATCCAGGATCGAGCGGACCTGGCGCACGGTTTGCGGTGAAAGCACGCTGGGCTGCGTGCTCGGGCGGGAATCCTCTTCTTCCCTGCGCAGCATGGAGATGGTGGCTCGTTTGCCGTCGGATGCCAGCACGGTGTAGGCCCGTGCCAGTTGCAGTGCGGTCATCGACATGCCGTAGCCGTATGCCATCGTGGCATGCTCGGTCTTGTGCCAATCCTGGAAGTTTTTCAGGTAACCGGTCGCCTCACCCGGGAATCCGGACTCCGTGGACTGACCCACCCCTATCGAGTCATAGGTAGTCCAAAGGTCCTGTCGCGGGATCGTGAACACCATTTTCACGGCGCCGACATTGCTGGACTTCAGCAATACTTCATTGACTGAAAGCGGACCGAAGTCACGGATGTCCCGAATCGTGAACCGGCCCACTTTGTAGGTTCCTGGCGTGGTGTCTATCACGGTCTCCGGGGAATAACGTCTGGAATCCAGGGCCAGCGCAACCACAAATGGTTTCATCGTCGACCCCGGCTCGAATACATCCGTGACCGCGCGATTGCGGTAGGTGTGCTGCTTGTACTCCTTGCGATTGTTCGGGTTGAACGAGGGCACATTGACCATGGCCAGCACTTCACCCGTTTTGGTATCCACCATGACTGCCGATGCCGAAAGGGCACCATGCTGGAGGTAGGCAGACTTCAATTCGCGGTAAGCCAGGTATTGCACTCTTCGATCTATGCTCAATGTCAGGTTTTGCCCAGGGCGCGGGATCCGGATGGCTTCGACATCCTCAACAATCCGGTTGAGCTGATCCTTGATCACCTTCTTGGCGCCGGGCTGTCCCGCCAGCCAGTCCTCATAGGCCAACTCTATGCCCTCCAGGCCCTTGTCATCGACGCCTGTGAATCCGATCACATGGGAACTGACTTCTGCGGTTGGATAATAGCGCCGGTATTCCCGTTGCAGATAAAATCCCGACAAGTCGCTTTGCCGCAAGCGTTCAGCCTGCTGTGGATCAATATGGCGCTTGATGTACAGGAATTGCCGGCTTTTCTTCTGCTCGAGTTTGCCAACCAGGTCTCTCACCTTCAGGTCCAGGATTTCAGCCGCGCGTACCACGGTGTCATGACTGTCAAGGGCCTCGGCGGGATTGGCCCAAACTGAAAAAACCGGCGTGCTCACTGCGAGTAGTTGACCGTTTCGGTCCAGAATCATCCCACGATGCGCTGGCATCTCAACTACCCGCAAGTGGCGCGCCTTACCTTCCTCCTCCAGGAATTCATGGTCGAACAGCTGCAGTTCAACAGCCCGTACAAACAACACGGCTAGTCCGAATACGAATACAGACAACACAAATATACGTCTTCCTCTGAAATTCGGTGCCTTCTTCATGACGTCAACGGGATTCCAGAAGTACCAGCCTTTCCTTGTGGACCTGGCTCATCCCGAGTTCTTCACGTGCCAGTCTCTCTACCCGGGCGTGCGCCAGCCATGTGCTTTGCTCCAGCTGCAGACGGCCCCACTCGACCTGTAATTCGTCAAACTGGTTCTGCAATTTCTGCAACTCGATAAATTCCTTGCGCAGGGAATGCTCCGAATACACGATACCCACGCCAGTGAAGACGTTCACCGCAATCAGGATCAGCACAAGCACGAACCTGCCTAGCATGTGACACGCTCCAGGATATACAGCTTGGCACTGCGTGCCCGCTTGTTGGCAGCGACTTCCTCTGCAGAAGGGCACACCGGTCTACCAACCCTTTTCAGTTGCGGCCCGGGTAATCCGGTGACAGGCAGCTTGCGCGGTGCGTCGGGCTGATTGTGTTTCCTGAACACACCCTTCACTGTCTGGTCTTCCAGTGAATGAAAGGTGATCACCAGCAACCTCCCGAATTCTGCCAGCAGCCCCACGCTGCCATCCAAGGCAGCTTCCAGTGCCTTCAGTTCCTCGTTGATAAAAATACGGATGGCCTGAAAGGTCCGGGTTGCCGGGTGCTTTTTCTCCCGGGGTCCTGTGACTGAACGCTGCACAAGCTCGGCCAATTGCCGGGTGGTTTTCAGGGGGTGGACTTGCCGTTCTTTGAGCACGGCGGCTGCGATCCTTTTTGCATGGCGTTCTTCGCCATATACCCTGAGCACGTTCTCAAGGTCATGAAGGCTGACCTGCTGCAACCAGTCTGCTGCGGTGATTCCCCTGTTTGTATTCATGCGCATGTCCAGTGGCCCATCCTGCGCAAAACTGAATCCTCTCTCGGGACTGTCCAGTTGCGGGGATGAAACCCCCAAATCAAACAAAACACCCTTTACCTTTCCCACAAACCCGTGTTCTTCGGCGAACCGGACAACCTCCGAGAAGTTTCCCGGCTCGATCACGACGCGCCGGTCCCCCGCAAACAGTCTCCTGGCATGGTCAATGGCCTGCGGATCCTGATCCAAAACCAGGAGACGGCCCCGGCGGCCCAATCTTTTCAAAATTTCCCGGCTGTGCCCCCCACGCCCATATGTACAATCGACATAGACACCGTCCGAGTCTATTTTCAAGGCCTCAACCACTTCCAAAAGCAAGACCGGCTGATGCAGGCAAAGTGCATCGGACCGCATCGTCAGATGGAAAGATTCTCTAGTGAGGCCGCAATGCTATTCGACCTGCTTTCCTCCTCGATCCATGACTCGCGCTCCTCAGACCACGTGTCCCGGTCCCATAGTTCAAACTTGTTGCCCTGCCCGATCAGCACGGCGTGCTTATTAAGGTTCGCAAACTCGCGCAACGGCGGCGGCAACAGGACCCGGTACTGACCGTCCACTTCGCATTCTGTTGCATGGCCAAGGAGCAGACGCTGCCAGCGCCTGGTCTGTTTTTCTATGCTGGTCCGCCGCATCAGTTCTTGCTCAATCTGCTCCCATTCAGGCAGCGGGTAGATCAGCAGGCAACGGTCGGCGTCCACGGTCACAACCAGACTGCCGTTGCATTTTTGCTGAATACTTTCGCGATAACGGGCAGGTATGGACAACCGGCCCTTCGCATCCAGATTAAGATCGTTAATACCCCGGAACATCAATCACGTAGCATGGAATTTTATTCCATAGTCTCCCACTTTCTCCCACTTTTCGACACTATAGAAACGAGTTTGCTCGATTGCAAGCAAAACTGGGCAAAAACTTGGAAAAATACTTGCAGGACAGGGGGTTAAGGGCCTAAATTCACGCCCAGAAACCCTCAAAATTTTGAAGAAACCATTTTAAATCTGTGGGTTAACACAGGAAGATGAAGTTCAGGATTAAGAGTGGGAAATTTACCCTCGAATTCGGGGCCGCCGACCGCGATCAGGTCAGTGGTAAATCGGAATTTTTGGCCAAATCCGGCCGATCGGGAGCCTGCCTGTAAGCCGGGTTCTGTCTTGAACAGCCATTCATCTGGGATTCATGTCGCCATGAACCTCTAGCAACCTACCCGGGGGCCATATGGGCGATATGCTGGAATACTCCACGCCCCCCTATTTGGTCTTGCTCTGGGTGGGGTTTGCCTAGCCACCACTATTGCTAGTCGTGCGGTGTGCTCTTACCACGCCGTTTCACCCTTACCTGTCGCCTGCCCGAATTTGATTCGAACAGGAAAAAGGCGGTCTACTCTCTGTTGCACTTTCCATGGACTCGCATCCTCCAGGCGTTACCTGGCACCCTGCCCGTAGAGCCCGGACTTTCCTCTCCCCGCATTCTCCTTAGAGAGTGCGGAAAGTGACTGTCCGGCAGACTCCCTGATGGACAGTATCACATTCAGGACTGTTTTTTGAGGCGCGCGTCAAGGCCCAGAGCATACAGCCGGTTTCGCCCGAGCCCGGTATGCCTGGCAACCACCTCAACCGCATCCCGATGGGAAATACGCCCTTGCAGATCTGCCAGAAGATGTGCGGCTTTCTCAAGGCGTTCCTCATCTGCAGACGATACATCGCCGGCAATTACCAGCACACACTCCCCTTTGACCACTTGCGCTGCATCGCCGAGGACGCATTCGATCTGCTCGAGGCTGCCCGTCAGATGCTGCTCATGCAGCTTGGTCAGTTCTCGCAACACGGCTGCATTCCTGCTCCCCCCGAACACGCGAATGCAATCCAGGATGGAGCGGCGCAGGCGCTGGGGAGCCTCGTAGAAGACCATCGTGCGTGACTCGTGCCGCAGGGACTTTAGGAATTCCCCGCGTTCAGCAACCTTTTTCGGCAAAAAGCCCTCGAAAACAAACCGGTCGGTCGGAAGACCGGATACTGTCAATGCCGTGACCAGTGCACAAGGACCCGGGACGGGCCGTACGGCGATCCCTTTTTTATTTGCAGCAAGAGCCAGCCGGAACCCGGGATCACAGATCAGGGGGGTGCCGGCATCGCAGACCAGCCCGATATCGGCCCCGCCAAGCAACTCTCGGATAAGGGTTTCAACTTTTGCAGACTCGTTGAAGTCATGCAGCGACTCCAGCCTGACATGAATTCCATAATGATCCAGGAGCTTTTTGGTAATGCGGGTGTCTTCAGCTAGCAGCACCTGCACTTGTTTGATAGTGTCCAGTGCCCGCAAGGTAATGTCCGACAAATTACCAATTGGCGTGGCAATGATATATAAAATACCCGGAGCAGCCATCTTGAACCCATACAGTGTTCAGGTTTGTATCTGGCGAATCATGGAATCAACACACTCAACCACGCGAATAACTGCACGCATTGTAGCCCTAATGATCGTGGCATGCGCCCTGTCCGGTTGTGCGGATCTGATTCCACCTCTGGGCACGCCTGCTGACGACACTGAAGAGCCCAAGCTTTACCAGGCTGGCAAATACCTTCGATCCGGCGAGCCTGAGCAGGCGGCAAGCCTGCTTGCACAGGAGGCCAAAACAAAACCTTCTCCGCAAAGGGAAACACTGCTGTTACAGGCAGCAGAGACCGTGTTGCAACCGGAAACCCAAAACCTGGCACGCAAGTACCTCAGTGCCATCGATGAGGCCGTACTGCCTCGTGATCTGTTTGTACGCAAACGCATTGCAAGCGCGGAACTGGAACTTTTAAATCAGCGCGTTCAGCACGCACTGGACATTTTGCCAGCCAGCATCCTCGATTACTCCCCCGAGTATAAGCCCAAGGCCCTGGCCGTGCGGGCCTGGGCCCTGCGGGCTGCTGGAGACAAGGAAAACCTGGTCAAAACCCTCGTCATGCTCAACCCCTGGCTGACGGATACCGGACGAAAGCAAGAAAACAGTCATTCGGTGTGGGAGACTCTGATGAGTGCAGACCCGAGCGAAATCTCTGTCTGGGCCAACAGAAACCATGACTGCGACATGGATGCCTGGCTCAGTCTGGCCTATATCCAGAAGCAGTCACATACCGATATCTTCACCCTTGAAGACGAAATCCAGCAATGGCGTACACAGTTTCCTCGTCACACCATCCCTGCCGAGATTGTTGACTCCATAACGCAGAACTGGGCCACCACCCAGGTGGCGCCCGACAGGATAGCCCTTCTGCTGCCGATGACAGGCCGCTACAGCACGATTGCAAATGCCGTATACGCAGGGGTCATCACTGCGCGGGAATTCGAGGAGGCTCCGGGACTGCCGCCCCAACTGGTTTTATATGACACGGGAGACGATGCCGACATTGCATTCCGCCAGTATCAGCTGGCCGTGCGTGAGGGAGCGGATTTCGTCATTGGCCCCCTGCAAAAAGAAGCGGTACGTGCCATCGCAGAACAAAAGCGGCTCGAAGTGCCTACCCTGTCGCTCAACTATACAAACGACGCCCAGGCAGGTTCCCCGCAACTGATCCAGTTTGGATTGCTGCCGGAAAACGAGGCCCAGCAGGTTGCAGAACGCGCTTTCCACAACAACCTCCGTCGGGCCTTGGTGCTTATTCCAGAGGGCGAATGGGGGGCACGGCTTCTGGATACCTTCACGGTGCACTTTACCGAACTGGGGGGCACCGTCCTGCAATACGAACGATACATTGCGAAAAATTCAGATTATTCGGGTCCCATCAAAAAGCTGCTGCAACTTGACCAGAGCGAACAGCGGCATCGTGACATAGAGCAAACGATCGGGCAGGAAGCAGAATTCGAACCCCGGCGACGCCAGGATGCCGATTTTGTATTCCTGGCTGCTTTACCACGACAAGCCAGGCTGCTGCGCCCGCAACTCAGCTATCACTATGCATCCGATCTGCCCGTTTATGCGACTTCCCACATCTTTTCCGGGAATGAGAATACATCGGCGGACCAGGATATCAATGACATCCTGTACTGTGATATTCCCTGGTTGCTGTCCGACAGCCCTGAAGTCGAGCTTTTGCGGGATTCATCTGAGCTGCAGCTGTCGAGCAGCGAATCCCGGTTACCACGATTCGCGGCACTGGGTGTGGATGCGTACCGGGTCATCCCCCATCTGCAAAGGCTTGCGGCACACAAGTATAATCAGTTTGAAGGCATGACCGGGAACCTGAGCATCAGCGGGCAAAACCGCATCTTTCGAAAATTGACCTGGGCACAGTTTCGAAATGGACGCCCTGAAGTACAAGAGCGTCCGAAGCTGGACTTCCCCCGGAGTTTTTCAACAATCGCGGCGCATGCCGAAAACCCGCAGTCTCGACAACAGGCGTGCCAGTAGTCGCAGCCACCCGATTATCTGCCGTACTGGTTCCGAAGAATAGAAACCGAATCCTGGATGATGCCCATGAAACCTGAAGCACGAGTCAAGGAACTGTTTGATGCCAGTATCTCTACCAAGCAGGACAGTACGGAAAAGCTGGCAACCCCGATTGCCGAGGCTGCCAAACTCATAGTCTGTTCCCTGAGAAACCAGGGCAAGATCCTGACCTGCGGAAACGGGGGCTCTGCTGCAGATGCGCAGCATTTCTCATCCGAATTACTGAACCGATTTGAGATGGAACGGGAAGGCTTGGCCGCGCTGGCCCTGACCACGGACAGTTCAACCCTCACTTCAATTGCCAACGATTACGATTACGAAAAAATTTTTTCCAAGCAGGTACTGGCACTTGGACACAGCGGTGATGTACTGATGGCCATCACAACCAGTGGACAATCCGCAAATGTGCTGGCAGCGGTCTCTGCCGCACACCGGAAAAACATGCCGGTAGTTGCATTGTCCGGCAAGGATGGCGGTGACTTGCCTTCCGTGCTGCGGCCCGGGGACATCGAAATCCGTGTACCGAGCCAGTCCACGGCACGGATACAGGAGGTACACCTGCTGATACTTCATTGTCTGTGTGATCTGGTCGACCATGAGCTCGTCGGCAACTGATCGCTTTTGAGCCTGCATGTCCCTGCCCCCCCATGTCGTTCGCAGTTTCATCGATGCCTGCGGCAAAGGGTCTGTGCTGACCGACCCGGGCGAGTGCTGGACCTACGGATTTGACAACAGCAGGCAGCACGCCTGTCCCGACCTGGTCGTACTGCCACAAGATGCGGAGCAAATTCAGGCATGTGTGAGGCTTTGCCGGCAGTTCCATGTCCCGCTGACAACGCGCGGGCGCGGCACGAACACCACAGGAGCCGCCGTGCCTCTGCGCTCTGGAATCGTGCTTTCAACCGAAAGGATGGACCGGATACTGGAAATGGATGCGGCCAACCGGAGCATGCGGGTTGAACCGGGCGTCCTGAATTCCGCAGTGCAGAAGCAGGCCTCAGAACATGGCCTTTTCTGGCCCCCGGACCCGGGCAGTGCCGATTACTGTACCGTGGGGGGAAATCTCGCTTGCAATGCCGCTGGCCCTCGCGCCCTCAAGTACGGAACTTGCCGTGAGAACACGCTGGAGGTACTTGCGGTGACCGGAACCGGCAATATGATCCGTACCGGCTCTGCCACCACGAAAGGAGTGGTGGGCCTGGATCTGACACGTTTGCTGATCGGTTCCGAAGGCATCCTGGCGGTCATCACCGAGGCACGGCTGAAACTGAGTGCTGCCGCGGAACGCACCGATACGATCCGCGCATCCTACCTCGACACGCAGTCGGCCATCGATGCCGTGGTTTGCATCCTCGCGCAAAGCGCCCTGCCCTGTGCCTTGGAGTTCATTGATGAGGGATCGCTGAACCTGATTCGCACCCAGGAAGCAATAACCCTGGACAGCGATGCCAAAGCCATGCTGATTATCGAGGTGGATGGCCTGGTGCAGACCGTGGATGCCAACGTCGCCGCGGTCCTCAAGGCTGCAAAAAATCCCGGATGTGTAGATTTGTTGAATGCCAGTGACCCCCGGCACAGGGAAGAGTTATGGCAGGCACGCAAAGTGCTGTCGCAGGCATTGCGCGGTTTCGCACCCAGCAAGATCAATGAAGACGTGGTCGTGCCCGTTTCCCGGCTACCCACTTTGCTGCAGGAGCTTGAGCTTCTCGCCCAGAAATTCTCCATTCCCATTTTCAATTTTGGCCATGCTGGGAATGGAAACATACATGTCAACCTGCTGTATGACGAGTCAGACAGCCAGCAGGCCGATTCGGCCCGCCACTGCCTGAACGAGGTTTTCGATCTGGTTTTGAAGCTGGACGGCTCGCTGTCCGGTGAGCATGGCGTCGGAATTTCCAAACGAAACTGGGTTGACAAAGAACTCGGACCCGAAGTACTGGGCCTGATGCATCAGATCAAGCAGCAATTTGATCCTGACAACATCCTAAACCCGGACAAGGTGCTGCCAGACCTGACCGCGGGCTAGTGCAAGTCGCGGATGCGCACTACTTGACGGCACGCAAGTGAGGCCGATCAGGTTTGGCCGGACCTGTGGCCGGAGGCAAATCATCTTCTTCGGGAAACATCATGCCCTGTCCATTTTCGCGGGCGTAAATTGCACATACACATTTGACTGGAATCACCACACTGATCGAACTGCCTGAGAACCGGGCATCGAAGCGGACCATGTCCTGTCCGAGATCGAGGGACTGAACTGCCATCGGCCCGATGTTGAGGACGATCTTGTCGTCTTCCACAAGTTCGCTCGGCACCTGAACCTGCTCATTGTCGGCATTGACAAGAATGTGTGGAGTCATCCGGTTATCCACGATCCAGTCATACATCGCACGGATCAGGTAGGGACGGCTCGGAGTCATTTCAGGGAACCACTGAAGGCTCGGCAAAGAGTGTTACCGTGACAGTTTTTTCAAGACGAATCCGGGCGTGCTTCCACTTCCGCTTCCGAAAGACTGCTTCTAAACGAGGGCCGGTTGAACACGCGTTGTGCATATTCTGTGATGGGCTTGATCGTTGGGCCCAGATCAATGCCCAGGCGAGGCAATCTCCACAGGATAGGAGCGATGCTGCAGTCGACCAGGCTGAATTCATCACTCAGAAAGTAGGGTTTGACCTTGAACAGTTCTGCTACCGAAAGCAGACTCTCCTGCAGCTCTTTTCTTGCCTTGTTTGCCACAGTTGCCTTGTTGGAATACAGCTTCACCAAAGGTCCGTACCAGTCTCTTTCGATCCGAAAAAGCATCAGGCGTGACCTGGAGCGCGACACCGGGTCCACGGGCATCAGTGGCGGGTGCGGAAAACGTTCATCCAGATATTCCATGATGACGCGCGCATCATACAAGACCAGTTCACGGTCGGTCAGGGTGGGAACCGTGTTATAGGGATTGATATCCAGCAAATCCTCGGGCTTGTTGTCGGGATCGATGTAGACGACATCAACCGTGATGTCCTTTTCTGCCAGAACCACACGCACACGGTGACTTTGCGCACAACTCGGATCAGAAAACAACGTCATGCCGGAACGGCGATTCGCTACTAAAACCATGTGCCTCCCTTGGACATGCAAGACCTCATCGCCTTCAAAAGCTGTCAGTGGATATCCATCCAGTAGTTTTTCTTCAAAAAGTAGGAAAGTGTTCCCAGCACGGCAAGGAAAAACAGGACACCGATACCTATTTTCTTGCGCACCAGCTGGGCTGGCTCACTCAGATAAGCCAGGAAATTGACTGTATCCACCACTACCTGCTCGTATTCCTCTTCGCTGAGCACCCCCGGGTGCTCCATTTCAAACCGATCAAACACAGGATGCTCCCTGCCGTTTTCGTCTGCCTCGCCATGAAATACCGCTCTTTGTGACCCCTGTAGATTGAACAGCACATGCGGCATCGCCGTATTGGGCAAGTGCAGGTTGTTTACTCCGAAAGGACGCGTCTCATCGATATAGAATGTTTTCAGGAACTCATACACAGCCTGGGGGCCTATTGCACGCACATGAGTGCTGAGATCAGGGGGATCAATTCCGAGAAACCAGTCCATGGCATCTTCCCTCTTCATGGCAACAGTCATCAGATCACCAAATTTCTGCTCGGTGAAGATCATGTTGTTTTTCATCAGATCTTCACTGATGCCCAGATCGTCTGCTACCCGCTTGTAGCGGCTGTGTTTGGCTGGGTGACAGCTCAGGCAGTAATTGACAAAATACTTGGCACCCCGTTGCAGAGAAGTCCGGTTGCTCAAATCGATATCGATTTTCCCAAAGCTTCCTTTTTCATACATGCTGGTTCCCGCAGCCCAGGCAGCGCTGGTCGAGAGCAGAACAAGTGCAACAGCCAAGACTTTCATACGGACCTTCAGGACGTGACTCTCGCGGGTTCTTCTTTTTCCTGGCCCAGACCCGGGAACAACGGCAGCAGCAGCGTGACCACCAGGAATGCTGCAGGGATGATCCATGTCTTCCAGATCAGTTCAGGGTACTCAGAAGTGTTCATGAAAACGTCGTACAGCGTGATGGCGCCCAGCAGGATTACAAAACTGCTGATCCAGAACATTGCACCGTGCGGCCTGCTGTAGGTCCAAAGCACAACGAAAAACAGGAAGTACAGTTCCGTGAAGCGCAGGGCCAGCTGCGAGTACAGAGGCGTAACGGCATTCAGCCCCAGATATCCAAGGATGATGAACGTAATGGCGAACACCAGCAGATTGATCTTGAACAGAACGCTCCGGTAACGAATGGACTTGATCGGATTGCGGTCTATCCAGGGCAGGAAAAACAGCACAACGATCGCAAGCACCATACCCACGAACCCGCCAAAAGGATCCGGTATGGCCCGCAATACCGTGTAAAAGGGTGTGAAATACCAGATGGGGGCAATATGCTCCGGTGTGTTCAGTGTGTTGGCCGGATCAAAATTGGCATGCTCCAGGAAGTAGCCGTACATGTCAGGAATAAAGAACACCACCACTGAAAAAATAGCCAGGAACACAACTGCTCCGAATATGTCCTTGACGGTGTAATACGGATGAAACGGGACACCATCGACAGGAATTCCGTTTGCGTCCTTGGTTTTCTTGATTTCGACACCGTCAGGGTTGTTGGAGCCCACCTCGTGCAGTGCCAGGATATGGCCGATCACCAGGGCCAGCAGGGCAAGCGGCATGGCAATCACATGCAGCGAGAAAAAACGGTTCAGCGTAGCATCCGAGATGACGAAATCCCCGCGGATCCACTCGGAAATCGCCTCGCCGATGTACGGGATCGTATTGAACAGGTTAATGATGACTTGCGCACCCCAGTACGACATGTTACCCCAAGGCAGCAGATACCCCATGAAGGCCTCAGCCATCAGCGCCACGTAGATCAGCATCCCGAAAATCCAGATCAGTTCACGGGGGTTCTTGAACGAGCCATACATCAGCCCGCGAAACATGTGCAGGTACACCACGATGAAAAAGAACGATGCACCGGTGGAGTGCATGTATCGAATCAGCCAGCCCCAGTTGACATCCCGCATGATGTGTTCCACCGAGGCGAATGCCAGCTCCGCGTCGGGCTTGTAGTGCATGGTCAGGAAAATACCGCTCAAGATCTGGATCACCAGAACAAGCAGGGCGAGGGAGCCGAAAAAATACCAGAAGTTGAAATTTTTGGGTGCGTAGTACTCAGCGAAGTGGTCTCTCCACATCTTGCTCAGTGGAAAACGTGCATCAATCCATCCGAGCAGGCCCCCTGCTTGTTCGCTCATGCAGCGGCCTCTTCTCTGGTCATCCCAATCAGTATGCGTCCATCACTCAGGAAGTAATAGGGGGGGACTTCAAGGTTCTTGTTCGCCGGCACATTCTTGTACACGCGCCCAGCCAGGTCGAACCTCGACCCATGACAGGCGCAGTAGAACCCACCCTGCCAATTTGCACTGATCGTACCTGGTTCAGGACGGTATTCCGGAGCGCAGCCGAGATGGGTGCAGATACCAATCAGCACCAGAAATTCTTTCTTGATGGACCGGAATTCGTTTTGTGCAAACGCCGGTTGCTGGCCTTCCCTGGATTCGGGGTCACGCAGTTTGGGCGTCAATGCCCCCAGAGATTCCACCATCTCCGGAGTGCGGCGAATGATCCACACGGGTTTCCTGCGCCAGATTTCCTGGATCTGCTGGCCTGGCTGCATCTTGCTCACATCCACCTCAACCGGGGCACCTGCTGCACGTGCACTCGCACTTGGATTCATGCTCGATACAAAGGGCCAGGCCGTGATGACCGCGCCTACCCCACCGACAATAGCTACTCCGCCCGTCAGCGCCTTGCGACGGCCATGATCGATTTTGTCATTTGCCATGTAAAAGTTTCCCTCGTCACCCCGATAAGGCGTCAGGCCGCAAAGCAGGCAACAAGCAGTTTGTATGTGTGTTCAGAAAATCCAGTCCGGGCGTTTTCGGTGTTGGATCAAAGGATGTCAGTCTGTAAAAGATGCGTAGGATGGCCCAAGATCCAAAATCCGTCAAGTGGAATACCGGTGAATGCCGGTTTAAGCCGGGTTGTCGATGTCGATAAATTCATGCCCGAGACCAAATTTTTGTCCCAGGTGCTGTCCCAGGGCCTGTACCCCGTAACGCTCCGTTGCGTGATGGCCGGCAGCGAAATAATGGATTTTGGCCTCCCTCGCCATGTGGGTGGTGGGCTCTGAAATCTCCCCGCTGACATAGGCATCCAGATTTGCATCAATTGCCTGTTCGATGAATCCCTGCCCGGCTCCCGTACACCACCCGATGGTGGTAATCCTGTCAGGTCCGGCATCCACATGTGTGCAATCGCGCTGTAAAGTGGCATCGATGCGTGCCTTGAATGCCTCCGCCGGCATAGGCTCAAGGTGGCCATAGCTCACACAGGCAACCTGCTCGCGGGCCTGCAACACCCCATCCACCTGGATTCCGAGAAGGCGTCCCAACTGAGCGTTGTTGCCAATGTCCGGATGCACATCCAGAGGAAGATGGTAGGCGAGAAGATTGATGTTGTTCTGCAGCAGCATGGCAAGCCGTGCACGCTTGATTCCGGTAATGCGCGGGTCCTCATTTTTCCAAAAGTATCCGTGATGGACCAGTACTGCATCCGCTTTTCTGGAGCATGCAGCTTCAAGCAGTGCCTGACTGGCTGTCACCCCAGTGACGATCTCTCGAATGGTTTCCTTGCCTTCCACCTGCAAACCGTTCGGACAGTAGTCCTGGAAACGGTCCGCTTGCAACAGGGTGTCGGTGTACTGCGCAAGTTCTTGTATGGTGACCATGTGCGTACGTAATCAGAAAACCTTGTCAAAAAAGGTATTCAAGCCGGTATTTGCACGCAAATCTTCCATGGCCGTCTTGTCAGGCGAGGGCACTGTGCAGGGCATCGAGAAATACACGGTTTTCTTCTTCCGTGCCTACCGTGACCCGCAAGCAGTTTTCCAGCAGCAGGCCATCGGCCACGTTCTTGATCAGAACCTTGTGTTCCAGCAACTGACTGAACACTGCATCCGCGGGTTTGTCCTGCGTGCGAAACAGGATGAAATTGGCTTCACTCGGGAAAACCTGGATATTGTTGATTGCGCGCATGGCTGTGATCAGCTGTTCCCGCTGCTCGCAAATCAGGCGGGTCTGTGCCTCAAGAACAGAAATATTGTCCAGGGCAAAGCTCGCACTCAGCTGCGTCAACACGTTTA
Organism: Gammaproteobacteria bacterium; assembly: GCA_026706595.1. Classification (GTDB taxonomy): domain Bacteria; phylum Pseudomonadota; class Gammaproteobacteria; order UBA4575; family UBA4575; genus WTFY01. The sequence continues at coordinate 53,521 of JAPOYL010000011.1, read as the reverse complement.
CGTTATAAGGCAGACGCAGCTTGTTGAATTCCTCCAGCCACTGTCGTGCCCCCAGCAGGCAACCCAGGCGCAAGCCTGCGAGCCCCATCTTTGACAGTGTGCGCAGCATCAGCACATGTGAGTATTTCTCAAGCAGCGGCATCATTGTGCGTGAAGCGAACGGCGCATAAGCTTCATCGATAACGACCAGACCGCCGGAGTGCTGCACAATCTGTTCAACCTGTTGCTGCGGCCAGAGCATGCCGGTTGGATTATTCGGGCAATCCAGAAATACTACGGCCGGATCATTCTCCTGGATCGCTGCACAAATCTGATCTACCTGCAGGGTAAAAGAACTGGCAGACAGAGGAACCTCAATTACCCGCACACCGACAAACTCTGCAATGAGCCTGTACATGGAAAAGCTGGGCGCGACAGTGAGAATGCATGCATCCGGTTTGGCAATGGACAGGATCAGCAACTGGATCAGCTCATCCGAGCCGTTTCCAAACATCAGGTGCGTACCGGCAGGCACCGAGAACGTTTTGCTGAAATTCTGTCTGAGCTGCAGCGCCTGAGAATCTGGATAGCGGTTCAACGCAGCCTTTTCGAGTACACCAAGCCACTGTTTCTGCAGTGCTTCTGGCCACTCATACGGGTTTTCCATTGCATCCAGTTTTACATAGCCCCCGGCATCTGCGACACGGTAGCTGCGCATATTGGCAATTTCCGTGCGCAGCAGTTGTTGCGGTCTAACAGCCATTGCAACACGTCTCAGGTAGCAGTTGTCTGCTTATACCGATATTCAGCTGATCTGGCATGCGCAGACAAGCCTTCACTATGCGCCAGGACTGCAGCCACCTTGCCCAGCTTCCTTGCCCCCTCACGGGAACAGTTCACGACACTCGTGCGTTTCTGGAAGTCGTACACTCCCAGAGGCGACGAATAGCGTGCCGTTGTGGACGTCGGCAGCACATGGTTCGGCCCTGCACAGTAATCTCCGAAAACCTCGGGAGAGTCCTGTCCCAGGAAAACGGCTCCAGCATTGCTTATTTTTTCCAGCAAGGCATGCGGCTCGGATACACACAGCGACAGATGTTCCGGTGCAATCCGGTTGCTCAGTTCAGCTGCTTCATCCAGATTCTCCACCTGGATAAACACTCCCGAGTTGTTCATCGAGTGGGTGATCGTTTCCGCACGATCCAGCTGGCCCAGCTGTCTATTCATGTGCTTCAAAACCTGTTCCAGGAATGTATCTTCAGTTGCTATCAGCATGGCGCGTGCCTGGGGGTCGTGTTCCGCCTGCGAAAACAGGTCCATGGCAACCCACTCGGCATCTGCGTCACCGTCACAGATCACAAGCACCTCGGAAGGTCCGGCAATCATATCGATGCCTACCTGGCCGTAGACCATGCGTTTTGCACATGCGACATAGGCATTGCCTGGACCCACAATCTTGTCAACCTTGGGAATGGTGTGCGTGCCGTATGCAAATGCTGCAACGGCCTGGGCTCCGCCGATGGTGAACACACGATCCACTCCCGCAATTGCGCCAGCCGCCAGCACTACCGGATTCAGATCACCACGTGGGGCAGGCACTGCCATGCAAACCGATTCAACCCCGGCAACCTTCGCCGGGATCACATTCATAAGAACGGAAGACGGGTACGCAGCAGTCCCGCCGGGCACATACACTCCCACTTTCTGCAGAGCCGTAACCTTCTGCCCTACTTCATTTCCATACTCGTCCTGTATCGTCCAGGATTGCAAACGCTGGCGTTTTGCATAATCCCGGATCCTGGAGGCGGCAGTTTCCAGCGCCTCCCGCTGCTCACCACTGATGGACTGCAGGGCCTCGTGTACTTGTGACTTCGTGATTTCCAGATCACTCACACACTCCGCCGAAATTTGATCATGGAGTTGTGTGAACTTCAGGAGTGCTGCATCACCCTGAGCCCGAACCGCTTCGATGATCTCTGCAACACTGCCATGTACATCCTGCTCAGTCGCCGGAGTGCTGCTGAGCCAGCTTTCAAAGTGTGCAGGAAAGTCTGCGTCTCGGGTACGAAGACGTGTAATGTCCAGCATGGGAGAGTCGGGTATCAGGCTGCACTTACAGCAGAGTTGGCATCACGCCGAATACGCACAGCCCCGGCCAGCATGTGCAGCAGTTCATCGGTCGTCTCCCATCCCATGCATGCATCCGTGATACTCTGGCCATACGTCAGTTCGGTACCGGGCTTGGCGTCCTGACGGCCAGCCACAAGATGGCTTTCAATCATCACGCCGAATATGCGTGTATCGCCCGCATTGAACTGGGCAACAATGGACTGTCCAACCTCCATCTGCTTGTCATGCTGCTTGAAACTGTTGGCATGGCTGAAATCCACCATCAACCTGGGTTCCAGACCCGATTTTTCGAGCATGCGCGCTGCAGCATCAATGTTTTCCTGGTTGTAATTCGGCTCCCGCCCTCCACGCAGTATCACATGACAATCCGGATTCCCAGTGGTGGAAAAGATCGCCGACCGTCCGGCCTTGGTCACAGACAGGAAATGATGTGGATGCGTTGCAGACCCCACAGCATCCACCGCAACCTGCATGTCTCCGCTGGTTGCATTCTTGAAGCCAACGGGACAGGACAACCCAGATGCCAGTTCACGGTGCACTTGGCTTTCCGTGGTTCGCGCACCGATTGCACCCCAACTGACCAGGTCGGCAACATATTGGGGACTGACCAGGTCCAGGTATTCCGTGCCCGCCGGCAGGCCCATCTCATTAAGATCGAGCAACAGCTTGCGTGCAATACGCAACCCCTTGTTAATTTCAAAGCTTCCATCCAGATTTGGATCATTGATCAAACCTTTCCAGCCTACAGTCGTGCGCGGTTTCTCAAAATACACACGCATGATGATGACGAGATCGTCAATCAGCTTTTTTCGAAGTGCCATCAGGCGGGTGGCATATTCGCTGGCTGCATCTGCATCATGAATGGAACAGGGCCCGACGATCACCAGCAGGCGATCATCTTGGCCATGCAGGATCTTCTGAACATCCGCACGGGCCATATGCACGCATCGTGCGGCGTTATCGGTGATCGGATACTCACTGCGCAAAACGGAGGGGGCCATCAACTCCTTGATTTCCACAATTTTCAGATCGTCTGTCTGGTAGCTCATGATCTACTCTGCCTTCAAAATTCCTTATTCCTTTGCCGCAAGTTTGAATTGCTCAATGAGGCGCCTAAGTGTAGCAGATTTTATCTTCATTGCTGCCTTGTTGACGATGAGGCGACAGCTGATGTCGGCGATGTGTTCGACCGGGGTCAAGCCATTCGCTTTGAGTGTATTGCCGGTAGCAACCAGGTCCACAATACAGTCTGCAAGCCCTAACACTGGCGCAAGCTCCATCGAGCCGTACAGTTTGATCAACTCGACCTGTAGCCCCTTGGCTGCAAAATGCTGTTGCGTGCTACGCACGTACTTGGTAGCCACGCGCAAACGCCTGCTGTGCTGCAGTTGCGGTTCCGTTGCAGCCACCATAAGGCGGCATTTTGCGATGCCGAGATCAATGGGTTCATAAATGCCCCCGCCGGTGAATTCCATCAATACGTCCTTGCCGACGATACCAAGTTCTGCGACACCGTACTGCACGTACGTCGGCACATCTCTGGAACGGACCACCAGCAGGCGGACCCCGGGTTGGCTGGTGGACAACACAAGCTTCCGTCCTTCCAGGTCCTCCCCGGCCACGCTGATTCCCATAGTCGAAAGCAAGGGCAGGCTCTCCTCGAAAACGCGCCCTTTTGAGATCGCGATAGTCGTCAGGTTTTTGTCGGTTTGTGTAGTCATGCCCGGATAGATGTTGAAATCTCTTGTATCGCTGCAAACCAATCAATGCGGGACACGACGGATGCTGGCACCCAACTGCATCAGTTTTTCCTCGATACATTCGTAACCGCGATCAATGTGGTAAATACGATCCACCACTGTCTGGCCATCCGCGATCAGGCCTGCCAGGATCAAGCTCGCGGATGCCCGCAAGTCCGTCGCCATCACCGGCGCGGCCACCAGCTTGTCAACTCCGGTCGTGATTGCGGTGTTACCTGTCACTTTTATTTTCGCACCCATCCTTTGCATTTCCTGTATGTGCATAAAACGGTTTTCAAATACAGACTCCGTAATTGTCCCGGAACCCTCTGCAATACAGTTCAGTGCAGTGAACTGTGCCTGCATGTCTGTCGGAAATGCAGGATACGGTGCCGTACAGATATTGATACTTTTGGGCCGCCGCCCGCACATGTCAATCTCCACCCAGTTTTCGTCACAATGAACCTTGGCGCCCGCTTCCTTAAGTTTCATCAATATGGACTCAAGAAACTTTGGCTGGGCATTTTTCAGTCGCACATGGCCCCCCGTGATGGCCGTTGCAACCAGAAAGGTCCCGGTCTCGATCCGGTCCGTGAGCACGCTGTATTGACATCCATGCAGTCTGTCGACTCCCTGAATCGTGATCTTGCCGGTTCCTGCACCCTCAATTTTGGCACCCATCTTGATTAAGCAGTTGGCCAAATCCGTTACCTCAGGCTCACGCGCTGCATTCTCGATCACGGTCGTGCCAACCGCCAGGGTAGCCGCCATCATGAGGTTTTCGGTACCGGTGACCGTGACACTGTCCATTACCAGGCGCGCACCTTTCAGGCGCTTGGATTTTGCATGGATATAGCCACCCCTGACTTCAATTTCCGCACCCATTGCCTCAAGTCCATGCAAATGCAGGTTCACAGGCCGCGAACCGATGGCACAACCCCCGGGCAGGGACACTTCGGCCTCCCCGAACCGTGCCAGCAGAGGGCCAAGCACCAATATAGAGGCCCGCATGGTCTTCACAACCTCATAGGGTGCAAACAGTTCCTTGATTGGCCCGGAATTGACTTCGATGTTCATGCGTTCATCCAGGGTCAACGAAACACCCATGCGCCCCAGCAACTCCATAGTCGTGGTTACATCCTGCAAATGCGGAACATTGGCAATCTGCATGGGCCCGTCTGCCAGCAGGGTAGCAGCCAGTATCGGCAACACTGCATTTTTGGCGCCGGAGACCCGAATCTCGCCTTCCAGCACACGCCCACCATCTATCAATAGCTTTTCCATGACCGGGGATACTTTACTTAAATCGGACTAGGTCGGCTCAACCCCAAACGGCAGGCCCGACCCGCACTGAAATTCACTCTGCAGGGATCCTGACACCTTCCGGAAGGTCCGATTCATCGGTAGTTTCCAGACGATCGATCAACGCCTGTAGCGAAGTTTCCTGTATTTCCTGGGAGAAGCTGGTGCGGAAATTTTTTACAAGGCTAAGCCCGTCAACAGAGAAGTCAAATATCTTCCATTCCTTTTGTTTGTTCCTGCGGAAGACATAAGCCACCTGCAACGGAGGTTGACCAGCGCCGATATCAAGTTCCGTTTGCACGATGCGATACTTGCCTTGTTGTTCCGGTTGGTTCGGCAACACCGTGAGTTCTGCCTTGCCATAATCCAGCAGTGTCTTGCCGAAAATGCGGATCAGCATGTCCTTGAATCCCAGCACGAAGGCCACCCTCTGTTCTTCACCTGCCAGTTTCCAGTGCTTACCCAGTATCAGCTTTCCCATCGAATCCAGATCCACAACGGGAACCAGTGTTGTATCGATCAGTTCACGAATCAGGTCGGGATCATTACTCAACTGCTCATATTCTTCGTTCAGCACGGTCAGAACCTGTGCCGATGTTTCCTGAATGATCTGCTCCGGCGCACGGTCATCCACCGCAAGCGCCGGCAGGGCCAACAGTAAAAGCAATGTCGGCATGACGACAGCATGACAAAATGTGTTCCGGGCCATACATTCGAAACGGTTCATGACTGGCCTCTCCTGTCATTCCTCATGGTGGCTGATTTTGGTGTGCGAATCGGTGCGCACTCAGGGTAGTGAAATATGGTCCTGACGTCAATTTGACGGCGGGCTTGTCTGTGACCTGTGCTTGCTGGGCGCAACAATGGAGTCCCGGCGGGCAAAGTCTTTCGAGAGCAGACAATCGAAAGGGCCACTACGTAAAGTGCTTTCTGCATTGGCCAAGAAATGAAATCGGTGAAGTCGTACAATTGAATTGCCTGCGAAGTATTCCGGTGCATGTTGCAGGCACTTGAACTATGGCAGACCACCCCTCTCACAGGCAGAATCCTTGGCTATTTATTTCCGTATCTGATACAAATTGACAGCTGTCACCAATCCTGACCTTCCTAACTTTCTTAGCCAATCAAACATGTTCTTACTCACCGCAGCGCTTGTGGCAGGTTTTTTACTTCTGGCATGGAGCGCGGACCAACTGGTCAGCAGCGCGTCCCAGCTGGGCCAGCGGTTGAACGTTCCGGCATATGTCATCGGCTTTCTGGTACTGGGATTTGGCACCTCGGCTCCCGAGTTACTGGTCTCTGGCATATCGGCATGGCAGGGAAACCCGGGGTTGGCCATCGGCAACGCCCTCGGTTCGAACATTACAAACATCTTGCTGATTCTGGGCATCACGCTGTGCGTATCCCCCCTTTATTTGCACGAAGATGCCCTGCAAAGGGATTTCATCATCCTGATTGCGGCCACGGCATTGTTTGCCATACTGATATTCGACCGGCAATTGCAGTTTCATGACGGCCTGATTCTGCTCGTGATCATGGCAGCCATGCTGTACTACATGACCCGCCGCAAACTTGAAGAACAGGTACTGGAAGAATCCACGCCGGCCTCGACCGAAAAAAAACTGGCTGCCTTATCGGCCATACTGCTGGTCAGTCTGGCGGTTTTGCTGGCGAGTTCGAAACTTGTAGTGTGGAGTTCAATCTCCATCGCAAAGTTTTTGGGCATCAGTGACCTGGTCATAGGGTTGACCATGGTTGCCTTTGGAACCAGCTTGCCGGAACTGGCCACCTGTCTGGTCAGTGCTTTGAAAAAACGAAGTGAGCTGGTGCTGGGTAATATCGTGGGCTCAAACATTTTCAACATTCTCGGAGTCGTCGGTACGGCAAGCGTGATTACCAGCTACTCGATTCCACGTGAAATCTACACACGGGACCTTCCTGTCATGTCCGCTGTGACTGCAGGACTTTTTCTTGCAGTGCTGGCCCTGCAGCGCAGCAAAAAAATACCGCGCGGTCTGAGTATTTTATTTATATCCTCCTATATTGCGTATATATTCCTGATCTACCTACAAGCCTAGCGGATTCAGCTACTGCATACCCCATGAATGTCTCAGAGGAAGCTTATGCGCGCGCCAGGGAAATACGCCTGGTACTGTTTGACGTCGACGGGGTGCTGACGGACGGCAGAATTTATCTTGATGATAGCGGTGCTGAAATCAAGGCCTTTCATACGCATGACGGCCACGGCATTCGTCTCCTGCTGCATTACGGGTTTGAGGTGGGTGTCATTACCGGGCGGACCTCCAAATCGCTTGAGCATCGAATGAAGGATCTCGGGGTGAAACATGTATATCAGGGCTGCAAGGACAAATTCCTCGCGTTCCAGGAACTGCTGTCCGGACTGAAGCTTGACGAACGGCAGGCCGCCTATGTCGGGGATGATATTTTCGACCTGCAGATAATGACCCGCTGTGGCCTTGCAGTCGCTGTGGCGAATGCGAATGCACATATCAAGCAGCATGCACACTGCGAAACGATCAATACAGGCGGACGCGGCGCAGCGCGGGAGGTTTGTGAGCTGGTGCTCGATGCCCAGGGCCTGCTGGACCAGGTGTTGTCGCATAACCTGCGCTGAGCGCCACCATGCGATCCAGACTGATTTGGATTGGCTGCCTGATTATTTTGGGTGCTGTGGCTGCACTGTGGTTCCTGAGTCAGCGGGACACCCCCGTTGAGGTGAACCACACCGGTCCGTCGCCCAACACCCCCTCTGTCAGTTTTGACAGTGTAGAAATGGTCATCAATGCCCCGGATGGCAAACCCAAGTACAAGGTCCTGGCAGCCAGATACCAGCTGTATGAAACTGAAAAACGCAGCCAGTTTGATCTCCCCAATATTACTCTCTATGATGATGAAGGCAGCCAGATTCATGCCCAAGCACTACAGGGGGAAGCACACGACAACAGCAGTGTAATCACCTTGACGGGCAACGTCCGAATCAACCAGGCACAGCCTGGCAATGGCTCACATCCGCTGGTGATTACCACGGAGCGACTGGTCGTGTTCCCTGAAAAACAACGTGCGACTACAGACTCAACGATAACGGCAATGCGTGGATCGGAGATGTTCTCGGCACAGGGCATGAGCCTGGACCTAAAAAAGGAAGTCCTGTACTTACACAGCAATGTCGAAGGCTTGTATCAACCCTAGGCGCATTGTCTGGTTAGTGTGCCTGGCAGTCTTGATGGCCTACAGTGCATGGCCTAGGGTGCACTCAGATGATTCAGGCAAGCCGATCAGCATCAAGGCCGATTCCGCTGAAATCAACGAGAGCACAGGAATCGGCATATATCGCGGCCATGTCCGTGTCACACAAGGCAGCATGCTGTTGACCGGGGACACTGTGGTCATCGAGTCTGTCGACAAGAAGGTCCAGAAAATCAAGTCCGAGGGCAATTTGAGTACCTTCAGGCAAACTGCTGATGACGGCAGAACAGTGTATGCGGAAGCAGCAAAAATGGTTTACGACATCGGCAAGAAGCAAATCCTGCTGACCAAAAATGCAAAACTCACTGAAAACGGCAACACCTTCGCGAGTGACAGTATTATTTTCCATACAGACAAGAAAACCGTCAGTGGGGGAGATTCTGCAGGTAACGAAAGGGTAAATATTACAGTCCTTCCTGAAACGGTCACGGACAAACCAACAAACAAAACCGGGCCCTGATAACGTGTACGCCAGGCCAGTCGATATTCTTGCAGCATGAACAAGCTTCGCGCAGAAAACTTGCACAAGCGATTCAATGCGCATGTGGCTGTTCAGCAGGCAACCCTGGATGTCCAGTCCAGCGAGATTGTAGGTTTGCTGGGTCCCAACGGCGCAGGCAAGACCACGTGCTTTTACATGCTGGCAGGATTACTGCGCACGACCGAGGGTCGTATCACTCTAAACGACCTGGACATCACACACATGCCTATGCACGTGCGCGCAAGGCATGGCATCGGCTATTTACCGCAAGAGCCATCCATTTTCCGCGGCCTCACCGTAGAACAGAATGTTATGGTAAGTCTCGAAGCGCGTGAGAGCCTGGGGAAAAGACAGCGCAAGGAGCAGTGTGACAGCTTGCTTGCCGACCTGCGGATCGAGCATATACGCGACTCCAAAGGTCTGCAGTTGTCCGGTGGGGAAAGACGCCGCGCCGAGATCGCACGCGCGCTGGCAACCGAGCCAAAATTTATTTTGCTGGATGAGCCGTTTACGGGAGTAGACCCCATTTCGGTAAAAGACATACAGCAAATACTCAAGGACCTGTGCAGTCACGGGATCGGCTTGCTGATCACCGACCACAATGTCCGTGAAACACTCGGCATATGTGATCGTGCCTACATCCTCAACAACGGACATGTGTTGGCTGAAGGTTCTCCTTCCAGCATTCTCGCCGACCAGCAGGTGCGGGACACGTATCTGGGCAAGCACTTCTCGCTTGGTTAGCCCGCCCGGCGCCAGCCAAACCCTCCGAACAGAACCCTGGAGCACCTACCCTCATCAAAATGGGGCAGGCTGGCCTGCATCCCACAAATTGTCCATCCTGCACAAGCAATATTCATGCCATAATCTGGACATGTTGAAACCCACCTTGCAACTGCGGCTCGGGCAGCAGCTGACCATGACGCAGCAACTGCAACAGGCCATTCGCCTCTTGCAGTTGTCATCGCTTGAACTCAAGGCCGCCATCCAGGATGCCTATGAATCCAATCCCTTGCTCGAAACCGAAGAAGCCGATGAGTTAGGGGAGCGGCTTGGCGAAAACGGGAAAACCAGCGAAGACGACCGTGAACCCCTGCCGGGTGCAAGCGACCACCTGCCATCGGAAGAGCCTGCCACTGACCGTGAGTGGGATGACATGTACGAGATCTCCTACGCGCCGGGGCCCGGCTATCAGACCGAGGAGCATTTTGATTACCTGGAGTCGAGAACGGCAGAGACCCATGACTCCCTGCAGGATCACCTGCTGTGGCAACTTGAGCTCAGTGCACTCTCTGACCGGGACCTTCTGGTGGCCGGGACCTTGGTCAATGCCCTGGACGAATCCGGGTACCTGCACGAGTCGCTGGAGACCATACTTGGCAATCTGAATCAGACGCACGAGATAGAACTGGATGAAATCGAGGCAGTTCTCAAGTTCGTGCAGCGTCTTGACCCGGTCGGTTGTGGGGCACGGAGCCTTCGGGAATGTCTGGACGTACAGCTGCAGCAAATGCCAGATGACCTGCCCTTCCAGTCGCATGCGCGCTCAATCGTAGCGGAGCATCTCGACCTGGTGGGAACGAAAAACTATGCGAAGTTAAGTACCCGCAGTGGATTCAGCATCGAAGAAATTGAGCATGCCGTGGAACTGATCCAAACTCTGCACCCCAAGCCAGGAGACCTGATCAATACACAAAAACCTGAATACATCGTGCCTGATGTGTACGTCGAAAAACATGGGCAAGCATGGAGGGTACGACTGAATCCGTATACCACCCCGAAACTGGGCATCAACAGCGTGTATTCGAATATGATCAAGAACCTGGCAAGCAGCGAAGCCAGTTACATGCGCGGCCAGTTGCAAGAGGCACGCTGGTTAATCAAAAGCATCCAGCACCGCAATCAGACCCTGGTGCGTGTGGCAACATCTATCGTCAGGCGTCAGCAGGCTTTTTTTGAGTATGGCGAGGAAGCCATGCAGCCCCTGGTTCTGAAGGACATTGCCGATGAAATTGATATGCATGAATCCACCGTATCGCGTATCACCACGAACAAGTACATGGATTCCCCGAAAGGTGTTTTTGAGTTCAAGTATTTCTTTTCCAGCCATGTGAGCACAAGTGATGGGGGCGTATGCTCCGCCATTGCGATCAAGGCGATGATCAAGAAGCTGGTACAGGAGGAAAACCGGGCCAAGCCCTTGAGTGACAACAAGATTGCCGGCCTGCTTGAGCAAAAAGGAATCAGTGTTGCACGCCGCACGATTGCCAAATACCGTGAATCCCTGACTATCCCGTCATCCAGTCAACGCCGTCAGCCTGGGTGAAAGTTTCAATCTCACCACTTCTATGCTTAACTGTTAACGGTGCCAAGAGGAATAATCATGCGAATAAATATAACTGGCCATCATCTCAAAGTGACCGACGCCCTGAGGAATCACGTAGAAAAGAAATTCAAGCGGCTAACCAGACACTTTGAACAGGTGATCAATGTTCACGTCGTCCTGACCGTTGAAAAACTCACCCACAAGGCGGAAGCCTCCCTGCAGGTAAGCGGCAGCAAGATTTTTGCAAATTCATACAATGAAGGCATGTATGCGGCTGTGGACTCCCTGGTAGATAAGCTGGACCGGCAGATCGTCAAGCACAAGGAAAAGCTAAAAGACCATCACCAAAGCGAAGTGAGGCATCGTACAAACTACTGACATTCGGAATCTTGGGTTATGCTCCTCAAAGACTACATCTCTGAGAAAGGAGTGATATTTGCCACGTCTGTCAGCAGCAAAAAAAGGGCGCTGGAACTTCTCAGTGAATCTCTTGCACAACAGCATCCGGCTTTGACCAAAAACAAGGTGCTGGATGCCTTGCTGGCACGTGAGAAACTTGGCAGCACAGGGCTAGGCAAAGGAATTGCAATCCCGCATTGCCGGCTGGCAGAAATCGAAAATATCTACGCAGCCATGCTCAAGCTGGACGAGGGGGTTGAATTTGAATCTGCTGACGGCCTGGCTGTTAATTTTTTGTTTTGCATGGTAGTACCTGAAAATGCCGAAGATGAACAACTCCAGCTGTTGTCTGGTCTAGCCAAGCTTCTGGGAAATCACCAAGTCCGGCAATCGATAGAAAAATGCAGTCATGCAGAATGTCTTTACAACTTGCTTTGCCAGGGCTCGGAACGCCTCGTGTCCTGATCCTATAGACGAAAATTTCCTGCAAACCGAGACCCTGTCTCACCTCAATGTCCAGAGATCTGAGGGAAATTTGGGAAACCGGCCAAGACACATGGTCTTTCCGTTTTTTGCTTCGCTCTTGGCGGTGACAAATTGACTGCACAATGACTGAATTTTCTGGCAATGAGGTGTGCTGAAATGTCCATATTGCATGGCGTGTTCATGGAAATTGCAGGGACCGGTGTGCTGCTCGCGGGACAAAGTGGTCTGGGTAAAAGTGAACTTGCTCTGGATCTCATCAGCAGGGGGCACCGACTGATTGCCGATGATGCCCCGGAATTTACTCGAATTGCACGGAATACGATTCTTGGAACCTGCCCCGATGCACTGCAAAACTTTCTTGAAGTACGTGGATTGGGGATATTAAATATACGCGAGATGTACGGGGATGAAGCAGTTCAATCAAGTCAACACCTAGAATTGATCATCAAGTTGCAGGTGGGCGGCCAGACATCTTCAAAAACCGGGGACCGGACGCAGTCTCCTGAAAGCAAAACCGATGTGCTTGGCGTGGATATCCCCACGATCGTCCTTCCCGTGGCCCCGAACAGAAATCTTGCCGTCCTGGTCGAGGCTGCCGCACGTTCACGGTCGCTCAGCAAGCGTGGCTATGTTGCCAGCAAGGACTTCAGCGATCGCCAGAAAAAACTGATGCAGTAAGCACTGATGAAACTAGTCGTCGTGAGTGGCCTGTCAGGTTCAGGGAAAACGGTCGCAATCAATACCCTTGAGGATAATGATTTTTACTGCATCGATAACATGCCCCTGAACATGCTGCCTGTCTGCATTGAGCAGTTCACTGCAGCCTCTCCGGTTCCTTATGAAAAAATTGCCATCGGTGTAGATGCACGTAACGTCAGCCAAGACATTCATGCGTTTCCAAATATCATCAAGGAATTCAGGCAGCAAGACATTGACCTGGAACTTGTCTATCTGGAGGCCAGCGACCAGACACTGATACAGCGATACAATGAAACCGGCCGCAAGCATCCGTTTACTCAAAAAGGATTGTCGCTGATTGATGCCATTCAAACGGAAAAACAGATCCTTTCAGAAGTCGTCCTGCTTGCAGATGTCTGCATTGACACCACCTCGACCAATGTGCGGCAGTTGCGTTCTGTCATTACAGACCGGGTATGCAGAAACCGGTCAGCGACACTGACCCTGTTATTACAGTCGTTTGGCTTTAAGTACAGTGTCCCGAATGATTCAAATTACGTTTTCGATGTGCGCTTTTTGCCCAATCCATACTGGGAGCAGCACCTGCGCAGCCTCAGCGGAAAACACCCGGAAGTCATTGACTACCTTCAGTCCCATGAAGAAGTACGGCAAATGATCGCTTCGATTGGTAATTTTATCGAGTACTGGGCGCCGCATGTTTCCAGGGAAAGCCGCAATTATCTGAGTGTTTCCATCTGCTGCAATGGTG
>JAPOYL010000011.1:0-39955 GCA_026706595.1 Gammaproteobacteria bacterium | reverse complement strand
CCAACACCGCTCGGTACACATCACAGAGTTTCTGGCAGACCGCTTTAGAGCGACTGCAGACATGCATGTGCTGGTCCGGCACAGGGACCTGAAATACTGATATGGCAGTTTCGATACTTACTGTCACGCATGGCAACCTGGGGCATGAGTTGCTCGGTACGGCCGAATCCATGCTCGACGCACCGCTGCCTCTGGTTTGCAGGGCGCTTGCCGTGACAGAGACCAGCAATACGGATGAACTGCTTTCGGCGGCACGAAAACTCTGTGCCGAGATTGACCAGGGAGACGGAGTACTGGTTCTGACTGACATATTCGGTTCAACACCGAGCAACATCTGCAACCAGCTGGACGCATCTGGAGAGGTACGTGTGCTGGCCGGACTCAGTCTGCCTATGCTGATTCGTACCATGAACTATCCAAACCTGGATTTAGACAAGCTTGCAGAAAAAGCCCTGAGCGGTGCACATGACGGTATAGTCGACTGCAACCCCAAGAGATAAGGCACGTGCTCAGCAAGGAACTGACCATACCCAACAAGCTAGGTTTGCATGCACGTGCCGCAGCAAAGCTGGTGGCATTGGCATCGACTTTCGAAAGCGAAATACTGGTCGAGAAGGACTCCAGGGAGGTCAACGGGAAAAGTATCATGGGGGTCATGATGCTGGCGGCAAGTCAGCATTCAAAAGTAAAGATTACCGCCTCAGGGACTGATGAGGAGGAAGCCATGGCTTCCATCGAAAATCTGGTCAACAATTTTTTTGATGAAGATGGATAAGGTATCCAAGGACACTGTTTCACCATGGCATTAATCGTCTCCGGAATCGATGTATCGAAAGGCATTGCCATAGGGGACGTGCATCTGCTCAATCGCGGTGCACCCGCGGTGTTCGAGCGCCGGCTCAGGAAAGATGACATCAAATCGGAAGTCGAACGTTTCCGGCATGCCGTTAATGAAGCCAGCAACCATCTGCGCAGCATCCGTGACACCATTCCTGAAGACACGCCGACAGATGTTGCTGCATTCATTGACTCACACATCCTCATGCTCAAGGACTCCATGCTTCGCAAAGTGCCAGCCGGGATCATTCGCAAACAACGCTGCAATGCCGAATGGGCGCTGAAAATACAGCATGACAAGCTGATTTCGGCCTTTGAACAGATGGAGGATGACTATCTTCGCACCCGTATCAACGATGTCGAGCATGTGATCAATCTGATTCAGCAAATTCTGAAAGACCAGCAGTACACGGCGCAGGTCGATGCACAGCCTCTGAAAGGCCGCATCATTGTGGCTGATGACCTCACGCCAGCAGATACCGTCTTGATGCAAACCCAGAGCATTGCAGGCTTTATCACTGAACTTGGCGGGCCCCTTTCCCACACCGCGATTCTTGCCCGCAGCCTGGGAATCCCGGCCGTGGTTGGTGTACAGGGTGCACGCTCACTGCTGCGACAGAAAGAACAGATCATCATCGACGGCAGCAGTGGCATGGTGCTGGCCGGTGCGGATAAGAGAACCATCAGGAGCTATCAACTGAGGCAACGCAAGGAAAAGGAAGCGCGACGCAAGTTGCGAGCCCTGCGCGATGTCTCGGCCAAGACGCGCGATGGCCGGCGAATCAGCCTGCAGGCCAATATCGAGCTGGCCGAAGACATGATTGCACTCAGGCAGTCCGGAGCAGACGGTGTGGGGCTGTGCCGCACGGAATTTCTTTTTATCGACCGTGATGAACCGGCAGACGAAGCCGAACAGCTGAATGCCTACCGGAAAATCATCCGTGCGCTGAAAGGCAAGCCCCTGACGATCCGAACCCTGGACCTGGGTGCCGAGAAGGAATTTGATCCCAATTTCCAGGGACCCCTTACACAGAACCCCGCATTGGGTTTGCGTGCGATTCGCAGATCCCTGAAGGACATCAGCCTGTTCAAGCAGCAGTTGCGTGCAATTTTACGGGCGTCTTCCAGCGGGCCTGTCCGTATTCTGTTGCCCATGATCACCAGTCATGCCGAACTGGTTCAAGCATTATCCATTCTTGAGCAGGCTAAACAGGAGCTGGAGAACGAGCAGCACGCCTATGACCAGGGCACCCCTGTCGGTGCCATGATCGAAGTCCCTGCAGCAGCACTGTCTGCCCATATTTTTGCAAAACAGCTCGACTTTCTGTCCATTGGTACCAATGACTTGATTCAATACACGCTTGCCATTGACCGGATCGATGACCAGGTAAACTATTTGTACGACCCACTGCACCCCTCCGTACTGAAACTGGTCGACCTGACTCTGCGCGCTGGCCGTCATGCCAAAATTCCGGTTGCGATGTGCGGGGAAATGGCGGGAGATTCGCGCTATACCCGACTTCTGCTCGGTCTCGGGCTGCAGGAATTCAGCACACACCCCTCCAACCTTCTGGAGATCAAGCAGATTGTTAACCGAAGCCGTATCTCAGAACTGGAAAAACCTGCAAGGAAAATCCTGAACACCACCGTGCCCACCAGAATCACTTCCTTGGTTGATACACTGAACGGCTAGCTCCACCAGTCCCGGGAGTACCGGCTTTGGCAGGAGCTTGCCAAAGCAGTTACACTTGCCACCCATCTTCGCAACCATAGACCGTTCAACCAATGCCTGACGCTGCTCTACAGACGCAAAACCAGACCCTGAAGGTTATCAGTGAGGCCTTCAAGACGGGAACCATGCAGCGTGCCAGACGCATGCTGAATGCGCTCCATCCGGCTGAAATTGCCAACCTGCTGGAAGCACTTCCCCACTCACAACGCATCATTGTCTGGAACATGCTCGACTCCGATGATGGGGAAATCCTGCTGAACGTTGGCGAAGAAGTTCGCAGCGGCCTGATCAGGCTTATGGACAGCGAAGCCCTGGTGGCGGCAACCGAGGGTCTGGAAATAGATGATCTTGCAGACCTGCTCGTTGACCTGCCCCACACAGTTACACAGCAAGCGTTGGCCAGCATGGACCATCAGGACCGCCAGCGCCTGGAAGCCGTTTTGTCCTATGATGAAAATACTGCCGGTGGCCTGATGAATACCGACGTGGTCACCGTGCGCCATGACGTCACGCTTGATGTGGTACTGCGCTACCTGCGAAGCCGCGGTGCGCTCCCTGATGGAACGGACTCGCTGTTCGTTGTCGATCGCTACGAACGCTACATTGGGGCGCTTCCACTCTCAAAAGTCCTGACAAGCAAGCCTACAAATCTGGTTCGGGATGTGCTTGAGGACGATGCACGCGCATTCGATGCCAACACGGAAGCTTCTCTGGTTGCAAAGTCATTCGAGGACCTCGATTTGGTTTCAGCGGCAGTCGTTGATGAAGACAACAAGCTGATTGGCCGCATTACTGTGGATGACGTCGTGGATGTCATCCGGGAGGAGGCTGAACATTCCGTGTTCAGCATGGCGGGCTTGTCGGAAGAAGAAGATTTGTTCGCACCCGTCGTTGCATCTACACAACGACGCACCGTATGGCTTGGTGTCAATTTGCTGACCGCTTTCCTGGCGGCTTGGGTTATCAGCCTGTTTCAGGTGACTCTGGAAAAAATCATCGTGCTGGCAATTCTGATCCCGGTGGTCGCAAGCATGGGAGGCATAGCCGGCTTCCAGACACTGACCCTGGTGATCCGGGGCCTGGCACTGGGCCAGATCGGTCGAAGCAATTCCAAGCTGTTGCTGTTCAAGGAACTCGCAGTCGGGTTTTTGAACGGTATGACATGGGCCATCATCGTCGCGCTGATCGTCGTCCTGTGGTTCAAGGACCTCAAGATGGGTGGAGTCATCGCAGCTGCAACTATGGCAAACCTGCTGTGTGCTGCGCTTGCGGGCGTATCAATCCCGGTAATTTTGCGCAACCTCAACATTGATCCGGCACTGGCAGGCGGTGTCATCCTGACCACGATTACAGACGTAATCGGGATTTTTGCCTTTCTTGGGCTGGCTACCTGGATGCTTCTTTAATATCCGGCCCCCGGACAGGTTGCCTGCCCACTGCCGTATCTCTTTCCGCCCGATGCAAAGAAAGTCCGGCTAGGTCTTTGGCAAGGTCACGCCACGCTGTCCCTGGTATTTCCCGCCTCGGTCCCTGTAAGAGGTCTCACAGGTTTCATCAGACTCGAAGAAGAGCATCTGTGCGATGCCCTCATTGGCATAGATTTTTGCCGGCAGCGGCGTGGAATTGGAAATTTCTATGGTGACATGCCCTTCCCACTCGGGCTCCAGCGGGGTGACGTTGATGATGATGCCGCAACGCGCGTAGGTGGACTTCCCCAGGCACACCGTCAGAACGGAGCGCGGGATCCGAAAATACTCGACCGTTCTTGCCAGCACGAAGGAGTTTGGAGGGATCACGCACTCGTTCGCCTTGAGATCAATGAAACTGTCCATGTTGAACTGCTTCGGGTCCACCATCGCGGAGTTGATGTTGGTGAAGATTTTGAATTCATCCGCGCAGCGCACGTCATATCCGTAGCTGGATGTTCCATAGGAAACCAGACGCCCGTTGTTGCCGGAACGGACCTGACCGGCTTCAAACGGCTCAATCATGCCGTGCTGCTTCGCCATCTGGCGGATCCAGCGGTCTGATTTAATGGCCATGGATACTCAACTTCAAAATGCCCCTGCCCGGGACCTGTTCGTACAGTGCAGCTTCGATTCACTGTTACCCGGTTTGACCACAAAAAACTGTGCGGCCCGCCGGGACAGGATCATGAAAGAGCCGTCAGGTATTCTGAATGACAATTTTCGGAAACCGTGCCTTGTAATCTTTACCTTGCACAGCAAGTTTGGCAGCAGCCTTGCGTGCAATCTCACGATAGATTTCAGCGATGCGACTGTCCGGCATCATTGCTACTGAAGGGTTGCCACCGTCCGCCTGTTCACGAATCTTGATGTCCAAAGGCAAGGCACCCAGTATGTCGACACCAGATTCTTCAGCCATGCGCTGGCCCCCTCCCTGACCGAATATTGCCTCTTCATGGCCACACTTGCTGCAAATGTGAATGCTCATATTTTCCACGACCCCCAGCACCGGCACTTCCACTTTCTCAAACATCTTCAGTCCCTTGCGCGCATCAAGCAGGGCAATGTCCTGGGGCGTGGTGACAATAATTGCTCCACTTACGGGTATCTTCTGAGCCAGTGTCAACTGCACATCTCCCGTGCCGGGAGGCAAGTCGACCACTAGGTAGTCAAGTCCTCGCCAGCAAGTATCGTTCAGCAACTGCTCGAGTGCCTGGGTAACCATCGGGCCCCGCCAGATCATGGGGGTTTCCTCATCGATCAAAAACCCGATTGACATGGCTTGCAGTCCATGAGCTACCATGGGCTCCAGGCTTTTGCCATCGCTCGACTCGGGCTGTCCACTCACACCAAGCATGCGGGGCTGACTAGGGCCATAGATATCTGCATCCAGCATTCCAACCGTCGCGCCCTCCATGGACAGTGCCAGGGCAAGATTCACCGCGGTCGTGGATTTGCCCACACCCCCCTTACCGGAAGCCACGGCAATGATGTTTTTGATATTTTCGAGAGGTTTGAGGCTTTTTTGTACAGTGTGTGCCTCAATCTGCCAGCTTACGTCCGCCTGCACGTGTTCCGCACCGGCTTCCCCAACTTTGGCCTCGATCTGCTTGGCAAGAGCGTTCGTGACCCCTTTCGCAGGGTAGCCCAGCTTGACCGTGATGTTCACCTTGCCGCCTTCCGTCTCGATTTTTTTTACGGTATTGCCGGCAACCAGGTCTTTTCCAAGATAAGGGTCCTGAATCTGTTTCAGTGCTGTCTCCACCTGCTCTTCTGTAAGCTGAACCATTCTTAACTCTCCTGAAAAATTTGGGTCTAGCACGAGGGGAGCCTACTATACCATGTCCACTAGGGCAGCAAAGACTCCTCGTTCCCCGGACTCACGCTGCAAGACGATGATGATTTTTTCAAATCCTCAATAGGGTAAAATTGCAAAAACGGATCGCGCCAACATGCCTGAAACAAAACGAAATATCCTCGTCACCAGCGCGCTGCCTTATGCCAACGGACCCATACATATCGGACATCTGGTCGAGTACATTCAAACTGACATCTGGACGCGATTTCAGAAAATGTGTGGGCACGACTGTCTGTATATATGTGCAGATGATGCGCATGGCACACCGATCATGCTCAAGGCCCAACAGGAAGGAATTACACCTGAACAACTGATATCACGGGTCAGTGCCGAGCATCAGAAAGATTTTTCAGACTTTCACATTCAGTTCGACAACTACCACTCTACTCATTCCGAAGAAAACCGGTTCCATTCCACGCGCATCTATGAGCGGCTGAAAAAAAGCGGACACATCACCACAAAAACGGTTGTAGACCTGTACGACCCGCAGGATCAGGTGTTCCTGCCTGACCGTTTCGTCAAGGGCGAATGTCCGAAATGCAATGCCAAGGACCAGTATGGAGACAACTGCGAGGTCTGTGGAAGCACGTATACACCTGCGGACCTGATCAACCCGTATTCATCTGTAAGCGGTGCCACACCAGTCAAAAAAGAAAACCTGCACTACTTCTTCAAGCTGAACGACTTCAAGGAAGTGCTGCATGACTGGATCGAGAACAACCCGTTGCAACCAGGAATCACCAACAAGCTCAAAGAGTGGTTCCAGGAAGATCTGAGGGACTGGGACATCTCGCGTGATGCGCCATATTTTGGTTTCGAGATACCCGATGCGCCTGGCAAGTATTTCTACGTGTGGCTGGATGCGCCGGTAGGGTACATGGCCAGCCTGCAACAGTACTGTGACCGCACCGGTGGGGACTTCGACGCCTACTGGAATGCCGACAGCCAACACGAGGTGTACCATTTCATCGGCAAGGATATTGCATATTTCCATATGCTGTTCTGGCCTGCAATGCTGCATGGCGCAAACTACCGAATTCCCACTGCTGTGTACTGTCATGGATTCCTGACGGTCGACGGCCAAAAAATGTCAAAGTCGAGAGGCACCTTTGTCAAGGCACGCACCTATCTTGATCATCTGAACCCTGAGTATTTGCGTTACTACTTTGCGGCCAAGCTGGGGCCTGATGTCAGTGACATTGACCTTAGCCTGGATGATTTCCAGCAACGTGTGAACAGCGACGTCGTGGGAAAACTGGTGAATATAGCCAGCCGCTGTTCCGGGTTTATCCACAAATATTTTGAAGGAAAACTGACTTCGGCCTTTATCGAGGGCGGGCGCGAGGTGTTTGACCATGCAGCACAAAGAAACGAACACATAAAAGAGCTCTACGAATCCCGAAACTACTCGCAAGCCATGCGCTCGATCATGAAGCATGCCGATGAAGCCAACCAGATCATCGATGCCCACAAGCCCTGGGAACTTGCAAAAAACGAGACCAAGCGGGACCAGGTACACCAGGTCTGCAGCTTTGGCTTGAACATGTACCGGTTGCTGATCGGCTATCTGAAGCCTGTGACGCCCAGCCTTGCACAAAAGTCAGAAACCTTTCTGAATACGGATACCTGCTGGAGCGATCTGGCTTCAGGAAAACCGCTGCCCGAAGGGCATCAGATAAACACGTTCAAACCGCTGATCACCCGAGTCGAAAAAAAGTCGGTGGAGAATATGATAGAAGATTCAAAACAAGATGAGGCGCCTGCGCCAGCTGACCCGATCAACGATGAAATCACCTTCGACGACTTTGCAAAACTGGATTTCAGGGTTGCAAAAATTGTCCAGGCGGAACAGGTAGAAGGAGCAGATAAACTGCTCAAGCTGACGCTGGACCTGGGAGAGCCCACAGGGAATGTGCAGCGAACCGTGTTTGCAGGAATAAAGTCTGCCTACGCCCCGCAGGACATTGAAGGCCGCCTGACCGTGGTAGTTGCAAACCTGGCTCCTCGGAAAATGCGTTTTGGCACTTCAGAAGGCATGGTGCTTGCGGCCGGCCCCGGTGGAAAAGACATATTTCTACTGCAGCCTGACAGCGGGGCAACTCCCGGCATGCGCGTAAAATAGATTTCCTGTGCAAAACACCGATTCCATCGTCCCAACGGGAAAGTATCTTGCAAGAATCGATGAACAGCAGTGTATCGGCTGTACATTGTGCATCAAGGCCTGCCCCTTTGATGCGATCGTCGGGGCATCCCGGCACATGCACACAGTCATAACCCGGTACTGCACAGGCTGCAGGTTGTGTATCCCTCCATGTCCGGTCGACTGTATAACCCTGGAAACGAATACCCGCTTTCACCAGATACATCAAACCGTTCCTTCATGCGAGCAGCGAAAACTGAAAAAAGAATTCGCAGCGTTTTCGCGTGACAACCGCAAGCGGCGCGCGCAAAGACTTGAATCTATGCGCCAAGAAAGACAAACGCTGTTCGAACGCAGAAAAAGGGAACTATCGTCCAACAAGTAACCTCTTACCCATACCATGAACCAGGAAAAATACGAAAAAATCTTTCGCCGCCTGAAAAAGGCCAATCCGAGCCCAAGAACAGAACTCGTACACAAGTCCAATTTCGAACTCCTGATTTCCGTCATACTTTCCGCGCAAGCCACAGATGTAAGCGTAAACAAGGCGACCAAGGATCTTTACAAGGTCGCCAACACGCCAAGAAAAATGCTCAAGCTTGGGGAAAAAAAACTGAAGACCTATATCAAGTCAATCGGCTTATACAACAGCAAGGCTGAAAATATCATCAAGACCTGCCGCATCCTGCTGGAAAAACATGGAGGGCGAATTCCGCGCAACCGGGAAGCACTGCAGTCATTGCCAGGTGTCGGCAGAAAAACCGCCAATGTGGTACTCAACAATGCCTTCAACCAGCCCACCATCGCGGTGGATACACACATATTCCGGGTCTCCAACCGGACCGGTCTCGCACCTGGGAAAACTGTGCTTGCCGTAGAAAATGAACTGGAAAAGCGGGTGCCGGATAAATACAAGTTGCATGCCCATCACTGGCTGATTCTGCTCGGCCGTTATACCTGTCTGGCGCGCAAGCCCAAATGCCATGAATGTCCGATTTTCGATCTTTGCGAATACAGTGAAAAGGGTGTAATTCACTAGGAAATATGGTTTCACAGGAGACTCCAATGCCAGTACTTGTCAGCACCGCAAACTCATTGCAAGACGTCCTGGACAGGCTTCGGGCCGTCGACTTTCTGGGACCGCTTGCGCTGCGCCTGTACTTGGCGCCGGTATTCATTGCTGTCGGCCTGCACAAATTCATGCATCTGGAAGATATTGCCAGCTGGTTCGGAAATCCCGATTGGGGGCTCGGCCTACCCAGCCCCATGCTCATGGCAATCCTTGCGGCATCTGCAGAGTTGTTCGGCGGCATTGCTTTGCTGTTTGGAGTTGCAGTTCGCTGGTTCACCATTCCCCTGATGATCACCATGCTCGTCGCAATTTTTGCGGTGCACTGGAACCAGGGCTGGTTTGCGATAGCACCGGGTGACCCTGCAACCAGCACGGCCAAACCACTTGCTGCCATCGGGATTCCATCTGCCAAGCACAGCCTGGAAAACAGTGAGGAAGTGGGCAAACGCCTGCAGGCCGCCAGATCCCTGCTGAAAAAACACGGGAACTACAAATGGCTGACAGAAAAAGGAAGATTTGTGGTATTGAATAACGGTATCGAGTTTGCCGCAACCTACTTTGTGATGTTGCTGGTACTGTTTTTTACAGGGGCAGGGAGGTACTTCTCTATTGACTACTGGATTGCCAGGCATTTCAGGAAATGAGCCGGGCACTGCGCTGGTCTTGCGACTTTTCGCACAACCCCTAGGAGCCATGTCATATGGATACCCGTCACCAAGATTTCAATGCGGTCAGCGGCTCCGGTCTCGGTTTCCGGCGCGACCTTCTTGGTGAGCTTGAAGCAAGCCTTCCAGCCGGTATCGACTTCATGGAAGTCGCTCCCGAGAACTGGATAGGAGTCGGAGGGAAACTGAGCAAACGTTTCCGAGCCTTCACAGAAAAAATCCCGTTTGTCTCACACGGACTTTCGCTCTCAATCGGCAGTCCTGCCCCTTTGGACGAGTCACTGGTACATGACGTCAAGAAATTCCTGCATGCACATGACATCCGCTGTTACAGCGAGCACCTGAGCTACTGTTCAGATGACGGACATTTGTATGACCTGATGCCCATCCCCTTTACTGAAGAGGCCGTACACTATGTGGCCGGACGTATCAGGCAAGTCCAGGATATCCTGGAGCAGAAAATCGCCATGGAAAATGTTTCCTATTACGCGGCACCCGGCAAGGAGATGGATGAAATCGATTTCGTCAACGCCGTGCTCGAGGAAGCCGATTGCAATCTGCTACTGGATGTGAACAACATCTATGTCAACTCCGTCAACCATCAGTATGACCCGGTGGAATTCCTGCGTGCATTGCCCGGCGAGCGCATTGCATATTGCCACATCGCAGGTCACTACATGGAAGAGGAAGATTTGCTGGTGGACACCCATGGCGCAGGCGTAATTGATCCCGTCTGGGACTTGCTGGACAAGGCCTATGAGCTGTTCGGCTCCATGCCGACTTTGCTGGAACGGGATTTCAATATTCCTCCTCTGGAGGATCTGGTACAGGAAGTACACACAATTCGCGACCTGCAGGGAAAGTGGGGCACGGCACCCGGTGTACGGACCAACTGATCCATGCCCGTCGTGCCTTCAAAGATACCTGCATTCAAAAAAATCCAGTACGAGTTTACTGCGCACCTAAGGGACCCGAGCAGGAATTGTGCACCGGAGGGCATCGAAGACCGGCGGATGAAAATCTATCGGGGCCTTCTCTATCGCAATGTGCAGAATTTCATCAAAAGTGCGTTCCCCGTGCTGCGCAGGCTTTACAGCGATGAGGACTGGCACAGGATGGTTCGGGATTTTTTTGCCAACCATCGATCCGCATCACCCTATTTCAGGGATATTTCCCGCGAATTCCTTGATTACCTGGAAAACGAAAGAATATCCCAGCCTGAAGATCCAATTTTCATCAATGAGCTGGCTCACTACGAGTGGGTAGAAATCTTTCTCGCAAATTCAGACCTTGAGCCAGACATGACAAATGTAGACCCAAAAGGGGATTTAATGCATAACGTGCCCGTCCTTTCTCCACTGGCAGAATTCTTCGGGTACCACTTTCCGGTGCACAAGATTAGTCCCGATTTCCAGCCGAAACAGGCCAGCACACAGCCCGTGTTTCTAATGATCTACAGAGATAGGCAGGACAAGGTCGGCTTCATGGAACTGAACTCCATCACAGCAAAGCTGATCGAACAGCTGAAAAACAACCAACTGGAAACGGGTCAACAGCTTCTTGGGAAGATCGCCGAAACGTTGCAGCATCCAAACCCGGATGTGGTGTTCAGGAGCGGGGGAAAGGCCCTGGAACAGTTGCGTTCCAAGGATATTGTTCTCGGCACCCGAATACGAAAGTAAGCCAGGCCCATCAGGTTGGTTTGTCTGGCCAAGGTGTTTCCGGGTGGTCTGAACTGGCGGACAGCATTCTGCACGAAACGAACAGGAAATCAGACAGCCTGTTTAGATAGACTTGAATATCCGGGCTGACGGTTTGATGCTGGCTCAACTCCACCACGCTCCTTTCTGCCCGCCTGCAAACAGCACGGGCCAAGTGGCAAACTGAAGCCGCACTCCCACCATTAGGCAGTATGAAGCTTTTCAGTGCCGGCAGGTTCTCGGTGAGGGTATCTATCCGCTCTTCCAGGTAAGTGACCATGTCTGAATGAACTCGGTTCAGGCGTGGATTGCTTAATTCCGCGCCCAGATCAAAAAGCCGATGCTGGATTTCTGTCAAACTGTCTTTGACATCCTCTGGCAAATCATTGGCCAGTACCATGCCGATGACGGAATTCAGTTCATCGATATCGCCCAAGGCCTGAATTTCAGGACAATCCTTGCGCACACGCCTGCCACCGGGCAGACCCGTTTCGCCCCGGTCCCCGGTTCTGGTATAAATTTTGGTTGCTCCGCCAGACACTCGCAGTCCACCGACACACTCATTGCATGGGCTTGATATGCAGTTCAGCAAATACGGACTGGCCCGGCACGTTGTACCCTGATGCCAGCTCATACTCTTTGTCAAAAAGGTTTTCCGTCTTCAGCGCCAGTGTTGCATAGGGGAAATGATAGCCGATGGAAACATCAAATAATCCATATCCTGGCAGCCTCACGTCTTGAATGCCTCTCCTTTCCGAGGTGACCAGGCCATTCACCTGAATGAAGAACTGCTCTTGGCTGTAAGCTACAGACCCTGTGAGTGTGCGCTTTGCTCTCCTCAGCAAGGCCTTATCGTCAGTCTCGTTACGAGGGTCCTGAATTATTCCTTCCAGACCCAGGTCCCAGGCTCCCGATTGGTGGCCGAGAGAAAACTCGATCCCCCTGATACGCACCTCATCCACATTCCGGTTCTCATAGGCGAACGTATCTGGGTCTATAAGTATGGCCTCAATGAGATTATCGATTTTGTTTTCAAAAATGCGAAATGATACGGAAGTCAACGGAGTCAAATTATGTTTGATCCCTGCTTCGATTGAGCGGGAAGTCTCCTCTTTCAGATCCGGGTTTCCTCCAAATCCGAATCTTGCGTTGCTGTCTGGCGCACGGAACCCGGTACCAATGCTTGTAAAGAGTCTGGTTCCCTGCCACAGGGAATAGCCATATTCCAGGTTCCAGGTCATGGCATCGTCAAAGTCTTCATGGTCTGTGTATCGGGTCGCAGTGGAAAGGGTGTGCCTGTTTCTTGCGAACTGCTCATGCAGGTACGCGGAAAATATCCGCGTATCCTGCCTGTAGGAATTCCCAAAAGACAGGGAACTCGTAGCCTCATCCGCCAGTGACACCCCAAGTACAAGCACGTTGTCATTGAACGCGATGTCATTCTTCCAGTCGTAAACAACCCTGTCAGTCAAGGCATAATCCTTGTTCCCCAGAAAGTTTGTCTGGTTCTGGCGGACTTCGTCCCTGATTTTCGAAACAGACAGGGCAGACTTCCAGTTTTCAAGCACAGGCCGGCTCAGCGACACATTCAGGACATTATTTTTCCGATCATGGTCCAGGTTCGTGCCAAAGCTGTCATATTTGGTGTTGCCCTCCACCTGCCAGAAACCGAACAGGAGTTCGCCCACTCCTGCCTGCGTTCTTATGTTGAAGTCAAATGTGTCACGATCATGTCCGTGATTTGTATTCGAGCTACTGGCTGAAGGGAATCCCTCTGTCTGCAGCCGGCTGAAAGACAGATTGCCTGAGGCGCGGTCATTCGCATACCCCAGGTGCATGCCTTGCTCGTCCGTGGAATACCTGCCAGCCGTGACATGAAAATCGGCGCTCTTCTCCTCATCGTGGATAGAAGTGATAACATTGATCACGCCCCCCACGGCTTCAGATCCGTATACGGTTGAACGGGGACCCTTGACGACCTCAATGCGGTCAATCACGGAGGTGTCAATCATTTCCAATGCCGGAGCACCCGTGGTGGCGGAATTCATTTTTACCCCGTTGATGAGCACTGTGGTGTGATTGCTGTTCGTGCCACGGACAAACACTGAAGTCTGTTGCCCCGCCCCGCCGGTGCGACCGATGTCCAGACCGGCATGCCACCGCAGCAAGCCTGCGATATCTGCAGATGGACTGCGCTCAATCATTTCACGGGTAATAACCACGACGGAAGGTATGACCTCCCCGAGTGACTGGACATACCTGGCAGGAGTAACAACGACCTCGTCAAGCGCATGAGCAAATGTGCACACGTTGATCAGGCAGGCAACCGCAAGGTTTCTAAAATTCATTATGTGTGTCCGAACAGTCGCTCAGCCTTTGCGTATGACAGCCCGTATGGGCTTCCAGGGTCAGCGAACAGAGTAAGCACTCAGGATATCCCACCTAGCTTTTCCCGTACACGGGTACGGCTGCACCTGTCACACCGTTGGCCTGCTTTGAACAAAGATGCAAAATTTCATTAGCCAGTTCAGTGGGTGGTACCCAGTTACTGAAATTGCTGCCTGGCATGTCCGCGCGGTTCTGCGGAGTATCAATGGTTCCCGGTAAAATGCAATTCACATTGATGTTGTTGTGCTTGTGTTCTGCCGCCAAGCTTTGCGTGAGCGTGATTACAGCCGCCTTACTGATACAGTAAGGTGCCATTCTCGCCTTTCCCTCTACTGCTGCACGTGCAGCCACATTCACGACCCTGCCCTTTTTCCTTTTCAGCATGTGCGGGATAACCGCGCGGCACATGAGAAATACACTTTTCGCATTCATGTCCAGCATGAAATCCCAATCTTGCACCGGCGTCTCGTGCACGAGCGGTCCCATCCTGAATCCTCCAGCGACATTGGCAAGGATGTCGATGCGTTTAAAACGCTGTATGACCTGGTCCACCGAATGGTTCACCTGGTTCACATCAGTCAGATCAGCCTCAAACAAGCCAGCATTCTCCGCGTGCCTCCAGGAGGCCTGTTGCGAGCGGTCAAAACCGATGTCAACCAGCGCTAGTTTCGCACCTGCACGATGGAAAAGCTTCGCTACAGTACTGCCGAGGTTGCCGGCGGCCCCGGTAACCACTGCTACCTGATTATCAAAGTCATACACGTTTATTCTCTGTACTTGCCGTGGTGGTAAAATTCTACCTTATCTCCCGGGCACCTATCATTCTGACAGAAATCAGCCTTGTCACTTGGCATGCGGCTGCTGGTGGTGGCAGGGAGCCGTATTTTGGCAGCGCATAAAAAAAGGGAGCAGGGCGCTCCCTTAATACAACCACCATGAGTGGTGGCCCCATAACGCCGAGAATCGGCCTTGACTCTTACCAGGTAAGAGCTCCTCCAGTTTGATATTCAGTCACCCGGGTTTCAAAAAAGTTCTTTTCTTTTTTCAGATCCAATATTTCTGACATCCATGGGAAGGGATTGCCCGCTCCAGCATACTGCTGCGGCAAGCCGATCTGTGCACAGCGCCGGTTGGCGATGAATTTCAGATACTCCTCAAACATGGGAGCATTCAAGCCGAGAATGCCACGTGGCATGGTGTCACGGGCATACTGGACCTCAAGCTCTACGCCCTGCTGAATGAGTTGGACAATCTCCTGCTGGAAACTTTCCGTCCATAGATGCGGGTTTTCCATTTTGATCTGGTTGATCACATCAATTCCGAAGTTCATGTGCATGGACTCGTCACGCAGGATGTACTGAAACTGTTCGGCAACACCAGTCATCTTGTTACGGCGACCCATGGAAAGAATCTGCACAAAACCCACGTAGAAGAAGATGCCCTCGAACACCACATAAAATGCAATAAGGTCTCTCAGCAGCCGTTGATCGTCTTCTGCAGTACCGGTTCTGAAATCCGGGTCACCCAGACTGTTGGTATACGGCAATGCCCATTCGGCCTTGCGGGCAACCGCCGGCAATTCCCGATACATGTTGAACACCTCGCCCTCATCCAGACCCAGAGACTCGATACAATACTGGTAAGCATGCGTATGAACGGCTTCTTCAAAAGCCTGGCGCAACAGATACTGCCGGCATTCCGGATTGGTGATGTGCCGGTACACTGCCAGTACCAGATTGTTTGCGACCAGAGAGTCTGCAGTGGAGAAAAACCCCAGATTGCGTTTGATGATGGTGCGCTCATCTTCGGTCAGGCCGTCCGGGTCTTTCCACAGCGCTATGTCGGCCGTCATGTTGATTTCCTGGGGCATCCAGTGATTGGCACATCCATCCAGGTATTTCTGCCAGGCCCACTCGTACTTGAAGGGCACCAGTTGATTCAGGTCAGCGCGGCAATTGATGATTTTTTTGTCATCTACCTGAATACGGCCAGCACCTCTTTCGATGCTCTCCAGACCGGTAACGCCTTCGT
This sequence comes from Gammaproteobacteria bacterium, assembly GCA_026706595.1. GTDB lineage: Bacteria > Pseudomonadota > Gammaproteobacteria > UBA4575 > UBA4575 > WTFY01. The sequence continues at coordinate 24,066 of JAPOYL010000011.1, read as the reverse complement.
GCCGCTCCTGGCCTTCAGGCTGTTCGGTCAGTGCCCGTCGTGCGTCCAGGACCTGCGGGTCCACAAAAACTGCAGGTGCGGTAACGCTTGACGTGTTAGTTCGCGTATCGGCGATCGGGTCTTCCCAGCTTTGCATAACAGCTTCCCCCTCCATAGTTATTACCGCCTACTGGCAAGCCTCACAATCAGGGTCCAGGATCGAGCAGGCATCAGGCGCGCTGCCATTGCCATTATTCTTCACGGCATTAAGTTTGTTTTCCCGACCTTGGACAGTACTTTTTTCCACATGTGTAGCACCCATAGAACGCAGGTAATACGTTGTTTTCAAACCCCGTACCCAAGCAAGCTTGTACAGGTTATCCAGCTTCTGGCCGGATGGCTCGGCCATGTAAAGATTGAGTGACTGCGCTTGGTCAATCCATTTCTGCCGACGTGACGCGGCCTCAACCAACCAACGCGGGTCAATCTCAAATGCAGTTGCATAAATGCTTTTCAGTTCACCAGGAATACGGTCTATGGACTGCACACTGCCATCGAAGTACTTGAGGTCATTGACCATAACTTCATCCCAGAGACCATTGGCTTTTAAATCCGCAACCAGATAGGGGTTGCTGACCGTAAACTCTCCCGACAAATTCGACTTTACAAACAGGTTCTGGTACGTGGGCTCAATGCTTTGCGTCACGCCACAAATATTGGAGATGGTGGCAGTTGGGGCAATCGCCATAGTGTTGGAATTACGCATTCCGACTTTTTGCACACGCTGGCGCAAGCTGTCCCAGTCCATGGTGGTAGAGCGGTCCTGCCTCAGGTAGCCGTCCCGTCCTTCGGCCAGAAGTTCAATTGAATCGATGGGCAGAATCCCCTGCGCCCAGAGCGACCCCTCGAACGTCGGGTAGGTCCCGCGCTCTTCTGCCAGATGGGTCGACGCCTTGATGGCATAGTAGCTCACTGCTTCCATCGAGCGATCAGCAAACTCGGTAGCATCATCGCTTTCATACGCGATGCGTTGTTTATACAGGGCATCCTGAAAACCCATTATTCCCAGTCCGATGGGTCGATGGCGAAAATTGGAGCGGCGCGCTTTGGGTACACTGTAGTAGTTGTACTCGATCACGTTGTCCAGCATGCGTATGGCCGTGGAAACAGTCTGTTCCAGCTTTTCGTGGTTCAGGCCGTTTTCATCGACATGTGCGGCGAGGTTGACAGAGCCCAGGTTGCATACGGCAATTTCCTCGTCGTCGGTATTCAGGGTAATTTCCGTACACAGGTTGGACGAGTGCACCACACCGGCATGCTGCTGCGGAGAACGCAGGTTGCAAGGATCCTTGAATGTGAGCCAGGGATGGCCGGTTTCATACAGCATGCCAAGCATCTTGCGCCACAGATCAACCGCGTTTACTTTTTTGAAATTCTTGATCTCGCCACGCTCGGCTTTTTGCTCATATTCTTCGTAGCACGCCTCAAACTCGGCACTGCACAGATCATGCAACTCAGGCACTTCATGTGGTGAGAACAGGGTCCATTGCTGCTCCTCGCTGACGCGCTTCATGAACAGATCCGGTACCCAGTTGGCGGTGTTCATATCGTGTGTGCGACGGCGATCGTCCCCCGTGTTCTTGCGCAGTTCCAGAAACTCCTCGATATCCAGATGCCAAGTCTCCAGATAGGCACACATGGCACCCTTGCGCTTGCCGCCCTGATTCACGGCCACAGCGGTGTCGTTGGCAACCTTGAGAAAAGGAACCACGCCTTGGGACTTGCCATTCGTGCCCTTGATGTGTGAGCCCATGGCGCGCACCCGGGACCAGTCATTCCCCAAGCCCCCTGCAAATTTGGACAGCATGGCATCATCCCGAATCGCCTCGAAGATGCCATACAAGTCATCCGGCACGGTGCTGAGATAGCACGAAGACAGCTGTGAGCGCAGGGTGCCCGAGTTGAACAAGGTGGGTGTCGAGCTCATGAAATCAAAAGACGACAGCAGGTTGTAAAACTCAATGGTACGGTCTTCACGGTCCACTTCGTTTATGGCCAGGCCCATGGCAACACGCATGAAGAAGGCTTGCGGCAGCTCTACCCGAATCCCATCACTTTGAATGAAATAACGGTCGTACAGGGTCTGCATGCCAAGGTACGTAAACTGATGATCACGCTCCGGCTTGATCGCCTCGCCGAGTCTCTTCAGGTCATACTCGGAAGCAAGCTTCGTATCCAAAAGCCCAAGCTCCGTGACCTTCCGAACATAGTGTTCGAAGTAGTCCGCATACTGGAGTGTCATCTCCTTGAATGTGGCCTCGGTAGGAACCCCATATATAAAACTGAGCACCTCGCGGCGCAGGCTGTCCAGCAAAAGGCGTGCGGCAACGTACGTGTAGTTGGGCTCCTGCTCGATCAGGGTGCGTGCACTCATGGTCAAGGCAGTGCCCACTTCCGTTTCAGGGATGCCGTCATACAGGCTGCGCAGCGCCTCATCGACAATTGACTGCGCCTGAACATCCTCGGTTTCTGCACATGCTTCGGCGACCATGCGCGTAAGGCGTTCAATATCCAGCGATTTGAGATTGCCGTCTGCATCCGTCACGTCCATGACCTGAGAGGGTGTCTCTCCGGCTTCCTGCAGCGTGTATTTTTCAGCACGCTGGGCCGCGCGTGCCTTTGCACGCTCTTCTCGGTACAGCACATACGCACGGGCAATCTTGTGCTGGCCATAGCGCATGAGTGCCAGCTCAACCTGATCCTGGATATCTTCTATATGGAACGTTCCTCCTTGGGGCCGGCTACGGGAAAGCGCATAAAAGACCTTCTCGGTGATTTTATCGACCATCTCATGGATACGGGAGGAGGCCGCAGCATTGCCACCTTCAACTGCAAGAAAGGCCTTGGTGACCGCAACCTTGATCTTCTCGCGGTCAAAACTGGTGACCTTGCCGTTGCGGCGGATTACACGGTATCGATCAGGTGAGGTGATTGCGACCTTCGGGTCGCTCGCTTCGACCGGGCTCTCCGGCCGATCAAGTGTTTTCGGGTTGATAGCAGTAGCAAGTTCTGGCCGCATCCGATCCTTTGGTCCTCTGGTAAATCGTTTTTATTATTGGTTTCAAAAAATCCCTCTGCATTCGCTCTCTGTCGGAGCTTTGTCGGCAGTAACAACAATTAAAGGGATTGCTACAGTGCTGATACAATATACACAATATATTGTGCTAGCGCTACACTTGGAGCACAAGAAGTGGGTAAAATCGTACAGGCTTGAAATCCCTGGACTTTTCCCAAATACCCCAAGAATATCCAGAACTTATAAACATAAAATTATTGATAAAATTTTTTGATGAGGCACCGCGAGCCTAGATGCAATGACGGTGCCTGTTCGCGATACAATGAGCCGATGGCCCATCCAAAAGAAATCCCCCTGCAGGCTGACCTCGCCGATCATGGCGGATGCGCCAATTCGGAGCCGTTTGCCCTGCGCGTCCTGGGCGACAGCATGGAGCCCGAGTTCAGGGACGGGAACATTATTATCATTGATTCGGCGGCAGCTGTGGAAAGTGGCTGCTACGTGCTGGCCATGGTCAACGAAGAATATATTTTCCGTCAGCTGGTCATCGAAGATGGCCGCTACATGCTGAGGGCTCTGAATGAGGGGTATGAAGAAATAGAGGTTCCAGGGATCGAAGCGATCCGGGGTGTCATCGTGCAGCGCTCAGGGGTACGTCGTAAAGACCACAGGCACTATGGCTGAAAACCGTATTCGGGTCAGCCTTCTTCTTCTGGTTGCAGTACCTGCAGCTGTTCGGCTTCGACCTTGGGACTGAGAAATACTTCTGCACGATCCTGCTCCACTTTCTCGCCGTCTTGGTCGACCAGGGGTTGCTCATAGTCGTTCCACCCCTTCAGGCCCGTTTTCAGCGAAATAACATTTTCATAACCCATCAACTGCATGGTGTAGGCCGCCAGCACACTGCGATTACCGGACCGGCAGACCACAACGACTTCCTTGGCCCGGGCTTCAGCAAGTACGGGCATGGTCTCGCTATAGCCATAGTCGCACGCAGCCTCCAGGATCCCCCTCGGCACATTGACGGACCCGGCAACATGCATCGCAGCAAACTCCTCGGGTTCACGGATATCCAGGACCAGGGGTTGGTGATCGCTGCAAAGTTTCTGCTCCAGGTCCCAGGGCATGATTTCATTGACCAGCCTTTCGTACTCGGAGACAAGCTGCTTGAACGTCTTCACGGGTTTCTGCTTCCAGAAATTCCGGCAGGTATCACTTGAAAATGGAGAGTTCTAGTCGCTCGCGTATGTTTTTCTGGCCCGAAGCCCCTGCTCCACTGCAATCACTGCCGCTTCCACACGCGAATGGATGTTCAGCTTTCTTAAAATGGCCTTGACGTGGAGTTTGACCGTGCCATCCGAAATGCCCAGATTTCTGGCGATGACCTTGTTGCTCTGACCTTCAGCCAATAGACTCAAGATCTCTCGCTCACGTGGAGTCAGGCTGTCCAGTGGACTGACTTCGGATTCGAGGGGATCCTCCCCCTTGACCACCTTCGCCAGAATTTGTGCCAGATTCGGTGCAACGACGGTTTCGCCCCGGATGATCTCACGCAATGCGGCCACCACGTTGTCCGGTTCCATGTCTTTCAGCAGATAACCCTTGGCCCCATTACGCAAGGCCTCCACAAGATCACGCTCATCACCACTCGTCGTCAACATGACCACCGGAGCTTCAAATTTCAGATGCCGGAACTGCTTCAAGACCTCTAGACCGGACATTCCGGGCATCCGCATGTCCAGTAAAACGATGTCGGGCTGTAACTCCTGAGCCAGCCTGATACCTTCATGACCATCACCGACCGAGGCAACGACCTCGATTCCGTGTCGGCTCAGCAAGCTCTGCAACCCTTCACGAAACAGGGTGTGATCGTCAATGACAATAATGCGCAGCTTCATATAGGAAGCCATGACTCAAGGCTCACACCATTTCATGCTGGACATTCTCTTGCGCACCATCCGGCAAGTAATTAAATTCAAAGCGGACCTGTACACCTTCACCCGGTTCTCCATCCACGGTTAGTGTACCACCAATCCGGTTAGCACGGTCCTGCATGACACTGATACCAACATGTTCACCGGCGGGATTTTGATTTTCAAGGTCGGTGATCCCGATGCCATCGTCTTCAACCAGAACGGTGTATTGACCCTCTTCGTCACCACGCATGAGTACGCGCACTGTACCTGCCTCGCTGTGCTTTCGAACATTGGTGAGAGCTTCCTGGATAACACGCAATACCTGCAACTCGATCTGCGGGGGCAGCATGGTGTCTGGCCATTCTTTTTGCAGATATACCTGCACACCATCACTGTCTTGTTTGAATCGCTCGATGACTTGCTCTACAGACACGGTGAGGCTGCGCTCGCCAATGGGCAGTCGAAAATGTGCAATGAGTGCACGCAACTCTGTATGTGCCTCGTCAATGGTGGATTCTATGCGTTCCAGTTCCTGCCAGGTCGCAGCCTCATCTCCCTGGTGGATCGTTTCATCCAGCACCCGCACCTGGTACCGGATACTTGCCAGCGTCTGTGCAAGTGAATCGTGCAACTCGTTGGCAATGTTGGTTCTTTCACGCATGATGGACAGGGCTTTGGCTTCTTCATCAAGGCGGGCTTTTTCTACAGCAATGCCGAGGTGACGCCCCATGCTGGTAAACAACTCTCTATTCTCTCCATCATTTTTGAATTTGTCCTCTTCGATGTACAGGTTGTATACGCCCAGAACCTTGCCACGGTACTGCAACGGAATAACCAGCACTGAAAGTCTTTCACCGTCAAAAATGGCTCGGCTGATCTGCAAGGGACAGGCTACCACCCGGATAGGAACCGTTTGTTGCTCATTCGAATCGGGCATGCTCTCGGGCAAAAATGGAGGTTTGTCCTTGAGAGTCGACTCAATACCGGTCCCCGCAATTAGCGAATAGGTGTTCTTTTTCGTTTCAAGAAAAACAACTGCCCCGCGTGCATCCACCAGTTCCTTCATGGTGTGCAAAAAATGAGTGAGCAGCTCGTGCACGTTGCGTGACATGTTGATACTCGTAACCACGTCATACAGCGTTTTCTGCGACTTGTTTTTGCGTGCGATGTGTTCTGTGTGTCGCTGCAGTTGGATCTCTGCATCTCTGGACAGCGACTCCAGCATTTCTGCAACAAAATTGATTTCCAGACTCAACTCGGACAGTTCTGACTCGGGGAAATCGGGGATGCGTGCAGCAAGTTCGCCGGCACGGATTTTTTGGGTCCACATGTGTAGCGTGGTCAAAAACTCAGTCAATTTGACATCCGAATACATTCTAGACTCCGCAATCCCGGGAATGGAGTTCATCACATTGGGTCGTATGCGTTATCGCTGACTGCTACTTTACCAGTATTAGGACTTCATGCTGAACAAAAGCCGACACCCAGTCAACGCGCGGCCAAAGGATTACACGAAGATCCTTCAGCCGGGGTTCAAGCTAGGAAAATCAAGCTCAAAAGGGGAGCAAACCGCTCAAGAGATTTTTTCACTTTACGCGGGTCGGGTCGTGCACGTTCAAAGGCACATTGATTTGTGAAGTGAGTCTACCGCCGGTGTAACCCGGCATCCCTATTCCTGTTCGGGTGGCGAGTAGTTCGGATCATTGGGGTTTAGAAACACAAAGTGGAACTGTTTGGGCTCCAGCTCAACGAAGTCAATCGTTGTGCCATCCAGCAAACCCAAGCTGGACTCAGCCACTACAAGTTCAATACCGTTGGACTCGAAACAATGGTCCTTTTCACTACCACTGCCCACATCATCAAACCCCAGCCCGTAATGGATGGAGTTATCCGCATTGCGGGTGGCCGCAACACGCAACGGAGTATTGTCCATTTTCGCTTCAAGTGCAGATTTCCTGACTTGGTCAGCAGCAGCTTTTGTCATTTTTACGGACATGCCGTGTATCCGGAAATTTTCATGGCCTGGCCTCGAGAGAGCAGATTGTAGCCCATCCTCAGGTACAGGATTTTATAAAGTGAAGAAAATCTGGAATCCATTGATTCCTTTTCGTATTTCTTTGGTGGGCGTAGCAGGCCAGCAGGTTTTTATAGCGAATGCCATCGTTTTGTCCATTGATGCCAAAACCGCGCCTGACTTCAAAAGAATAGTCATATCGATCGGTCATGTTTGTGAGTGTGGAGTAATGGAACTCATGCCCCGGAATGCTCTGCTGGGAAGTACTGGGCCAAGGGTGGCGGGAATTTTTTTGCAGCATCGTGTAGCCGCGTCCTGCGGGATTTTCATGCATCTCGCAGTCTGCATCGATAATGCCCACCATCGCACATTTTTCAGAATCAAACCGTATCGAATTGCAGAGATACATCAGTCCGCCGCATTCGGCGTATGCGGGAAGTCCTTTTTCTATGGCATCACGCACAGCCTGCATCATGGGTACGTTGGCGGAAAGCCCGTGCATGTTCTTCTCCGGAAAACCTCCGCCGATAAACAGTGCATCCGCTTCAGGCAGAGTGCTGTCACGCAATGTATCGAACGGCAGCAGCTGTACCCCAAGTTGCGAAAAGGTGTCCAGATCATCTGCGTAGTAAAACCCGAAGGCTTCATCCCTGGCATAGGCGATCCTCAGCCCGTAATCTTCCATGCATGTATCCGGCTCTTTGGTCTGCGAAGTGAGGGGCTGCGCAAAATCTGCAACCGCCGCAACCTGATCGAGATCAACCTGATCTTCAACGATCTTGGAAATATCCATGATGTGCTGGTCAGCAAGATGATCCTCGTTGCTTGGCCTCAGACCCAGATAACGTTCTACCAGCTCGAGTTTTTTATTGCGGTATACCGTGCCCAGCACAGGAATATCCGTGTACTGCTCGATCACGTTCGTCAATTTGGCTGCATGCCGGTCGCCGCCGACCAGATTTAAAATGATCCCTGCAATTCTTGCGTCCGGGTCAAACTGCTGGTATCCAAGCACGAGAGGGGCGACCCCGCGGATCGTGCCGCGTGTATCCAGTGCCAGTATCACCGGGGTCTTGAGCAGTTTTGCCAGCGCGGCATTGCTGTCGCGACCATCTTCACTCAGGCCATCATGCAGGCCCTTGTTGCCTTCAATGATGGCAATGTCTGCATCCCGTTTCCGGTTTTCAAACATGGAGCCGATCTCGGCCTCGGTCTGCGTCCAGAAATCGAGGTTGTAGCAGTTGCGCTGCGATGCCCGGGACAACCACATCGGATCAATGTAGTCGGGGCCCTTCTTGAAGGTTTGCACTTTCATGCCGCGGCGGTGCAGGGCTGCACTGATGCCGATGCTCAGGATGGTTTTACCCGAGGATTTGTGGGCGGCTGAAATCAGGACAGATGCCATGATGCTATGCAGGCCCCTTCACGAGAATGGCCCGGAATCCGCTATGGGGTCACGGATTCCAGTCTGAGCGCCTTGTCCGACAGACTTTCGGGCAGAAACTCAAGCACGGCAATGCCCACCGTGACGATGGCCAATGACAGGCAGATGCCTCCCACACCGAGCAGGATCTCAAAAATGCTGGGGGCATACTGTGCGACCACGCCATCAAAAAAACTGCTGCTTTCCTCCATGCCGGGGAAGAGTACCAGGGGGTAGGCTTGGCCGCCGATAATGATCACATACAACTGGGCAAGTCCCCCCACGATCACCAGCAAAGACGCCAGCGAGATCATATGTCTTGACTGACTGAACGGCCTCATGAAAACCAGCACAAGCGGCACCACACAACCGAACAGCAGCTGGACCACCCAGAACAGGAACGTGTAGATACCGCCATCAACCAGGATAAAGCGCTCGACGCCATGATGCTCCGTGGCATACAGGTTCGTCAGGTGGTACACCAGAACGAAATAGAATACCGAAGCGACGAAAACTCCCAGCAGGACCCTGAGCTTGTGCAGGATGGCATCACCAAGCTGACGCTGCGTCCATGCATAGCTTGCCTGCAGTACCAGGATGAAAACTGCAAGGCCAAAGGCAAACGACATGATGATAAACAACGGCGCCATGATGGCTGCGTCGTACGCCTGACGTGCCACCAGGAACCCGAAAATTGATCCGGTACCTGTCGTAAGGATCAGTCGCCAGACGAATGCGGTAAATCCGGCCGACTTGGAAAACCGGTTCATTTTTCTTTCCATCATCATCCACAAATATATTGCGGTAATGAAAATGAAGCCCACATACAAAAAGATATTCCAGGCAAAGATGGACTTGAAGTTGTAGACCGTCATGGCAATGATCAAACGATCCGGTCGACCCAGGTCCAGCACCAGTATGGCCAGCCCACCCACCAGCAGTGCAATTGCAAGGAGAGCGGACAACCTCGCAAGCGGCTTGTAGTCCACTTTCCCGAATACGGAGGAGATGGACGCCACATTGAGTGCGCCGGAAGCGGCTACGATCAAAAAGACTGCGGCCACATGCGGAAAGCCCCACACAATCTGGTTGCTCATGCCGGTGATGTGGTGCCCTTCCACATCCATGTGATGTGCGGCCAGGTATCCGACCAACGCGCCGAGAACCAGCGTGCCCAGTAAAATCCAGTACTGGGTTGAATTTGCGTCGATGGCGCTGAAACGGGCGGTTTCCATGCCTGCAGCTTTACTCGGTATCACGGGTTTTCGGAAAGCTCATCTCAAATTCCCTGGTAGCGGACTCCCGTGTTGAGTCCCAGGTCAGCACGGATCTGCGTGCCACCGTATTTTTCCAGCCGTTTTGATATTTCACTTTCAGGATCGTTCAGGTCGCCAAACAAGAGTGCATCATGCCCTTCTTCTGCACAGGCCTCGGCACAGGCCGTAGTGTTGTCTCCCCGGTCCACCTTGTGCACGCACAGGGTACAGCTTTCCACGCATCCCTTGCCCCGTGGCGAATGAGGCAGTTGATCCTCTAATGGCTCGTGGATAAAGGAACGCGCCTTGTAGGGGCATGCCATCATGCAATATCGGCAACCGATACAGGTGTGCTTGTTGACCAGTACAATTCCGTCTTCTCGGCGAAAGGAGGCACGGGTCGGGCATACGTCAACACATGGGGGATGTTCGCAGTGCTGACACATCATCGGCATGGATGTAACGTGACCGGTCTGCCGGTCCCTGACGTTCAGCTTGCGAATCCACTGGGCGTCGGTTTCCGGACGGCCCAGGCTCCACACACCATTTTCCTCATTGCAGGCAGTCACACATGCGTCGCATTCTTCATGACAACTATTCGTATTGACCAGCATGCCCCAGCGCTGCTGGCTGCTTACAGCCTGGTCATCGGGCTTCGCACCAGCGGTGTGATACAGAAAGACACCCGGAGCGATGGCCAGTCCTCCCAAGGCTGCCACACCCCGTGCGAAATGCCGCCGCCCGGTGCTGATTTTCTCAGTTGTATCGGGTGTATCGCGCATCACAATTCCGGTTCCCAGTGGTCATTTGGTGAAGACAGCAGTGCTGAACTGTAGAGTCTCAAGAAGCTCCTGTGCAGGCCGTCGTGCACGCTGATCCGGCCCGATTGCTTTGCGGATCGCCTCTTCGGGACGATCGGCATGACACTGAAAACAGTCAATGCTCACCGCGGCAAATTGATGGCAGCTTGCACAAAAGTGTGTCTCTTGCGAATAGCGCGCATAAACACCCTCGTCGTTCGGTGTGATGTGGCAGTCAATGCAACCGATCAGGCTGTGCTTTTTTGTGCGGATACCTTCGATCACTGTCAGGTCCCTGTGATCGAGGATGTATTCGAAATGCTGTCTTCGCATGATCTCAACAGGCTCCACACAAAGAGTATCTTCATCGTAGTTTCCCTTGGGCGGCGGGATGTTTTCCGGGCCACCTGCAACGGTCCCGAACATGAGCATGCAGACAGCTGCAATACCTGCAAGGCTGAACGGCAAACGGTGGGCGGGGGTCCTTTTCAAGGCGCGTCACTTGGGTCCAGTCATGGGTGAACGGTCAGCTAGCTCAGGCAGCTTCAGCCTGATCCTGCGCTTCCTCTGATTGATCTGCCTCTGACCGATTTTCCTCTTCAGGCTGCAGTACGATCGCATTGCCCACAAGCTGGTGCACACTGACGACCTGATCCATCTGGAAATCATAGTACGGGAACACTTTGGAAAACTGGCTTTTGCAGATCGCACACATCGCTGCCATGTGGGTCACACCGTAATCATCGACAACATTCTTGAGGGCTTCCATACGCGGCAACGCGCCTTTGACGCGCAACTCGATCAAGTCATCGGTCAGCAATCCGCCGCCGCCGCCGCAACAATAGGTACCTTCACCAATGGAGTAGCTTGGCATGTCTACATAGTGGTTACATACGGACCTGATCACCTCTCTCGGGATTTCAAACTGGCCACCCGGCCTGTCTCCCATACGGGATGCGCGTGCCACATTGCAGGAATCATGGTAGGTGAGCACCATGTCGTCATTTTGTGACGGGTCAAGGGTTAGCTTCCCTTGCTCGATCAGGCCGTGCGTCACCTCGCAGATATGCTGTGGTACAGGATAATCCGGGTCAAGGAAGTCAAAGGGGCCGGCCAGGGTGTTCAGAAAAGAATAGGCCACCCGCCAGGCATGCCCGCATTCGCCAAATACAATCCGCTTCACACCCAGGTCCAGTGCGGCCTGGCGAATCCGCAAGGCGAGTTTTTGCATGTTCTCATAGCTGCCAATGAACATGCCAAAGTTTGCGGCTTCACTGGCGTATGAACTCAGTGTCCAGGATATGCCTGCCTGATGAAACACTTTTGCATAACCGATCAGCCCGTCAATATGTGGCTCTGCAAAAAAATCGGCAGACGGGGTTACCAGCAACACTTCGGCACCTTTCTCATCCAGGGGGAAGCGGACCTGAACACCGGTTTCCTCTTCAACGTCCTCTTCCAGCCCTTCCAGCGTGTCCGCCAGGGCCGGCTCAGGCAGGCCCAGATTGTTGCCGATCACGTGGACCTTGCCGATGATCTCGTTGCAGTATTTCTGTCCCTTGCCTACAGCATCCATGACCTCACGTGCGGCCATGGAGATTTCTGCAGTGTCAATCCCATAGGGGCAATACACGGAACACCGCCTGCACTGTGAACATTGATGAAAATAGCTGTACCAGTCATCCAGGACTTCCTCGGTCAAGTCCTCAGCGCCCACAAGCTTTGGAAATAGCTTGCCGGAAAGCGTGTAGTAGCGCCGGTACACTTTGCGGAACAAATCCTGGCGTGCCACCGGCATGTTTTTCGGGTCAGACGTGCCCAGGTAGTAGTGGCATTTGTCCGTACAGGCGCCACACTTGACACAGGAATCCAGAAATACCTGCAGCGAACGGTACTTGCCCGTGAGTTCGCCCATCTTTTCAATGGCAACTTCTTTCCAGTTATCGACCAACTCACCCGGATAGCCGAGTTTTTCCTGGAAGTCAGGCTTGGCCACATACGGCTTGCTGTGTGCCATGACGCCTTCCTGCAAACGGGGAATTATCGGATACTCCCTGATCTTCGGAGTTTCAAATTCTGCAGCAGCCATGGCTAACCTGTCTTCGTTGACTCAAGCCTCGTAGCCCAGTCCGCTACGTGGCGACGTTCACGAGGATTGTCCACCTGGTTCCGGGTAGGGCTGAAGAACACACCCGGAGCATGCAAAAGCTTGCTGAACGGGAAAATGACCATCAACAGGATCACCAGGCTCAAATGCACGATCAGGATCGGGTCAGGAGGCAACGCAGACCAGTTGAACACGAAAAGGCCCAGGAAAAACGCCTTTAGTGCAACGATGTCGGTGTGCTCCACAAAGGTCATCAGTGCGCCGGTGACCCCGATTGCAATCAGCAGCAACAGCATGAGGTGATCCGAGGGCGCAGAGATGTAGCGAACACGGTCTACGAAAATTCTTCTGGCCCATAACCCGGCCAGGCCCGCCAGCATCATGAAGGCGGCATATTTGCCAAACGGCTGCAAAAAGACCACCCAGCCCCAGACCGGGTCTGTGAAGTAACGCAAATGCCTTAGCAGGACCAAAAGCAGTCCGAAATGAAACATCCACCCAAACAGCCAGGTCCACTTGCTCGACTTGAACAGGCTTTCGAATATCGTGAGTTCCTTGATCATCCGGAACACAACGCCGCTGCGCGTAGTAGGCGCGGGCGTTGTGGGTATTTTCAGAGGTGCGGGTGTTTTGGCGTACTGCCAGATTTTATGTGCAGTAAAAACCAGCAATATGGCAGTAGCCACATAAAAAAGGACTGCAAAGACGATCGTTATGACTGACATCTATCAAGGTTTCTTGGCCCTTCACACCCGGCATGAACATGGTCCCGATGCAAAGAAGAAAGGCGGCTTTACCTTTCAGCCATTTCCCTTGTCAGGGCTCAGTATACCTACACGCAACCCGTTGGCTTGGGCAGGCCCGCGTACTTACACGCCTGCTTCGCAGGGCCGTAAGGAAACAACTCATACAAATACTTGCTGTTACCCTTGTCCTTGCCCAGTTTCTTGCCAATTGCCTTGGTCAGGACACGCACTGCGGGAGCAATCTGGTACTCTTCATAGTACGAGCGCAGAAAGTTAATCACCTCCCAGTGATTTTCCCCCAGCTCGGCACCGTCCGCCTCCGCCATCGCATCTGCCAGTTCCGGCTGCCAGTCATTCAGGTTGGCCAAATACCCTTCTTCATCAGTCTCAAAGGACTTGCCATTTACTTCTAAAGCCATGCAAATCTCCTCATTTTCTCGCGTTCGTTAAACAAATTTCACAGCCACGACTGAACGGTATCGTGTTCCGTCGTCAAATCCACAAAGCCATTATAATCGACTACCTGGATCCCATCGATTACCTTGTCATTGCTCAGTCCGCGGGCCTTGATATCCGGCCCCAGGACATAAAATGAAAAATCGCCCATCGCCTGGGTGATTTTTTCACTGAATCTTGTGTCGCGCATGGCACCGATTACACCATCCTCAAACAGAAGTACGGAACTTCCCGCCTTGGCAAGGCGCAAACAGGATTCCAGTGCGTTACGTTCAAACGGGGATTTATTTACGGTGTGTAGGGTTGCCATGGCAGAGGTCAGAAACTCAGTATCACATCCTGTTCATCAATGATTTTGGCCAGCTCTTCACGCCCAACGACAAACAACGAGTCCTTTTCTGCCCAGTCGTCGTCCTCATCCTCGTATTTCAGCGCCTGAAGATCCTCGGCAGACAAGCCGCGCTCTTCCAGAGACTCCTTCTCAACATATACCTTCTTGATGTCGTAGTCCCCAAGTGCCGTGTAGGTCTTGGAAAAGTTCTTCATGCCGATGCCGTCGGTGTCCTGCCCCTTGGTGAGCTGGTATATGCCATCGTCTGCAAACACCAGGCTGATGTCCTGGTCAAACGCGGCCGCGATCAGCACGACCTCCAGGGATTCCAGCGCATAGATTGTTCCATATGGGGCCTTGCGGTTGATATAACAGAATTTCTTAACTACACCCTCGCCGTTTTCCATCAGACATCCCCTAGAAAATCAGTCTCCGAATGTGACCAGACGGTCTGCCTGAATCCCGGCTTCGATGAGTTGTCCCAGACCTGAGATACGAAAGCCCGGTGCCAGATTGTTTGCGCTTTTGCCATGTCGCCCCATTTCATCTTCATCGAGAATCCCGCGGCGCTGCGCGGCAGCCACACACACAACCAGGTCCAAGTCATGCTTTTCGGCCAGGCCCGACCATTCCAGGGTGAGATTGCGGTCATCCTGGGGCGGCACACCCAGGCTGGTGCCGTTATTGACTCCGTCGTGATAGAAAAAGACGCGGAAGATCTCATGCCCCTTGTGCAGGGCAGCTTTTACAAATTGAAGGGCCGAATCAGATGCTTGGTGCGTATACGGTCCTTCATTAATCACAATTCCAAACTTCACACTGCGCCCTCATACCTAGAAGCGGATATGAGCCGAAGAATTCAGGCTCCTGCGCGCACCACGCCAGTTATCGATGTGGAATTTGGTAAAGGGAAGTCCCGTGCTCTCAAAAAACCGTGGCCAGCCGATACGTTCAATCCAGTCATTGATACGCTCCCAGTCCCTGGCGCCATCACGGTAGGCCCGCAGGATTTGCTTGACCACTGCGGTCGCTTCCGGCCAGCGCGGGGGGTTGTTGGGAATGCCCGCTGCCACCAGTTTCTGGAAGGTGGGCTTGCCGCGTGCATTACTGTGATTGCCTCCCACCCAGATCGCAAGCTGACTGTGCTCGGCATCATTGATCTGCATGGGCGGGCAAGGCGGGTAACAGGCCCCGCAGCAAATGCATTTTTTCTCGTCGACCTCAAGTGACGGCTTGCCGTTCACCAGAGCAGGGCGAATCGCAGCCACCGGGCAACGTGCAACGACGGATGGGCGCTCACAAACATTGGAGACCAGGTCATGGTTGATTTTCGGCGGCTTGGTATGCTGTACATTGATCGCAATATCCCCCTGGCCACCACAATTGATCTGGCAACAGGAGGTCGTGATGTGCACCCGGTTGGGCATGTTGTTCTCACGGAACTCATCGATCAACTCGTCCATCATGGCCTTGACCACACCTGAGGCATCCGTACCGGGGATATCACAATGCAGCCAGCCTTGTGTATGTGAAATCATGGCCACGGAATTCTTCGTTCCGCCAACCACAAAACCTTCCTCTTCCAGGGCATCGATCAGCGGCTGGACTTTGGAGCCATCCGCCACCATGTATTCGATGTTGCTGCGGATCGTAAAGCGCACGTAGCCTTCCGCAAATTCGTCGCCAATCTCACAGAGCTTGCGCAGGGTGAAAACGTCCAGGATACGTTGCGTTCCTGCACGCACGGTCCAGATGCGATCCCCGTTATCAGCCACATGCAGCAGAACGCCTGGACGCGGGTGCTCATGATAATCCCAAGCCCCGTAATTTTTACGCATCACAGGATGCATGTACTGGAATCCGTCCGGGCAACCTGACTCAATGGGTGGGCGATGCTGCTGCGCCATTATGTTCTCCTAAACTTTGTAGCCTGATGCTTTGAAAAGATGTGTACGGCAGGACCGCAGGGGCTAGCCTGCAGCCGCCTGCTGCTCGGCCTTCCTCTGGAACCACTTCTCGGCTTCTTCGTCCCAGCCGTCGGTACGCAGATAGGAACTCTGGCGCGGCTCGTTGACCATGTTGGGATCCACTTCAATGCCGATCCCTTCCAGGAAATTGACAAGACCGATGCGCTCGATCATTTCTCCGCATCGCTCATGCTCCAGACCGTTCTCTGCCCAGAAATCAATGGTTTCCTCGGCTATTTCGACCAGTCTCTCGTAATCCTCTTCGGTGTCGAGCTTCATGAACGGCACCACCACGGTTCCCATCAGGTCACCGATCTTGAGGGTACGCTTGCCCCCGATGAGTATGGTGACTCCTCGATCATCTCCGGGCGACAACGCTTTCACCATCACGTTCAGGCAGTGCATGCAACGAACGCAGTCCTCGTTGTTGACCTCCAGAGTGTCATCATCTTTCAGGGTAAGGGCCTTGGTCGGACACCGGGTGATCACGTTATCGATCACGTATTGGCGACCCTTGCGTTTCACGAATTTCTTGACTTCGTCCTGATCCACTTTCATGTCGTCACGCCACGTGCCGATAATGGAAAAGTCCGACCGCTCGATCGAATTCATGCAATCGTTCGGGCATCCGGATACCTTGAATTTGAATTTGTAGGGCAATGCAGGACGATGGACATCGTCGGTGAAGTTGTTAAGCAGGGTTCGGTGAATTTTCATTTCGTCCGCGTTGGACATCTCGCACCGTGCCGAGCCTACACAGGACTGTCCGGTGCGCACGCAGGGCCCTGCGCCTCCCAAGTCCCATCCGTAATCATTGATCTCATCAAAAAAGTGCTGCGTATTTTCCGTCGTGGCGCCGATAAACATAATGTTCCCGGTTTGTCCATGAAAGGTCACCAGCCCGGAACCCCATTTCTCCCAGCTTGATCCAAGCTGTCGCAGCATGTCCGTCGTGTAATAGTTTCCTGCAGGGGGCTGAACCCGCAGGGTGTGGAACTCCTTGGATTCGGGAAACGCCGAACCTACCTCGGAAAAACGAGGAATGATTCCACTTCCGTACCCGAACACCGAAACCGTACCCCCCTTCCAGTAGCCTTTGCGCGTCTCGTAGGAGTGTTCCAGTTGGCCCAGCAAGGAGTTGGCCACGCCACGGATTCGTTCATCGTCATGTTTGTCGCGCAGACGCTTGATGCCGGAAACGAAACTCGGCCACGGACCCTTTTCCAGGTCATCAAGCATAGGAGTGGGATGATTCGTATCGGCCATTATGAAATCTCCTTACGTATTTCTGGTTTCAGATCTGAAACCTCAAACCGGATGCATGGACTCTATTAAGTGTACAGGAACACGTCATGGCAAAGAAGCCTAAAGGTTCTAAACATACCTTGATGAGTCTAGAAGCAGGACCTAGATGACAAAACCCCCTCCATGGGGTGCGAACCCAAAAGCGGGTTATCCCGATAGAGATAGGATTTATCAGGTCGATAACATTAAGCTAAACCGCAAGTGTCTCAGGCATTATTTCGCACGGGAGGTCCACACACAGTCGTACAGTCTTTTCCCTTCTCCCTCGGATCATTTCTGTGCTCGCCAGCCCATGCAGCAGTTCTTACTTGAAAATACCAGCGCATACCGCCAGTGGCGGGCACGCAAACTGCGGAACTATCCGGCCCAAACGGAACAGCTGATCGTGGACATCCAAAACCCCTGCCGGCTGACTCAGGAAGAAAAAGGCAGCCTGTTGCGATTGTGCGAGAAGACCAATCTTGCCATCTACAGGATCCGGTATGGCGACGTGCTGGACAAAAGCATTGTAGCCGCCATTGCTAAACAGCTGGGCCTGACCCACATGGATGCCAACTTTCATGCGGACCGGGATCGGATTTCATCCATACAGGTCTTGCCTGAAGGGCCTGGAAGCTCGTACATTCCGTACACGAACAAGCTACTGAACTGGCACACCGACGGCTACTACAATCAGGATGCTCAACGCATCCGGGCATTTTTGATGCACTGCGTACGCCCTGCCGAAAGTGGCGGCGAAAACACCTACCTGGACCCTGAAATCCTGTACATCCTGTTGCGCGATCATGACCCGGGACACATCGAGGCCCTGATGGATCCCGAGGCCATGACGATCCCCCCCAATCCTGAAAACAGTGAACGGCCAAATCTTGAGACAACCGGGCCCGTGTTTGTGATCGACGGACCCACACAAACCTTATACACGCGCTATACCGCCCGTACCCGCAATATCCACTGGAAGGACAGTCAGGCATGCGCGCGGGCAAGGTCCGCCTTGCAGGAAATCCTTGATGACAACCCATACCGGTTCCACCACCGCCTGCAAAGTGGTGAGGGTGTGATTTGCAACAATGTGCTGCATAATCGAACCATGTTTATTGATAAACCCCGCTCAAGACGCCTGCTGTACCGGGCCCGTTTTTACGAACGTGTGGCCAGACCCGACCTGGCAAACGACATGCGGCACACCGACGATGTTGTGGCTGAGTGAGATCCTCATGCAGCACCATGAGCTGCAATCGTTCGAGGAACTCAAGGAAAAGATCGGCGAGCACGCACAAAAGGAGGAACGGTTCTTTCGCATGGATGTGCGCCCCCCTTTTCATGACACTCCCGAAAACTGGGAAGACATCCTGGAATCGGTATTCACGTCGGCCAATAAAATCCCCGACTAGCCCTGCAATGTACTGGCAGGATCGAGAAGACAAGGGCAAGCAGTACGTCGTACCGGACGATGTCATCGATTTATCATTCAAGGTACAGTGCAAGCAATTGCCGCTGGACCATGCCTATGACCTTTACAGGGCCATTCAGGCTGAACTGACCTGGATGGCAGAAGAGTCCCAGGCCGGGATCCACCTGATCCATGGGGCCGAGTCAGGGAATGGCTGGATCAGGCCGCAGGAACCGGATGCGTTGTTGAGTCTGTCCCGCCGTACGCGTTTCACGCTGAGACTGCCAAAACACCGGATCCCCGAGGCCAAGCAGCTTGCAGGCAGAAGGATGCAGGTCGGTGCTCATGAACTGATCCTGAGTCAACCCCATGAGAAATTGCTTTCTACGCAGACCACGATTTTCGCGCGCTACATAGTCACGGATCATCTCACCGACGAGGCAGCCTTCCTGGATCAGGCGGACAAGCTGCTGAGGGGCCAGGGCATACATGCCAGGAAGATGATGAGCGGACGGGCGCACGTGCTGCGGATGCCCGAAGACAATCTGTCCACGCGCAGCCTGATGATCGACAGCCTGGAGAAAGAAGAGTCCATTCACCTGCAGCAACACGGCCTGGGTCCGGGCCGCAAGGTAGGCTGCGGCTTGTTCCTACCTCATAAGGGTATTGACGCCGTCCGGCAGTCACAGGAAAAATAAAACCACTGTTAAGTTAACTGCTGACATAAAGGCAAGCAAAAATTGTCAGGTGAGGAGTGAAGTTATGGCAATTAACATTGATGGTAAGGAAATCGAAACAACGGACTCCGGTTTTCTGGTTGACATTGGAGACTGGAGCGAAGAGGTGGCGAGCATAATTGCCCAGGAGGAAGGTCTTGAGCTGACAGACCGGCACTGGGACGTCATCAATTACCTCAGGGATGAGTTCATCAACAACAACGGAAACCTGCCCAACACCCGAAACATGGTCAAGACCATGGCCAAGGCCTGGGGAGACAAGAAATTGAATGCCAAGGTCTTGTACGACCTGTTTCCTGGAAACCCCAGCAAGCAGGCAGGTCGCATCGGCGGGTTACCCGAGAGTCGGCGCAAGGGCGGATATTGATTCTGGCCTGAGCGCGCGATGCCCATGCCTGCACCCATTAGGGAATACAGACAGCGGACCGCCGGGCCACTAGCGTATGCAGGCGGATGTGAACAGAGTGAGGATTCGACGTGAGTTCCAAACAGGAAAAGATCCAGAAACTGCTTGAAATGCAAAAGAAATTCATTGAACTCGAGCAAAGCGGGAAGTTGACGGCAGAAAGTTATTGGATGCCAAAGGAAGGCTCAGAGCTCGACGGCTTCAAAGAAGAGTATGCGAAGGTCGCCATGGATGTGGTGGACGATGCCCATGAGGAAGTAGGCTCCAAGCCCTAGGCCGACCTCTCAAAAAGCCTTTTCCGTATTCGTTTCAGGCACAAGAACACCTGCCTGCACGGAATTCCAACACCCCACCCCTCGCCTTACTGGACCATGCCACCCGGTCTGCGGGCCTATTCCCACTAGGTCTGTTGCTTCAGACTGCGCTCCACATGCGCATCAGGTTGAGGTATACGTTGTCGATGCGCCGGCTATCCTCGGAATCAGGGGCCTTGCGCAACATTTTCTCACGGGTCTTGCCGAGCTGATAAAGCAGGTCGCGTTGTTCATAGCTCCGTACCAGGCTCTGCACCCAGGTTACAGCCACCAGACGCTCACCGCTCGTCACCGGGTTCACTTGATGGCGTGTCGAGGCAGGATACAACACGGCGTCACCCGCCGGACACTTGATTGGCTGGCGTCCAAAGGGCGTGCTAATCACCAGCTCCCCGCCTTCGTATTCATCGGGCGAATTCAAAAATACGGTGACGGCAATATCAGAGCGATAGCGGTTTTCCTCCCCCATCACAGGATCGTCCATGTGTTCTCCGTACGCCATGCCCTTGCCGTATCGTACGTAAAAGGGCACCGCGATGCGGTGCGGGAGTGCCGCAATCTTGTACTCGGGATGACGTACCAGATTACCCATGACAACGCGGTTCAGCTCGGAAACCGTTTGTTCGCTGCAAACCTCTTCGTTGTTTTTCACCTGCCGGGCAGATAGCCCGGCGGAAAGCCTGCCGTCCTGGAATTTAGCACTGGCAAGCACTTCGCGTACCCGATGGAGTTCCTGGTCGCCGAGAACATGTTTGACTTGTATCACCATTCTTTGAATACTCGGTGCTGGTCACATTGACATGCAGCAAGTTTGCGAAACCCCCCGATGATACTGAAAGTCACAATTGATGAGAAAACCTTTTCCCTGCGCGTCGATCATGAAATGACGCAGGACGCTCAGGATATATTCCAGAAAATGGATTCGGACATGGACAGGGGCTGGCAAATGAGCCGTACCTGGGTAGATTGCCCCAACGACCTGCAACGCTGCCAGATTGCGGCTGACAAGATGCTGACCGCGATACAGCAGGAGAGAGCGGCAACCGTAGGGCTGATGGCAGCCTACATCGTGGACAGGATGCCCGGGATCCAGGCCCTCGACATTGACACTTCGGGCGACATGACACTGACCGAGCTTGTCATGGACTGACCTGCCAAACCGGTCTTCTGGGCCCAGGGCAACGATGCATGAACATGCCGAATGCCGTGTAGCGCATGTCCGGCGGAGATAGTGCTTAAGTTATATTCTCGTGCCCGGAAATTTCCTTATAATCGGGGACTCTTATTTTGCCTGATAGATTCAAATCGACCCGACCACCGGGGTTGGGACGCTTGTTTTGGAGGTAGCGGATAATGGAAGAAAAGCTCACTTTTCGACGTTATGAGGACGGCGACAATGTCACGACGCAATGGAGCAAGGACGTTGTGCAAAACGGGTTGTCGGAGATCTGTCCCACATACATACACCGGACCCCCCCGTGTCAGGCAAGCTGCCCCTCTGGCCATGATATTCGTGGCTGGCTGTCGATTGTCCGGGGAATTGACAAACCTGTAGGCGATATGACCTGGGAGGAATATGCCTTTCGTCGCATGACCATGTCCAACCCGTTCCCATCCGTGATGGGGCGTGTGTGCCCTGCCCCGTGTGAGGATGGCTGCAACCGCAATGAGGTAGAAGAGGCCGTGGGCATCAATGCTGTGGAACAGTATGTAGGTGACTGGGCTTTGCAGCAGAACCTGACCTATTCGGTACCCGAGCAGGACAGCGGCAAGAAAGTTGCCATTGTCGGTGGTGGATGCGCGGGCCTGACTGCGGCCTATTTCCTGCGCCAGAAAGGGCATGCCTGCACAATTTTTGATGAATACGACCAGCTTGGAGGCATGATGGTATTCGGTATCCCGGGATACCGTACACCACGATCCGTGCTGGAGGGCGAGATCAACCGGATCATCGACATGGGTGTAGAGGTCAAGCTGAACACCCGGGTCGGCACGGATGTCTCGGTCAAGGAACTGGAACGTGACTACGATGCGGTGTTCTGGGGTATTGGCGCGGTCTCCGGAAAGACACTGCCGATCCCGGGAGGGGATGCCCCGAACGTCGTCGACGGCATGTCCTACCTGCGTGCCTTTAATGAGGACCGCCTGAAGTACATCAGTGGCCGAATACTGGTAATCGGTGCAGGGGATACAGCGATGGACGTGCTGGCGGTGGCCAGACGTATCGGCAACATCCACAGCGTGACCCAAAAAGACCGTCCGGAAAGCGTGATTCTGGGACACACGGTGCATGATGTGGCAAGCGTGGCCAAGCGTACGGGAGCCGATGTGTGGGTCGTTTACCGGCGTCCGATCTCAGAGGCACCAGCAACCAAGCATGAACTCGATGCCGTGATTCGCGAGGGCGTGGAAATCCATGACGGGCTGTCGCCTGTTGAGGTGATCCAGGATGAGAATGGCAGGGCCAAGGCGCTTCGAGTGGTCCCGGTAGAGCTCGTCGATGGCAAGCTGCAGCCCAAGGAAGGCGAGGAATTCGATATCGAATGTACCCTGATTGTCAGTGCGACAGGTCAAACTGGCGACTATACGGGAATCGAGGAATTCGATAACGGTTGGGGGCTCATGGATGCCGACAAGGTGTACCAGGTGGTAGGCAAACCCGGGCATTTTGTAGCCGGGGATGCCGTCAACCCGCATCTTCTCACCACGGCCATCGGGCAGGCCTCGATTGCAGCAGAAGGCCTGCACCATTATCTGATGGACCAGGAAATCCCCTCACGTCCGAAAATCGACACCCACCATTTCAAGCTCCTGGAAGAGCTTCGCGTACGTGAACTTGAGCCCTCGGCCTTTGAAGTCCGCGAGGCCTGGGGTACGGACACCGCAGAATTTGCAATTCACAACTATGAGGACCGCTCAGCCACCGAGATCGCGACCCATGACCAGTTGCACCTTGCCTATTTCGACCATGAGCTCATGAACCGTCGGCAGGAAGCCAACATTACGGCTGATACGGTACTGAACAATTTCCAGGAAAGATTTTCTGCGCTAGAGGAACAAAAAGCGATAGACGAAGCAGCCCGCTGCATGAGCTGCGGAATGTGCTTCGAATGCGACAACTGCGTGGTGTATTGCCCCGAAGATGCCATTTTCCGGGTCAAGAAAGACCAGCGCGCGATGGGCCGTTACGTTGACACCGATTACGACAAATGTGTGGGCTGCCATATCTGTGCCGAAGTCTGCCCAAGCGGCTACATCAAGATGGGATTACACTACTAGCCACAGCCATTCGTAAAATGGCGGCTTGCGGGGATGGCTGGCTAACAAGCAGTCTCTCAGGCTACGCTTCCAAACCCTTTATCCACGGCGCCTGTAGGCACATGTAGGCCTGCAATCCTGCAACCTTGGGCCACCGGTCCGCCTGGAAACAGGTCGTAGAGGTACTTCATGCCCCCCTTGTAGTGGAATTTCTCCTCAAGCGCATCATGCAGTTCGCGCATGTTGATCATGTTGATGTCGTGTCTTGAGTAGTACTCCTGCAGGGCATGCAGCATTTCAAAATGATCCTCCGTCAAGGTAATCCCTTCCTCGGCTGCAACTTTTTTTGCATCTTCATCGGACCAGTCATCTGACATGAAAAAACGCTCGTTGTTATCCGCTTTCGGGACTGTCATGAGACTTCACCTCCTTGAAGAAAATAACGGTTTCTTGTACTTGAATCATATCATGCCCGGTGTCGTCCGCGCGCACTCCTAAACCACCATTGGCCCAAAGAAGCAGCGGCAGGTTCCGGTGTCAGCGCCCCCGTGCATGTGCAATTGGCAGTGCCGTCTCCTGCCC